>JAJDEJ010000078.1 GCA_029259815.1 Planctomycetaceae bacterium | reverse complement strand
TCCTGCCGCGTCCGCCACTTCCTCCTCCCTCATCAGTCGGCGTGCGGACTTGCTTGCCGTCGATCGCGATCAACTTGCCGCCGGTCGCTTCGTGAATGGCCTGCGTCCACGGAAACAAACAGGCCGCGAACTGTTGCCGGTGCCGCAGGCCCAACACGCGGCCAAACGTGTCATGCGAGAAAATGCCGCCGGGGAGTTCCAGAAACGACTGCAACCAGTCGTGCCGCAGGCGACCGCACGTTTCCAGATCCGTCCAGTCATCGGCCCCGCAACTGACCGCCAACACCGTAATCGCCAGAATGTCGATCAATCGATGCTCACACGAGGCCTGCACGCGTGGGTCTTCGAGATCGGCAAAATACCGCCTCAGCGTTTACAAAAACTCCCGTGCCACCCCGTCCATGACCGTCTGCTCCTGCATCCCGGCAAGACCCGACGGCGTCCACGCCCTCACACTCGACCTCGCGACAGCAAGAACATACCCTCCCACCAACACTTACGTCGACCAATCGGTGCCTAAGCCCTGAGCATTCCCCTGAGTGAGACAGCTTTGTTCCGCATGAGCTGGAGAGCATAGGTGTGGACATAAAGCCCTCTGCTGCTCTGTCGATGTCCGTTGTGCATGAGGTTGATAGAAATACAGCATGATTGGCAGCTTCCATGGTGCTTCGAATTGCCGAGATGTACGATGAGCAACCCCAATGGTTGTGACCGAGATGTCATCTACTGGTAGATGTGGGTATGCCTGAGGCGACTCGGGGTGATAGACACGCCGGTTGCTTGTCACTGGAAAAACTCGATGATGCTGTCGTCCTGCTTCGACCGCCGCCTTTCGCGTGGTGGAGGTGCCGACGTACAGCGACGAAGCAAGAACGCTTCAAGATCGGCGCGACTGATCTTGTACCGGGACGGGAAGACCGTTTGAGGGAGAGGTCGATTGCTCTCAGTTCACCACTTTAAATAAACTGCGAAATCTTGGAATAAACGACGCCGAGCAGTCGAGCGATTTCCGGAGGTGTGTAGAACTCTTTGTCGTCTGAAAGCATCGTCAAGAGCGGGAGTGAGGAAGACTACCGTCAGTGCTTGCGGCAGTCCCTCTGACATCCCTGCACCCGTCAGCCGGGTGCTTACTGTCATATCGCTCTTATCAATACCAGGGTCACTTGAGATTCTGGCAAGAATCTTGAAAACTTTCAGACTTTCTTCAGATTCGTGCGTTCATCCCACGATTAGAAGTTGGGGCCGGCCGGAAGGTTGGTCCAGATGAACCTCTTCGACCGGTAGCAACCACCGTCTGACGTGCTCAGTGACCGCTTGGAGACGCTCGTCAGAAATCCGCTCCCGGTACACGGCATCAATGCTGTCATCTGCGTGCCCCATGATTAGCCGGACAGCGGGGATGTCACCGGTTTCGTCGGCGATCGTGCGGAAGGTATGGCGCAGGGCGTAGAACCCCAGCCCCTTGCGATGGAGGCCGTTTTCATCAAGGAGTTTCCGGAACTCCTTTGAGATGGCTGCTCCGTCATTCTCGAAGCTGTTGCCAAACTGGGTGACAAACACAAGGTCGCGTTCAGGGTCACGGCGCCCCAACACCTCATGAAGGGCCTGAAGCGTTTCAGTCCAAAGCGGACACCACCGTTCCACACCCGTCTTCGGGCGAGCAAAGGCTACCCATCCCAAATCCAGATCAACGGCCACACGGGGCAATTTGGCGCAGTCACTGTTACCAAAACCGCAGTTGAGGGCCAGCAGGATCATGGCCCGTAACTCGGGTGTGTGGGCAGTGTCGATCAGCATCCAACATTGCTCCGCCTCAAACATCCGAGGACCGACCTGGGCCTTAGCTTGCCTCAATGATTTGGCCGTCGACCAATCAAAAGCAGTGCCGTAGGAGATCGGCTGCTCCAGTAACTGGTTATTGATGGCGAAGTTGAAGACGACCTTGGTCCTTGTGATCTCTCCGTTGAGTGCAACAAGGCCGTTGGACTTGGAGATCTCTGCCCGCAGCGCGGCAAAGTCTTTTGGATGCAAATCTGCAACAAGCCTGTTCTTGCCAAAGATCGTGATGAGCCGGTCGGTGACACGTTGGTAATCCCAGAAGGTCCGTTGAACCAGTTCACTGCTCTCAATCTTTCTGGACCTGTCGGTGAGGAATCGATTGCAGAGATCCTTGATCGAGAGCTTGCCATCAACGACGGCGGACGGCGGACGTCCCGCATAGAGGTCGCCCCTCTGTTGGAGATACAGGTCGAGGGCTGCCTTCCATGATCCCCCTTCTGGCAAGATCACCATCTCGCCCTTCACCCGCTTCCCCCATCGGCTGAAGTAGTGCACCTCTCTCTTGATACACTTGCACCAATACCCCCATCGGGTGACGCGTGAGCGGGAAGTCGGGATAGGGTTTGGGCGGTCGATTGCCTTTGCTGGAACGCCGGGCGGCTGCTACACTTTTCACGTCATCGCCTCTCAGCACAAAGAGTTAGGTGGTGGCCATGATGCCCGTCTGCTGCAATCAGGCGGGTATCTTCAACTTGGCATACGGTACGCTTGTGCACGTTGGCGATTGTGAGTTTTATTGTAAAGGGAGACATACCGCATTCACCAGGATAGCGTAAACTATTACGGTGATTAACCTTGCCACCGTAGCTCAGTTGGCAGAGCAGCGCATTCGTAATGCGCAGGTCGTCAGTTCAAGTCTGACCGGTGGCTCTTTTCTTTTACTCCCGCCCATGTGGTGTTGAGGCCTGTTCTCAGGCTTTGAGGACCGCGTCGGCTACATTGGCGAGACTTTCTGCGAGTTCTGTGATGCGGGAAACGGTCATCGAGTCTGTGAGCTGGTCGCCCTTGAACGATTGTCCGGTGGCGTAAACGAACTTGGGGAGAATCAGGCAGCGAAAGTCGAGCATTAGGCTGTTTGCGAGGCTCATGATTGACATGTAACTGCTTTGCCCGCCTGCGGCGAGAAGAAAGCCGACGACTTGATCCTGCCACGCCCTGCCTGTCAACTCGATGAGGTTCTTGGCTGCGGCGTTGACGTCGAAGTTGTAAACAGGGGCTGCCAGGATGATGCCCTGTGCGGTTCGAACTCTGTCCGCGACCTGTATCACCTCCGATGTCCCATAGACCGTTGATCCATCACACATGGGAAGCGGGGTCTCTTGTAAGTCTAACCAGTCAACGGGCTGTCCGAGTTCTTCGAGGGCTGCAACAGCGTGCCTGGCCATCAGGCGGCTGCGACTGTCAGGGTCCAGGCTAGAGCTGATGACGAGGCGTTGCATGTGATGGCGTCGGCTGAGGATGATATGTAAGGTCAGTTCTGTGAAATTCAGTGAGTCCAGCATTGCATGCATCCTCGATGGGGGCAACTGCCGTGTCTAAGACAGCGACATTTTCAAACTTGTCCCTGATTGTCACAATTGTGCTCACTCAGAGTTCGATGTCTCAGAGTTCGATGTCATTGTGTTCTGGCCGACGCGGGGCTGTCTCGCTCCGTGCGTGGCACATCGGGGCAGCCGAATGCGAGTCGCCATGCAATCACAACTCCGAAGTCCCCCACAACTCGACTGTCGCCATGAAATCACCCGGACAACCTGCGAACGAAGCGAGCCCGAGCCTGCCGGATTTGCCCGAGCTGGTGACGAGTTTTGGTGGCGCAGTCTGTGATGGGTATCTCTACATCTATGGCGGTCACACAGGGGATGCTCACTCCTACTCGACAGCGGAGCAGGGAAATCAACTGCGGCGAGTGTCCCTCGACGGTGGAGAGTGGGAAACGCTTGCAGATGGCCCGCATCTGCAGGGCTTGGCCCTCGTCTCGCATGGCGGAAAACTCTATCGCATCGGCGGATTCACCGCGAAGAATGCCGAGGGAGAAGATCACGATCTGTGGTCACAGGAAAGCGTCGCTGCCTTCGACCCTGAGACTGGTGAATGGTCCGACCTCGCTCCATTGCCTGAACCGCGATCGTCTCACGATGCGGCTGTCGTCGGGGACACGATCTATGTTGTCGGCGGTTGGATGTTAGCTGGAGAAAAGGAGTCGGTCTGGCATGAAACGGCGTGGGCCATGGACTTGGCCTGCGACACGTTGGAATGGAAGTCAGTACCCACCGCACCGTTTCGGCGTCGCGCTCTCACCACTGCCGCCCATCAGGGAAAGCTGTACGTCATCGGCGGCATGCAGGAGGAGGGAGGCCCCACGGCTGAGACTGCCATCTTCGACCCTGAGTCGCAGGCTTGGTCCGAAGGTCCGGCGCTGGTGACGAGCGATGCGGATAAGGCTCAAGGAGGTCCCCCCGCCGGCATCACCGGCTTTGGCGCATCGGCATTTGCGACAGGGGGCCAACTGTTTGTCAGCACCATCACGGGGGATCTGCAATGTTTCTCGAATGACGGCAAGAAATGGAAGATCGTCACACAGATGCCCACAGCCCGATTCTTTCACCGCATGTTGCCGCTTGATGACCAGCGATTGCTCGTTGTCGGCGGTGCCAACATGAAGGTCGGCAAATTTGCGGAAATCGAAGTGCTGACTGTCGACTAACGTCATTCGTTTCCGTAGCAATCGAGTTCTCTGTTCATCAACCACATTCCGAGGAGTCACTCAGTTGAGTCAACCATCCTTGCGACAAAAGACGGGATTCACGCTGATCGAACTGCTGGTTGTCATTGCCATTATCGCGATCCTGATTGGGTTACTGCTGCCGGCTGTGCAACAGGCGCGCGAGGCGGCGCGACGCACGCAGTGCAAGAACAACCTCAAGCAGATCGGTCTGGCGATCCATAATTATCTCGATGCCTATCGCTTCCTCCCACCCAGTGCGTGCATCAATCCGGAGGTGACGGTGACGGGCAACAACGGCTCGTGGGGCGTGCACGGTCGCCTGCTGCCTTACATGGATCAGAACAACCTCTACAGCAACGTTGACATCACTGTTGCCTGGGATTTTCAGGACGCCATTGATGGGCTGAAGATCCCCGTGTACGCGTGTCCGTCTGATCCGCTCAGCGATGTCGTTCGCGACCCAGGGGGCGGCAGGTCACACCTTTACCCGACGAACTATGGGTTCAACTTCGGCACTTGGTTCGTCTACGACCCGGTCACAGGCGAAGGAGGCGACGGAGCGTTCTACCCCAACGCGAGTCTGAGGCTGTCCGCAGTCAGTGATGGCACGAGCAACACATTGCTCGTCTCCGAGGTCAAGGCGTGGCAACCCTACCGTCGTAACGCAGGGCCACCATCGACGAATGTGCCGGAGACGCTGACTGAAGCCGAAGCGGCGGTCGCCAGCGGGGCACAGTTCAAGAATACCGGACACACCGAATGGCCCGACGGACGTGTGCACCATCATGGGATCACCACGACAATGCTCCCCAATACGGTCGTCAATTGCGATGACGGTTCCGGTAACATGCTCGACTGCGACTACAACTCCTGGCAGGAGGGCAAGAACGGCGTCGTCGGCAATCCCAGTTACGCCATCATCACCTCCCGCAGCCACCATGTGGGCATGGTGCAAACTGCGTTGATCGATGGTTCGGCCCGTTCGATCTCGGAAAACATCGACCTCAGCGTCTGGCGATCACTCGGAACTCGCAGCGGCGGCGAAGTGATCGGTGAGTTTTAAGCTTTGTCGACAACAGCAAAAGTAGTCGTCACGCTCCGAGCGTGTCAGTTTTTCGTAGGACGGATTTCCAAATCCGTCCATTCCTTGGTCCCTTGCTCGTCATCACCGTTTTGAAGGTATGTCTGGACGGACTTGGAAGTCCGTCCTACGGAGTGTGTGTCCGCTCTAC
>JAJDEJ010000077.1 GCA_029259815.1 Planctomycetaceae bacterium | reverse complement strand
TGCGTATCCTGCGGTTCACGTGAAAACCTCCCTGAGATGCGACGCTCTTCCGCTCTCACTACGCGAAAACATCAAGAATCGCAGAAGAATTCCGGCCACACGAATCACCGCCAATGGATCTACGCTGGTTCAAGGACTAGTCACAAGGCTACGGTAACGATCTCGTGATCACCCTTGGCCGATCCAACCTTTGCGCCAGAAGAAGGCAAGCATTCCAAATCCCACAGTCAGCATGGTGCCCCAAACCAACGGGTAGGCCCACCAGACCTGGAGTTCCGGCATGTGCACGAAGTTCATTCCGTAGATACCGGCGAGAAACGTGAGCGGGATGAAGACACTGGCCATAATCGTCAGCACTTTCATGACTTCATTGGTGCGGTTGGCGATGGAGGACAGGTAGGTGTTCATCAGCCCGGTTGCCATTTCGCGGTACATCTCAATGACTTCAGCGGTCTGGACACAGTGATCGTACGTGTCGCGGAGAAACACGCGCACGTCATCGTTGATCAGACTGTTCTCATCGCGGATCAACGAATTGACGGCCTCGCGCTGAGGCCAGATGGCCCGACGAAGATTCACCAGCATGTTCTTTGTTCGATTGAGTTCGCGAAGAACTTCGTTAGAGGGATTCTCCATCGCCGAATGTTCGAGACGCTCCAAGTGGTCTCCAATCGCCTCGATCACCGGGTAGTAGCCATCGACGATCGTGTCCACAATGGCGTAGGCCAGATAGCCTGCGCCGTTACGTCGAATGGGCCGTCCCACGCCTGTACGAATTCGGTCACGGACCGGGTCGAGAATATCGCCGTAACGTTCCTGAAAGGTCAGCACGTAGGACTCACCGAGAACCAGTGTGACCTGTTCCATGTCAACACTGGCCGCGCCATTCATCTTCACCATCCGCGTGATGATGATGATCTGGTCTTGGTACATCTCGGCCTTGGGGCGTTGTGGGATGTTGACGACATCCTCCATGGCGAGCGGGTGGATCGAGAAGATCTCACCAATTTCACGGATCAGTTCTTCATCCCCGAAACCCTGTACGTCAACCCAGGTGATGTCTGCCGGGTCAAGGGCGGCAGCCATTTGCTGTGCTCCCGTGATGTCCTGCTCATGCACGTCTTCCTGATCAAAACGGATCATGCGAATCCTGGGAGTCGGGGCATCATCAGCAATCATGAGAGTGCCGGGGCGAGCGCCGATGTCCGGATGACGTTTCTTGAACGCAGCACTTCCGGCACCGATCTGAGTCGCTGATGAGTCGATCGGTTGTGGGTCCGAAAGAGGTGTCGTGGCCTCATGAGGCCGACCATTTGTCTCTTGTAACGGTACGTCACTGGTGCCCGTTGTGCGAAGCTGATGATCCGTTCCGGGCAGCACATCCTTGCTCATATTTTACATCTCCTTGTTGAGGAAATTCGTACGGTCGAGGAATCGTCAACTGGACGCCGACCGCTCATTCCTTGCTCAGTTGGCATTTGATATCCACGCAAAGTAGACGTTGCCGGGGCATATCCGAAGAGAGTGGTACTCATCGCACATGATCTTCAGAACGATAGCAGCCAACTCCAAAGCACGAAATTCATGTTACGAGAAGGCGATGAAGCAATCAGCGTGCCCAAGACCAATGAAGTTCTCTGTGGACAGCAAACTATTGTATGAATTCGACTTACACGTATTATTCGTCAATAGGAGTGGGTGTCATTCGCAGGGACTTGCCGATATGATCGGATGCCAACCCCTGATGTTGGGGATATCTGCCGATTGAGTTTTGAGGTGAAATCATTCTCGTCCGAATCTTGTTGATCGTTGACGACTCGGCTTTCGAGCGACGCCTTGATCGGATTTTTGAGCCACTGGAAACGGCAGTTGCCACGGCTCCTCAAAAGGCGGTCTTGTGGGATCGCGTGAAGGCTTTCCCGACGGACCTGGTCATCATTGGGCGTTCATCGTTACCCGATCCGATCGAAAGCACCGTCGAGACGATTCAAGCGCTGCCGGAGCGCCCCGAAGTGATCGTTGTCACCGAGACCGAGAACGCGGAGGAGCGAGCTCGCTTGTTGATTGCCGGCTGTACAGCCGTGCTGAATACGTCTCTCGACGATACGACGCTTCGAAATGCATTCAATGCGTTCGTGACTCGCCAGAGAAAGACAAGTATCGAACGTCTGCAACATGAAATCGACACTCCACAAGCAAGCTTGAGTGACTTCGCTTCGGTGAGCACCACGATGCGTTCGTTTCTCCACATCGTCAAACGGGTGGTGGAGCCGGATAGTTCTCTGCTCATCCAGGGAGAGACGGGTGTCGGCAAAGAGCGTCTTGCACGTGCCATCCATGCGGCCAGTCCGCGATCAGCCAGCCCCTTCATTCCCGTGATACTCTCAGCGTTCCCGGAATCGCTGCTTGAAGGGGAACTCTTCGGCTACGAAAAAGGGGCGTTTACCGGTGCCGTCAGCGCGCGGCGGGGATGTTTCGAGCTGGCCCACGGCGGAACAATTTTCCTCGACGAGATCGGTGAGTTACCCAAACATGTTCAGGTCAAACTGCTGCGAGTGCTGCAGGACCGAACGATCCAACGGCTCGGCAGCGAAACGCCCATGCCTGTCAACGTCCGCGTCATGGCCGCAACGAATCGCGACTTACACGAGGAGACGAAGACCGATCGGTTTCGTCGTGACCTGTACTATCGGCTGAGCGTCGTTACCTTGGACGTTCCGCCACTGCGTCAGCATCCAGAGGACATCTCTAAACTGGCCGATCGATACTTGGCTGACTTCCGCACTCGGCTCAATCGTTCCATCTCGTCCTTTTCTGACGAAGCGATGCAAGCCTTGGTGGAATACGCCTGGCCGGGCAATATCAGAGAGCTGATCAATGTTGTCGAGCGAAGCGTCCTGTTGTGCGAAGGCAACCAGGTGACCCTCAATGACCTGCCGCGCACGATCGTGCCTATGCCGCGATCCCTGACTGAGGCGAACTCCTCGTCGGTCCTGGATGAATTGTTCGACGGGGAGTGGCAGTCATGTCCCTGGAAGGATGTGCGTGATGTTGTCGTCCGTTCCTGTGAACAAGCCTATTTCGTTCATCAACTCGACAAGACCAATGGCAACGTCGATGAAACCGCGCGGTACAGCGGCATCAACCCGAGATCATTGTATGATGTCATGAAACGCCACGGTCTGAAAAAAGAACACTTCAAAGCCTCCGGGGAATGATGATGGACGACTGGCAACTGACGACTGGCTACCTGACGGTTGCCATTGTCCTGGTACTCCTCAACGGCTTTTTCGTGGCCGCCGAGTTCGCGCTGGTGAAAGTCCGCGGAGGTCAGCTTGATGAACTGGTCAAACAGGGCCGTCCGTTCTCTGGAACCGCCCGTTGGCTCGGTGATCGATTGGACGGGTCGTTGTCTGCGTGCCAACTCGGGATTACGATGGCTTCGCTCGCCTTGGGTTGGGTCGGAGAGCCTGCGTTTGCCAAGCTGGTGGAACCCCTGTTGCAAGCCGTGGGGGTGACGTCATCAGCCGTAGTACAGACAACGGGATTCATTGTAGCCTTCACCGTCATCACCACGCTGCATCTGGTGATCGGCGAGCAGGCACCGAAGATTTACGCGATTCGTCGTCCGGAGATCGTGATTCTGTGGTGCGCCTTGCCTCTGAAAGTGCTTTACATCCTCTTCTACCCGTTCTTGATCGCACTGAGCTACTCCACATCGATGTTGCTGCGGCTCGTGGGGATCGAAGGTGCAACCGAGCATGATACTCCGCACACGGAGACGGAGATTCGAGCCCTCATCAAGCAAGCACATGGCCACGGGGAACTGACACGAAACGAACAACGGCTGATCCATGCGGTCTTTGAGTTCGACGATATGATCTGTCGCCGGGTCATGGTGCCTCGCAGTGAAGCCGTGTTCTTTGACGTCGACCAGTCGCTCGCTGATTGCCTGGCGGTCGTGCAAAAATCCCAACACACACGGTATCCACTGTGCGATGATTCCCTGGAGAATGTGATCGGCATCATTCACATCAAGGATCTGATTGGTGTCGAGGCGGATTCAAAGATCGATCTCCGGCAGCTTGCCCGCGAACCGCATCACGTCCCGGAAACGATTCCGATCAGTCAGTTGCTCAAGCATTTCCAGAAGACTCACCAACTGATGGCGATGGTTGTCGATGAGCACGGAACGGTCGTCGGAATTGTCACACTGGAGAATGTGTTGGAGCAGATCATTGGTCCTGTTGACGATGAATTCGACACCGAGACCCCGGACATCACGCCGGACGGAGATCGCAGATTCATCGTGCAAGGCAGCGTTCCGGTGGGCGTGGTCGAAAGAAAGTTCGACTGGGAACTGGATGCAGTTGATGTCGACACATTTGCAGGAGCCCTCCTGCAACGGAGCGGTCGCGTGCTCCAAGTGGGCGATCAGGTGCAGATCGATGATTCGGTGGCCGAGGTCATCGAAGTCGAAGGTGTCCGAGCCACGCGCATCCGAGTGACGTTACCCGAATCGGTGTCGAAAGAAAGCAAAGTGCCGAGCAATTCGAGACAGGCACCCTTGTGAGAGCGTTGGCGTAGACGGCAGTAAGACAGCGGGTCACCAGCCCTCGATTCCTGACAGTTTCAGAAGCTGGCCGACTTAGAGATTCTCAACGATCTCATGGCGAGCGACCAACCTCGTGCCGCGCTTGCGGTCGACATGACAGGCTTTCAACCAGCGACTGCGAATCTCCTCATGCAGGTCCTCCGAAATCTTCTGTCCCTGCCCGACATGAGGGATCTTACCGCCGGCACGGTGAGCATGACCACCACATCCACCAAGCCCGACGAGCGTCGCCTGCAAGAGTTCGGCAGCGTTGCCGGAACCACGTTCGGTCCGCGCCGATAAGAGCAAGTCACCATCAATGATCGCCGCACAAAGCACTCGGCCAACGCCTCGACAGCGGGCGAGTAAGTCTGCCATCTCACCAACGATTTCTGCTCCTGATGCCCTCGGCAGAAAGCAGAGTGCAGCGTCGTCATACACAAATGTCCGCTGTATTGCTAAGACCACGTCGCCGAAGTAGGCACGTTCGAGAGGTGCATTCTCGATCTCTGCCAGCAATTCCGGGTCGGCAAACGCCGTCAACCATTTCACGACTGAGCGGTCCAGCGGGGAATGCTCTGTTTCAGCACCGCACGTTTCGGTCCGAATCGCGTAGAGAATTGCCGTCGCCAGCTTCATCCCCGGTTCAATTTTCTGTTCGCGCAGATAACCGGCTGCGATGCTGGCCGACGCTGCCGCATCTGTGCGCACGTCTTTAAACCGAAGTTCACATGGATCGCTGTCGTTTAAGTGATGGTCGATCACCCCAATTGGAACAATGCCTGACCGTGTGGCGAGTTGGTTTGTTGTGCCAATGTCACAGTCCACCAGGATCGTTGCCGTGGTATTGACGACGTCAATATCCGTGACCAATTCGATGGGAGGTGAAAGCAGCTCCACCATGTGCTTGTTCTCGGCTCGAACGATCGCACCGCCGCCGATGAGCCGGACCGGTTTGCCCAGCCGTTCTTCGATCATGCATGAGATCGCCCAGCCCGTTGCGATGGCATCGGGATCAGGATTGTCGTGCATGACGACGAGCACTCGCTCATAATCCTCCAGAACTTCGAGCAACCTGTCTGAGGGAGTGGTCTGCAAATCGGTCGCAGCTACCATAACGTGTATTGATCTTCTTGGGGGGGAATGTGACAAGCGCATCGAACATTATACCTTCGCATGAATTGGTGTGACAGGTACCAAGTCTCGAAGGCCCGCTTTTCTTCGCGAATGTGCCCGATCAAAAAATGAGGTCGATACAGCGACGACTTCGAAGAGAGCGGTCGATTCGGGGAGCTAACTAAGATTGGAGGTCCATGCCACCGACGCTTTTGACGATCAGCACAATGTGTACGCGTTACGTCTGTATCGTCACCCGATCACCAGAGCCAAACAAAAGAGGGTCCATCTTGGACGAGAGAAGTGATTGAGATTGTCGTCGGCAATTTGCAGCCGAAATTATCGGCGACGAAATTCAATCTGCCGAACTGTGAATATCGCCAACCGTCTCTTAAGTCAATCGCTTCAAGCACTTAACCAAACATGCCAACCAGAGCCTCGCCATGGCATAGCGATTGCAGTAACCCTAGCGGGTCACTCAATCGAGAACCGACATTCGAGTTGCCCTCACAAAAAAAGGTCAGAGGATGGAACACAACACCGGCACGACGGAGCAAGTTTGGCGTTTGCACGTGGGCTCTGGCCCTCTGGTCGCCACGGCAGTTCACGATGGACATGAGGTGCGTGACGAAGTCGCGAAGCACTTGGCGTTAAACGATGCTGGGCGGTTACGCGAGGAAGATCCGTTCACCGGCGATTGGGCTCAGGCGGCTCCAACACGTGTTGTTGGTCTACGGTCGCGGTTCGAAGTTGATTTGAACCGCCCGCGTGACAAAGCCGTGTACCGCACCCCGGAGGATGCCTGGGGCCTGACGGTTTGGAAGGACGAGCCGCCGACGGAAATGTTTGAGCGATCACTGGCGGAGTATGATGCCTTCTACAGCGCCATGCGGGAGTTGTTCAACGAACTCTCGGAACAGCACGGTCACTTCGTCGTGTTTGACTTGCACTCTTATAACCATCGCCGCGATGGCATTGATGGCCCTGCAGCAGATCCGGAAGGCAACCCGCAAGTCAACATCGGCACAGGGACGATGAACCGCAAGCGTTGGGGCGGAGTGGTTGATTCGTTGATCGACACATTGCGATCGTTCGACTACCCCGGAGGCAAACTCGACGTGCGAGAGAATGTGAAGTTTCAGGGTGGCAACTGGCCGAGGTGGATTCACGAAAACTACCCCGACACTGGAGTCGCCATCGCTATCGAGTTCAAAAAATTCTTCATGGACGAGTGGACTGGCCAGCCGCACGCGGACCATGTTGCCGCCATCGGTGAAGCACTGAAGTTCACCGCTCCCGCCGTGTTAGAAGCACTCAAAAGGGCCTGAACGTGCAAGCCTCAATTGAAGCAGTCGCCAACAAGCCAACTGCTGCTGACACTGCACTTCGTTACAATGGGAACATGGCGGCAAAAAAAAAGACAAGCACTCGAAAATCTCCCGCGAAGTCGAAAACTGAGATAACGGCGTCATTGATCGACGCGGTCTGTGATCGGCTGTCGCGTAATCAGCGCGTTCGTCGAACGCTCCCTGCCAAGGGTCGATTGCATATCGACCGTCAGTTACCCTTCTTATGCGTCTATCGGCAGCCGCCCGAGTACGAGGATGCGGGAACTGAACGACTTGTAAAGGGGGAAGCGTCATACCTGATTGCTCCGGGGGCACCCCAATTCCACAAGAGCGTCTCTCATCTGGTGAAGGAAATTGCCCACACGCTAACGGCCGAGTTTGGTGCGTTCCTGATTGTCGAGATCTGGGCCACCCCGGACGGCGGGAAGGCGAATGATCCGGCAGTTCCGACGGTGTTGCCATCCTTCTCGATCCATGCAGAGGCGACCGGCATTGCACGCACCGTCGAAGCACTGGAAAAGCGGCTGACAAAAGTCAAAGTGCTCAAACACGGGGTCGAGGTCGACGTCGTTCGCGACGGGAAGTGTTACCCGCCGGACATGGGGCCGCTGATGACCAAGTCAGAAGCCCGTGACATTGGATGTTCGTTCATTGGTCTCGCGATGCCGCCCGTCTATCGCAAGCCCAACTCGACGAACGAGTTCCCGCTGCTGGCCCGTTCGCTGCAGCACAGTCTGAGTTTGGCACTGCGACAAACCTACTTTGAATTCGCCCGCTCGCAAACGATACATCGTCCGCCTCACTACCATGCGTTGGGCCGAAGGGCAGTTGTCAAAGCTGTGTGGGACATCGATCGACAATTGGCAGCAGTCAGCAACCAGTTCGACTACCTCTTGCAACTGACTCCCGTCAATCCGAACGACGCTTGGAAGCAATTTCAGCGTGAACGATTCGAGCGTGTGCCGGAGTTTCATTACCGGCCTCTGCCTGTCGACCCCACAGTGCTGAAACGAGAACTCTACAAAATCCCGATCGAGCGAGCTGAGGATCCGGCCCTTCAGCGGCTCTTTCTGGAGAAACAGGAAGAGCTGGAGTTGAAGCTGACCATGCTGCGAGATCGTGATACGCCGCGATTCCTGCCCGAGAGTTTACAGTTGTTCGGCGGCGTGAAGGACGACCTGCTTGGCCTGGCGAAAGATTTACTGAACCACGCACCACACGTACGTCGTGGAAAAAGGGGAGCGGACGTTTCTGCAGCAGCCTTTGCGAAACGTGCTGAGGCGGAGTGCGATTTCTATCGTCAAATGTGCCCCGATTTCAAAGGGAAAGTCCAGGTGGCTGACGACGTCAGCGGCCTAATCGTCTCGCGCGGGAAGTTACTGATCAACTCGGATCTCAGCTTGCCCGAATCGCGAGTCGAGGCGCTGCTCTCACACGAGGTCGGCACTCACTTGCTGACCTACTACAACGGTCGCATGCAACCATTTCAGCAGCTCTATTCGGGGCTGGCTGGCTATGAAGAGCTTCAAGAAGGTCTCGCGGTTCTTTCTGAGTACCTGGTTGGCGGCTTGAATCGCAGCCGAATGAGACAACTTGCCGCTCGCGTGGTGGCCGTCAGGCATTTGACGGATGGAGCCTCCTTTGTCGACACGTTTCGGACGCTCGACCGAGATTATGATTTCAACCAACGTGCGGCCTATAACATCACGATGCGCATCTATCGCGGTGGCGGGCTCACCAAAGACGCGGTTTACTTGCGAGGGCTTGTGGCCATCCTCAAGTACGTCAAGAAAGGCGGCGACTTGAAGCCGCTGCTCGTGGGCAAGATGGCCGTCGAGCACATTCCAATCATCAAGGAACTTCAATTCCGTCAGGTGCTCAAGCCCGCCCCTGTCTTTCCTCGCTATCTGCAACAGCCGGAGGCCATCAGTCGACTCGAAGGGCTGCGCGGCAGCGATTGTTCTCTTCAAGATCTCGTACTCACGTAACCCAACGAGAAAACTCCCCGGTGGTCACACATCAACTGACAGAGCACGAGCAGATTTCACGCGAGTTCGTGGACGATGTCTGCGCGCGGTTGGTGGATGACAAACCTGTGAAACGGAAACTTCCGGGTGGCGGCAGATTGAACATTGATCGTGCTTTGCCATTCTTGTGCATCTATCGACGAGATCCGCAGCGAGCGGACGCCGGGACTGAGTTGTTCGTGCATGCAGAAGCGGCGTTCTTGACAGCGCCCGGCGACGCTCCTGTGCGGCAGGGTTTGGCGCCGTTGGTGCATCGCATCGCCGAAACTGTCTCGCGGAAATGGGGGGGATTCCTGATCCTGGAGATCTGGTCTGGAGAGGACTCGGAAGTCACTCTGCCAGCCCACAAGCCGACAGGTGAATTCCAGTTGCCGACACCCGCGTTCCGGATCCTCACACGGGTCTCCCACCGTCCCGAAGGGACATGTGCCACGCTCGCTTACGACCTACAGCGAATCAAAGTTCACCACCGCAAAGCTGCATCTGCAGTGGTGCTGGATGCCGAAAACCACCCACTGAACATGATGCCGCTGATTTCGCTTGCTGAAGCCGAGGAGATCAACTGCTCTGTGGTGGGGCTTGAAATCGCCCCCATCTATCGCGACCGGGAGACGGGCGAGGTCTACCCTGATGTGCTGCGAAAGTTGTGCCGTGGTGTCGGGCGATCGCTCAAGAAGGCGTTCTATGCATTCGCACGCAATCGAACAAATCTGCGCCCCCAACATTACTTCGCTCTGGGCCGCAAATCATTGCCGAAGCTCGTCTGGGAAGTCGACAGACAGTTGACAGAGGTCAGCGGAAAGTTCAAGTTCCTGCTGCAACTCACTCCTGTGAATGCCGAGCGTTCCTGGCACGAGTTTCAACAGTCAGATTTTCGTTCAACGCCCCAGTTTGAATACCGTCCACTCGACAATGATCCTCTGCTCTTGAAACGATGGCTGCTGCAGATTCCTACTGAACAGGTCGAAGACCCGACCCTCTCCCACTTGCTGCGGCAAACCCAGGACGAATTGGATCGGCAGATTACGATGTTGGCGGATATTGGTACGCCGCGATTTCTCCCCGGCAGTCTTCAAGTCTTTGGCGGAGTCGAACCAGAACTGCTGACACTGGCTCAGGAGATTCTTCAGTTTCCTTCCGACCCCGTCGGCGAAAAGAAAGAGCAGCTCACTGCCGGAGAGTTTGCTGAATTGGCCAACAAGGAGATCCGTGACTATCAATCTCAGCTTCCGAGTTTTACGGCCCAAGCCATCGTCCGCGAGGACATCTACAGCGGTTTGCTCTGCACGGGTGGTAACCTGCTCATCGGCCGCGAGTTGTCGATTTCCCGAGAACGTGCTCAAGCGCTCCTGCAACATGAGATCGGCACACACCTGGTGACATACTACAACGGCGCACAACAGCCATTGGGACTCTTGCGAGTGGGGCTGGCGGGTTACGACGGATTGCAGGAAGGCCTTGCCGTTCTCTCCGAATACCTCGTCGGGGGGTTAAGCCTGAGTCGCTTGCGTCTGCTGGCGGCGCGCGTGGCCGCCGTCCACGATTTGGTTGCCGGTGCCAAGTTTCCCGAGACGTATCATCGGCTCACAAAGGAATTCTCGCTGGAAGCGAAGCAGGCTTACACGGTCGCCCTTCGAGTGTATCGTGGCGGCGGACTCACGAAGGATGCGGTCTATCTGCGAGGACTTTATGCAGTCCTGAGATACGTGCAAGGCGGAGGTCAACTCGAACCGTTAGTCGTCGGCAAAATTGCCGTGGAGCACATTCCGATCATCAAGGATCTTCAGTATCGCGAGGTCTTGAAGCCAGTCCCGATTGTGCCTCGCTACTTGCTCGATGCAGCGGCCATCAAACGGCTCGAATTCCTGCGACAAAAGAACGTCTCCGTCCTGGACCTGGTGAGTCAATCCACACTAACGAACGGAGTCGTAGGATGAGATTGGGAATCGTGGTCAACGTGATGGACAGCAATGAAGCTGGTGCGACCACCTACCGTCTGGCCGCCGACGCGATCAACATGGGCCATGAAGTCTGGGTCATGAGCTCGGGCAATCTGGCCTACAACCCCGACGACACGATCGGCGCGTTCGCCCGAACAGTCCCGCCAGGTCGCTACACCTCGGAAAAGTTTCTCGCTGCCTTCAAGAGCGACAAGGCCATCAATCAATGGATCACGCTTGACGACCTGGACGTGATGCTGTTGCGGAGTAATCCATCGGCGCAAAAAGCCTGGGCACAGTCGGCGGGCATCCATTTCGGACGATTGGCGATGCGCCACGGCGTGATCGTCCTCAACGATCCGAACGGTCTGGCCAAGGCCATGAACAAACTGTATCTGCAAACGTTTCCCGAAAGCGTGCGGCCACGAACGTTGGTCACCAGAAGCCTGGACCGTATCGCAAAGTTTATCGATGAAGAAGGGACTGTGATCCTCAAACCGCTGCAAGGTTCGGGCGGGGCCGGTGTTTTCATCGTGCGGAAGGATGAAGAACGCAACTTGGAAGACATCTTTGAATCAGTGAGCCGAGACGGCTACGTGATGGCGCAGGAGTATCTGCCCGCAGCCGCTGATGGCGACACGCGTTTGTTTCTCATGAACGGCATGCCCCTGCGACACAATGGCAAGTACGCCGCCTTCCGTCGAGTCCGCTCGGGAGACGACATTCGCAGCAACATTCACGCTGGTGGCAAGCTGCGCCGTGCAGAACTGAACGACACGGACTTTCGCCTTGCCGAAATGGTGCGTCCTCGCTTGGTGGAAGATGGCATGTTTCTTGTTGGCCTGGACATCGTCGGCGACAAATTGATGGAGATCAATGTCTTCAGCCCCGGTGGATTCGGCAGCGCTCAGAAGTTTGAGAAGGTCAACTTTACGCACGCCGTGCTCGAAGCGCTGGAACGGAAAGTTGATTACATGAAGTACTACCGTCGCAACTTCAGCAACGTGGAGCTGGCGACACTTTGAGCATGATTCGTTGTCGGACAGGTTTGAAACCTGCCTTACTTACGTTCAACCATTGAAAGGATTTTCCAATGAAGATCGGATTTATTGTCAACGACGTGATGACCGAAGAAAAAGGTTTCACGACGGTGCGACTGGCTCACGAAGCCCACAAACAGGGGCACGAGTCTTATATGATCGGTGTCGGCGATGTGGCTTACGATCCCGATGAACTCGTTCGTGCTCGTGCGCGATCTGCGCCCAAGGACAAGAAGTACACTTCCCAGGAGACTTACATCAAAGATCTGCAGGGTCCAAAGGGGGTGAAGCAACGCATCACGATCGATGAGTTGGACGTTTTGATGCTCCGCAACGTGCCATCGGACGACTACCTCAGGCGGCCCTGGGCGGCAACGACTGCGGCGGAGTTTGGTCGCGTGGCCATGCGTCACGGCGTCATTGTGGTGAACGATCCGAACGGACTCGCCAAAGCAAACACCAAGATGTACTTCCAACTGTTCCCCGAAGAAGTCCGCCCACGCACACTGATTACGCGTGACCGGGACGAGATCAAGGCGTTTGCGAAAGAAGAGGGCAGGTGCGTGCTGAAACCGATGCAGGGCTCCGGCGGTGCCAGTGTGTTCCTCGTGGAAAAAAGTGACATCCCGAATCTCAATCAGATGATTGACGCGGTCAGCCGCGATGGCTTCGTCATTTGCCAGGAGTACTTGGAAGCGGCGAAAGACGGTGACATGCGGTTGTTTGTGATGAATGGAAGACCATTGCAAGTCAAAGGCAAGTATGCTGCCTTCCGACGGACGCGCGGCGGCGACGATATGCGCAGCAACATCCATGCTGGTGGCAAGTTGGCCGCTGCGGAAATCACCGAGAAGGACCTTAAAATTGCCGAAATTGTGCGGCCCAAGCTGGTTCAGGACGGCATGTTTCTGGTCGGTTTGGATATTGTCGGCGACAAGCTGATGGAGATCAACGTGTTCAGCCCCGGCGGGCTCGGTAGCGCGCAAAAGTTCACGAAGGTCAACTTCAACAAATACGTCATCGGCGCGCTTGAACGCAAAGCGAATTACATGCAGTACTACGGTCGCAACTTTGACAATGTGGATCTTTGTACGCTGTGAGCAAGCCGATGATAGCAGCGACTCTGACGAACTCGGACTCGCGTGACACAGTACGCCAACTGGCCGAGGTTGGCGTACTGCCGGGGGCGTGACTGACTAATACGGACGAAAGGAATGGCAATGCGCATTGGATTTATCGTCAACGATGTCAAGACGGAAGAGGGAAAGTTCACGACGAGCCGGCTAGGCCAGGCTGCCGTAAATCGCGGTCACGAAGTGTGGGTGATGGGAGTCGGAGATCTGGCGTATGACACGGACGACATGGTGCGCGCAAGAGCCACTTCTGTTCCCAAACAGAAGTACAAGAATTCCGACACCTACACGGCCGACCTCCACGGCAAGAATGCCGTCAAACGGCGAATCACGGTCGACGAACTCGACGCGTTGGTCCTTAGGAACGTTCCTTCGGACGATTATCTGAGTCGACCCTGGGCCAGTACCGTCGCCGCTGAGTTTGCCCGGACTGCAATGAGGCATGGCGTCATTGTGTTGAGCGACCCCAACGGTTTGGCGAAGGCGTCCAGCAAAATGTACTTCCAGCTTTTCCCGGAAGAAGTACGCCCACGGACATTGATCACCCGCGACCGCGACGAGATTAAGCACTTTGCGAAAGAAGAGGGCACGATGGTCATCAAACCGCTGCAGGGTTCCGGTGGAGCAAGCGTCTTCCTTGTCCGAAAGGAAGACATCCCGAACCTTAACCAGATGATCGACGCTGTGAGCCGAGACGGTTTCGTGATTGCGCAAGAGTATTTGAAGGCTGCAGAGGTGGGCGACACGCGTTTGTTCGTGATGAACGGTCGGCCACTTCGTGTGAAAGGAAAGTACGCTGCGTTCCGTCGAGTGCGAAGTGGCGACGATATGCGCAGCAACATCCACGCGGGTGGCCAGAAGGCTACGGCCGAAATCGACAAGACCGCTCTGCAGATCGCTGAAATTGTCCGGCCGAAACTTGTTCAGGATGGGATGTTCCTGGTCGGTTTGGACATCGTCGGCGACAAACTGATGGAGATCAACGTCTTCAGTCCCGGCGGACTGGGCAGCGCACAACAGTTTCAGAAGACCAACTTTTCAATAAACGTGATTGAAGCCATCGAACGGAAAGTTCAATACATGGAGTATTACGGTCGCAACTTCGACAACGTCGATATGGCGACCTTGTAGAAAGTTGACCTACCACGACATGAAACCGTCTCCATTCAGAAGTTGACAAGAGGTCGCTGGCGCTGGTGTCACGATGTCGTTTTGTCCGACATCGCTCAATGCCACGAATCAAGTGACAAAAAACGAGTTCAAGGACAGGAGTCTCGAACCTCCAGATCGTCACGCACAACTGCTTTCAACCCACTGACTTGGCATAGTTGCCAAATAGGAATGTCAGCGATCTGGAAGTGATTGTCGAGAATCGCTGGATCGTGGAAACTCGCTCAGGATTTCGTCGACCGACCGCAGACAGTCCTGCCACGGCAGGCTCATGATGGTCGTCGAACAGATGGCGAGAGAGTCCTTTCTCCGGCGGCGATCCACGGTCCTCGCCAGCGCGGTCATGACGAACCCCTATATGGGCTCTGATGCCAAGAGAGCGTACGTTTCTTGTTCCGAGTTGTTGGCTGTTTTGACTCGCCTCCGTGCTGTTTACCAAGACATTTGGGACGCAGCACGGCTGAAATCAAGCTGGTGCGGTGAACACATGGTTATTCAAGATTCTCTGGACCAGCACACCGTTCGAACACTGATGAATGTTGCTGATCCGCCCGCGTCGGATCGAGGAACTCAACGGACCTAGAAACGTCACGATTCGAGAGATTTCCACGTCAGCGAGGTTCTTTGACCATTCGGAACTCCGCCGTTCGCAGAGCTCTCAGGACATTGCCGCCGAGCAACTTGTGAATGTCCAAACGGGTGTGTCCACGATTCAACAGCTCTTGTGTAATCAGAGGATAAGTCGAGACATCCTCCAATTGCACAGGAAGGTAAGGAACTCCGTCAAAGTCAGACCCCAGGCCCACATGGTCGATGCCTGCGACACGGATGATGTGTTCGATATGGTCGACGACGTCGTGAATCGAGCCTCGCGCCTGCTCATCTTTCTCGAGGAGTTCAGTGGGGATCACAAACTTCGAATAGAAATTGACCATCACGACTCCTCCGTTTGCTGGTACCATTTTCAAGACATCGTCCGGCACGTTTCGTGGCAGGTTGGTGATCGCCCGAGCCGAAGAATGCGAGAAGATGACGGGCGATTCTGTGACGTTCAGCGATGCTCTCATGCAGTCGACCGACACATGGGACAGGTCGACCAGCATTCCCACTCGATTCATTTCCCGAATCACATCTTTGCCGAATTCTGAGAGACCGCCCGAGATCGGTTCGTCGGTGGCAGAGTCCGCCCATTCCAAAGACTTCGAGTGGGTCAATGTCATGTAGCGGCATCCAAGGTCATACAACCGCTGAATGTTGCCGAGCGACGATTCGATGGCATACCCACCTTCAATCCCCATCATGCTGGCGATCTTCCCTGACTTCGCAATGCGTTCGACGTCATTGGCATTCCTGGCCATCTCGAAGACGTCCGGATATCGCTTGACCATATTCTGGACCAATTCAATCTGCTGAATCGTCTGCAGCAGAGCATCGCCGGACTGAGCGGTCTCGGCAGGCACGTAGACCGACCAGAATTGAGCATTGACGCCCCCTTTTCGCAAGCGATTGATGTCGGTGTGGAGCTTCGGCTGATGGAGACGAATATCGAACACATCAAACGATGAACTGCCGATCTCTCGCATCTGCCACGGCAGGTCGTTGTGTCCGTCGAAAAGCAAACCAGCCTGATGCACCTGCCGTCCTTGTTCTGTCAGGACGACCGGCTTTCGGTCCGCCTTTGAAGGTGGCTCGGCCAGAGCCGGCGAAACGAAAACGACCGCGATCAAGGTCGTGACTGTGCGAGTCATGCCTGTGTCCTCAACTGAGACGGGGGGTCTGAACAAGTGTGCCATCACTGACGGTCTTTGATGGACTTGAGCGATCGTGAGATTGGTGCATTCGCAACGGTGTCTCATTCGCTCGTCTTGGGCAATTCCAGATCGATTGCACCGGCGGCGATTGTTCCGATGCGACCTGCGAGTGGGTTGACCAAACCCTTCCCGTCCGGATGCACACGGTTACTGAGAAAGATGACGAACAAATCTAACTCAGGGTCCATCCACAGGGTGGTTCCGGTAAAACCGCCATGGCCGAAGGCAGCTTTGCTGAAGAAGTCACCACGGTTCGATGAATAGGGCGATCGCATATCCCAGCCCAGGGTCCGAAGCCCCTTGGACACCTGCACCGGGGACCTCATCAGTTGTACGGTTTCCGGCTTGAGCACGCGTGTCCCTCCCCAAGTGCCGCCGTTGATCATCATCTGAGCGTACTTTGCCAGATCTCCGGCTGTTGAGAATAAGCCGGCATGTCCTGAGATGCCTCCCATTGCCCAGGCGCGCGGATCGTGGACCTCTCCCCTCATCGGCTGACCATCACGTTCCTGCGTAATGGCCGCCCGTGCACGAAGTGACTCGGCCGGCAGATAACCTGTCTCTGTCATCCCGAGCGGTTGAAAAATCGCTACCTGTGAATACTCATGAATGTTCTTTCCGGTGATGCGATGGACCAGCTCAGCGAGGACGATGAATCCAACGTCGGTATAGACAAACTCCGTGCCCGGATCGACGTGTGTGCCAAGTGCATAAATTTTCTGGAAGGCTTCCTTCGGCCCATTGGCATAGTCCTCAAGTTCATTATCGGGAATCAGGCCACCGTTGTGAGTCAACAATTGCAGAACGGTAATCTCGTCCTTACCGTTCGCGCCAAACTCAGGGATGTATTTGGCAACCGGTGCGTCGACGTCGACCTGTCCGCGCTCCACCAAAGTCATCACGGAAGTCGCTGTTGCAATGGGCTTTGTCAGTGACGCCATGTCAAACAAGGTGTCCAGTTCCATTGGCTGTTTCTCCGGCACCAGTTGCCGATGGCCAAAGGCTTTGTGATAGACGACATGCCCCTGATGTCCAACAAGCACGACGCAACCCGGCATCTTGCCCTGCCGCAGGCCCTCATTGACAACTTCGTCGATCACTGCCAGACGTGTCGGGTGCATTCCGACTTCTTCTGGTGACGCCAACGGGACCTCTCCACCGGCCTCAACAATCAGCACGTCGTGACCAAACGAGACCGTGAACAGGCCAACTGACAGAACCAGCCCGGAGAGAACCTTCATAGCACCCCATCCCTATGCGGTATGATCAAAACTTGTCTTCAATACGACCGACGTCTCCCATTCCGACCTCCTCCCGCTCGATCCCCATGATATCTGCCCATGATTCGACATCCGACCCACCCAAACTCTACCATGCTTGGCATCGACATTCTTTACCAGACTGATCGCTTTTCACATACTTGTGGCCAAACGATGGTGTCCATTCGACACGCGGAGCCAGTGATGGCTTGCATCCTGATTCAGTTTTATGAGAACCAATTTCGATGTCTGTCAGCAAGTGGTTGAAAGTCTTTCGTCTCCGGTCTGAGAATACGAGGCGAATTCATCAGTGTCGACGTATACGTCGATCGTCCGCAGGAGTTCCACAGCAGGTCGAGTTGCTGGAGATCCGCGTGCTGTTGGCGGCGGTGAATCCTTACGTGCAGAATCCAGCACCGGATGCGATGACCATTACGTGGTTCACACAGAGTAGCACGCCCGAAACGCTCACCGTGAGTGTTCAGGGGGGAGCACAGGTCTTTAGTGGCCCGTCCACACCCGTGCTCGCTTCTGAGTTGGCGTATCATGCGAACGAAGTGCCGTCCTTGCCCGGAGGCATCGATCCTGGTGCCCCCTACAAGCACAGCCTGAGAGTGACCGGCCTGACGGCAGGCACGACGTATGACTACTCGGTCGCCCAGAGTGGCGGCACGTTCAACAGCCACTTCGAGACCTCGCCAACGGATAACTCTTCCGTACGCTTCATCGTGTATGGCGACTCGGAGACCGAGCCGGAATCCACGGGATGGACAACGAGTTGGGCTGTGCCCTCGACAGTGCCGCCCGGTTCGACCGGTCGACCAGCCGGTGTCACCAGCTACGTCGTCGACCAAACCGAGGGATACCTGCAAAACCTCAATCTGATTGAGTCGCGAAATCCCGACTTTGTCGGAATTGCAGGCGACATCGTTCAGGCAGGGGGTGAGCAACGCGATTGGGACGAATTCTGGCGGCACAATGCGGGGAACCTCAATGATCTTGCCAGCTCGACGCCCATCTTCGCGGCTCCGGGAAACCATGAAAACTATGGCGGCCCCGGCGGATTCGGAGGCTACTCGGACGCCGCTGCCATCCGCTCACGAGACAAGTTCCGGACCTACTTCGATACCCCCGACAATGGCTCGGGAGTTTCCTCGTTTGAAGATCGGTATTTCCGGACGGACTACGGCCCGATCACCTACATCTCACTGGATATCACCAATGGCCTGCCAGCCGGTTCGAGTCAGGACACCAACTTCTTCCTCGGCGCGGTCCCCGGTTTTCCGGATTTCAATCCCGGCTCGACCCAGTACCAGTGGCTGGAAGCTCAACTGGCTGACGCTCAGGCGAAGAGCCAGTTCACCTTCGTGCAGTTTCACCACGCGCCTTACTCGGTCGGTCCGCACGGCTTTCCCGCCGGAAATGGGGGCAATGGTGCCGGGTTCGACACGCAGTCCGGCGTGCCCGTCCGCGTGCTGACCCCCCTGTTTGCCCAATACGGTGTCGATGCCGTCTTCTCCGGACACGACGAACAGTACCAGCACTCCCTCGTCGATGGCATCCATTTCTTCGACATTGGCATCGGTGGAGACGACCTGCGCGGTCCCAGTTCGGGTCCAGATGGATCGACTGGCCTGCCCAGCACGAATCCTTTCCAGCAGTACCTCGCCCATCTCGATGCTCCGGAAGTCTGGAACGGGAACCAACTCGTCAGCGGCGGCAAACACTACGGCCACATGGAAGTCGACGTCTTCCTCGACACCGACGGCATCTGGAAGGCCGAACTGGAACCCGTCTACAACTTCCCCCTCATGGACACCGCCGGAAACATCACCGGCTGGGGGAGACGTGTCTACGACGACGTCGTCGTGCTGGAGGCCCCAGGCCTCACGCCGATGAACATGGCGATCAACAGTGGCGGGAGTGTCAATCGCTCTGGCATCGCGACGTTGAATGTGGACTTCGACAAGGCCGCCACAGTCACTGCCGCCGACTCGTTAAACCTGTTCAATCACACGACTGGACAGAGCATCGACTTGAGTGCAGCGGCGCTTGTGAACAATGGCACTACAACGGTTACATGGGACCTGTCTGCAGTCACATTGCCAAATGGTCGCTATACGGCCGAGTTGCCAGCAACTGCAACGACTCAACATCTGGCTCAGAGCCACGCATTCGAGTTCTACAAGCTGGGTGGCGATCTTGATGGGGATGGCAGTGTCAACTTCAACGACACGGTTCCACTGTCAATCAACTTCGGGGTCACGGGCGGTCTGGTCTACGGTGATGGCGATGGAGATGGAGATGGTAACGTCAACTTCAACGACACAGTCCCGCTGTCAATCAACTTTGGCACAATACTGGCCGACACGGCGCTGGACTTCGGCGACGTGCCTGACTCGGCCACGTTCCCGACCACGCTCGCCAACGACGGAGCGAGACATGTCATCACTGGCAACACCACATACCTCGGTACGGCTCCCGATGGGGAAGCCGACGGCCAACCCTCAGTCGATGCGACTGGCGATGGAGCCGACGAGAATGGCATCAGCATCGGCGATCTGGAGACCGGCACCAGTGTGCCCGTCACCGTGACAGCGACTGTGCCCGGAGCAGCGTTCCTCAACGGCTGGGTCGACTTCAATCGGGACGGCGACTGGGATGATGTTGGCGAACACGTCTTCGCGGACGAAGCCCTCAGTGATGGCATCAATAATCTGAACATCGCTGTGCCCGGAGGAGCCGTCATCGGCATGGCGTACGCCCGCTTCCGCATCACCGAGACAGCCGGGTACTCTTACTTCGGTCTCGTCCCCCATGGTGAAGTGGAGGACTACCAATTCAACATCGCTGCCGGTCTACCTTCTCCACCGGCACTCGTCATTGATGACCGTGACGAAGGGTTCAGTACGACCGACGCCTGGCGGGAGTCTCCCATGGGCTACGGCCACCTCAACAACCTCCGCAATCACGCAGTGTGGACGGGCACCAACGCGTCTACATGGACGTTCACCAATCTGGTCGATCTATTCCTCGTTCAATTCCTCGACGAGGGTGTAGCTGTCCGGAGTACCGTCGCTCATCGACGACATCCGTTAGATCCGAGTTTGGAAACGATATCGTCGATGCGGATCACTCCGGCAGTGACGACTTTTGCGTAAATTCCTCTCAGTCGCAGTGTTCTGCCGATGTTGGAGTTCACAAATTCTACGGCATCTGAACCGTACCTTTGCCCAAACTTTTCGCATCCGGAATGCAGTACGTCGGTAATCTCAAGAACTGCAGAACCAATGGAAAGCCGTTGTCCGGCTATCAGGTTTTCGGTACTGAGATCGAGGTCGATGTACAGATTATCTCCGGCCAGAGGCCAGCGACTTTCTGTCTTCGCAAGTAGTGCAATCGTGCGAGTATTCATAATGGCAATTTGCACGTCTGGATGAGGCGACCCATCAGGCAATGACTTCCAGCAACCGTTCGCCCAGTTATCCCCATGAACGCCAAGATCCGGACTGACCTCGCATTCGGAGAGACTTACACGCTCGTTTGTGGTGGGACGAATGACGATTGCTTTGAGTTTTCCCCGATCCACCGGAGACTGTCGAACTCGACTGAGGCCAGCGTGCAGTTGATCGATTGTCAGGTGGTTTTCCATCCGCTAGATGTCCTGTCGAAAGTCGTCTTGTCGTGAGATCAAGAAAGGCGATGTGTCCTGCTGACGACATCAGTTCTTCAGCGGCCCGACTTGGGTACCAAGAGATGCCATGTGTGAAACGTCAACATCGCCCCACACGACAAGAGCGTCAAGGGCAGTCGAGGAGCCGTTGGATGCACGAGATCATTAGGACTCCTTCTCGTCAACAGGTATTAACCAACTCAATCCCCAGCCGGCAAAGAACGTGGTGAGGCTGCCAATCAGGGGATACCAGGGCCAGGCAATCGTGGTTTGAAACTTGATCATGCTCAGCACCGTCAGTCCGGTGAGCATGCCAACCACAGCAGACCATTGGCCAGGGCGACGGGTGAACAGGCCCAAACAGAAGACGCCCAGCATCACTCCAGCCGTAAAAGCTGCAATCGCCAATGCATCCATCACCACGCTTGGGGACAGACGGGCCGCAACAATGGCCAAACCGGCTTGAATGACGCCGAAGACGATTGTGAACCCGCGGCTGAACATGAGACGCCGCCGAGCAACCTCTGGACTGCCATTTGAAGGGCCGCTGAAGTCGCTGACTAATGTTGCTGCTGAGGAATTCAGCGAGCTGGACAACGTCGACATCGCAGCGGCGAACACGGCCGCCAGAACAAGCCCGGCCAACCCAGTCGGCATGTGCCTGACAATATACTCTGCATAGGCGGCATCACCTCTGGTGATTGCTTCATTCGGTGGATGCTCGGCAAAGAATGCTGCCAAGCCAATGCCAATCAGTAGGAACAACATGAATTGAAACAGTACGACAACCCCGCTCAGCATCAATGCTCGACCCGCTTCGCTTTGTGAGCGCGCAGAGAGCAATCGCTGGACGATCATTTGGTCGGTGCCGTGAGTTCCGAGAGAAAGAAAAGTCCCCCCGATCAGCCCCGCCCAAAACGTCATCGGATCAGAGAAATTCCAAGTGAAATCGAAGACCCGGAACTTGTGTTCACCCATACCGAACGCCTGCAGTTGGCCCCAGCCGCCATCGAGTGTGCTCGCCAACAAACAGAGTGTGACGACTCCCCCAATGAAGTAAACCAGGAGTTGCAAACAGTCGTTCCAGACGACTGATTTCATGCCGCCAAACAATGTATAGAGCATCGTCACGACCGAGATCACGATCACGGAGTTCGTCAGCGACAGACCGGTCGCTGCCTCCATCGCCAGTGCGGTGAGAAACAGTCGCAGTCCGTCTCCCACATTGCGTGCGATCAGAAACAAAGCTGAAGTGAAGCGTTGAGCCGTCACTCCAAATCGTTGGCGGAGTACCTCATAAGCTGTGAACATCTCTCCGGCGAAGTACGATGGCAGGAGCACCCAAACCACGAGCACGCGGCCCACAATGTACCCAATCGCCAGTTGCAGGAAACGCATGTCTCCACCGGCGACGTAAGCCAGACCTGGTACGCTGAGAAATGTCGCAGTGCTCGTTTCGGTTGCGACAATCGATCCCAACAATGCCCACCACGGCAAGTCTCGACCGGCGAGAAGATAGTCGGACAGGTCGCGGTTCCCCCGACCGGTCCATACTCCCAACAGCACAACACACGCCAAGTATCCACAAATGACGATCAGATCAAAAGTGGAGATTGTCAGGTGCATTTGCAGTGAGCCGTGAGTATAACCGGCAAGATGAAGGCTTCGGTCGCCATTATGCGGCCTTACGTTTTGAGCCGCAATGAATGAACCTCGACCATCTCACCACAGAAGGCCAGAATCCGGATTCGGAAGCACTCGATTGTCTCTCAACACTCGAAATCGTCCGACTGATGAATGCGGAAGATAGTCGTGTCGCCAAAGCAGTCGGACAGATTGCCGAGTCAATCGCGCAAGCCATTGATGTCATCACAGAACGATTGGCGGGCGGCGGGCGATTGATCTACATCGGAGCCGGAACTTCTGGTCGGCTGGGTGTTCTGGATGCGGCTGAGTGTCCGCCGACATTCAATTCCCCACCGTGGCAAGTGGTCGGACTGATCGCAGGCGGTGCCGCTGCCCTGACGCGAGCTGTCGAGGGTGCCGAAGACCATCCGGAATTCGCCCTCGCGGACCTCAAACGTGTGGACTTCTCCGACCGTGATGTTTTGGTCGGCATCGCAACAAGCGGTCGTACGCCGTATGTCATCGGCGGGCTCGAACATGCGAAAGTTGTCGGTGCATCCGCGATCGGTCTGACATGCAACGATCAGACGGATTTGAGCCGAGTTGCAGACTTGACGCTTGCTCCCATCCTCGGGCCGGAGATCATTAGCGGATCAACGCGTCTCAAAGCCGGCACCGCCACGAAGCTTGTGCTGAACATGCTCTCGACCGGGGCGATGGTCAAACTGGGAAAAGTTTACGGCAACCTGATGGTTGATCTACAGACGACCAACAAGAAGTTGGCTGATCGCTGCCTGCGGATCCTGACAGCTTTGACGGGGCTCCCGCGAAATCAGTCCGAAGCGTTGCTGAAACAGTGTGACGGAGATGTGAAGACCTCGGTCGTCGTGCATCAGCGCGGCGTGTCACCCACAGCCGCACGCCAACTGTTGGAACAATCGTTCGGCAATTTGCGAGACGCCTTGACTGGGGACAACACTATTCAATTGCGAGAACCCAGTGTCGATGAACCCAGTATGGTGATGGGAGTTGATGGGGGCGGATCAAAGACCCTGGCATGGCTCATCGACACGGCTTCCGATACGCAGACGCCAGTCGGAGTTGGTGAATCGGGTCCATCAAACCCACTCGCTGTCGGCTGGCACACCGCGTTGGCGAACATTGATCTCGCGTTGAATCGTGCCTTCACAGATGCGGGGATCTCTCGCAAGCAGGTGGCAGCCGCATGCCTCGCGATCGCGGGAACCGGGCGGGACATTGAACGTCAACGGTTCGAAGTTTGGGCAGAGCAACGTCGTATCGCTGAGCGAATGCTCGTGACCCACGATGCCCATCCGGTCCTCGCCGCAGGGACGTCCAGCGGAGCCGGAATCGCCATCATCTCGGGAACCGGGTCCATCGCATTTGGCCAAAATCCGCAGGGCACGATCGCTCGGGCCGGAGGATGGGGACAGATGTTCGGCGACGACGGAAGTGGCTATGTGATTGCCCACGCTGCACTGCATGCCATTGCCTGTGCGCATGATGGAGTAGGTCCCGCAACGCGACTGACGAGTGATCTTTTACAGGCGTTCAACGTTTCCACCGTCATGGATTTTCGAGAATGCGTGTCTGCAGACGTCATGGATGCAAAGCGTCTCGCGAGCCTGGCACCTTTGGTGATCACCGCTGCGGATGAGGGCGACAACGTCGCCTGCGGTATCATTGAGGAAGCTGCGCGTGGACTCTCGGCATTGGTCCTTGCAGTGCATAGACAGCTTCAACATCAATCAGACAGCCATCCAGTAGAACTCGCGCTCTCTGGTGGTATACTCATTAACTCCGAGAGATTGAGAGAGCGGATGTTGGAACTCATTGCCAGGGAAGGTCTCCGCGCAAAGCACATGGGGATCGTCGACAAACCCGTTCAAGGAGCGGTAAAACTCGCTCGAGGTCTCCTGACTGTACGGGGCACAGCTCCGGATGTGGGCTGAGCAAGACTCCGTTAACAAGATTGCGGAATCGTACGAGTTAGCATCGTGCTTATCCTTGGTCATTGATCTCGTCCATTGACCATGTCGTGTATCACTCAATGATCAATCGCCCAGATGAATGATGGATTGCGATCGAATTTCTACTACCCAGGCTTGTCGCTGCTTGACTGTCTCGCGCAGTTGCAGTCAGAATTGGAGAGTCTCAGGAATTCAGTTGCCTACTTCACTTTTGGTGAGACCTTCCGGACCGTGCATCGTTGAGGAGTCGAGCTATTGCCACATTCGGAGACGCGTCCGTTGCGTTCCTCTCATTGGTCGATCTCTGATGGGTGGGTGGCGGGTGCCTTGTTCGTTCTTGTTCTGCTGACCTACGTCCCCGCGATGACGGCGGGGTTCATTTGGGATGATGACCACTACGTCACACAAAATACTCAACTTCAGACGACCGACGGTCTGTGGCGAATCTGGTTTGAGCCAGGAGCGACCCCTCAATATTACCCGCTTGTCTTCTCAACGTTCTGGATCGAGCACCGACTGTGGGGCTTGAACCCGGTCGGCTACCACCTCGTAAATATTGTCCTGCATGCACTCAACGCGGTGCTGCTGCTGCGAGTGTTGAAGGTGCTGCGAGTACCCAATTCGTTGTTCGCCGCTGCCCTGTTTGCTGTGGCACCGCTGCATGTGGAGTCGGTCGCCTGGGTGTCCGAACGAAAGAACGTCCTCTCGGGTTTGTGTTATTTGCTGGCGTTTTTGTCGTACTGGAAGTTCGTCCGTCGCTCCGAGGATGGTGATGCGTCATCGCCAGCTCGTCGCTGGGGTGACTATGTCCTTTCACTGGTGCTATTTGGCTGTGCTCTCATGAGCAAATCGGTGACGTGCTCGTTGCCGGCTGCCATTCTGCTGGTGCTCTGGTGGAAACAGGGCCGTTTGACGTTTCGCAATGTCACTCCGCTGCTCCCGATGTTCGCGATCGGCGTTGCAGCCGGGGTGCACACGATCCTCATGGAGAAGCACCATGTCGGTGCTCAAGGGGTCGACTGGGAATGGACGATGATCGAACGCTTTCTGATCGCCGGTCGCGCTCTTTGCTTCTACGCGGCGAAGCTGGGCTGGCCTCACCCGCTCATTTTCATCTATCCCAAGTGGCAGATCGATGCTTCTGTCTGGTGGCAATACGCCTTTGGTGTGTCGGTTGTGGGACTGGTAGTTGTGCTGTGGCTCACTCGCAAGCGTCTGGGACGCGGCCCGTTGGTGGGAGTCCTGTTCTTCGCCGGGACGCTCTTCCCGGCCCTGGGTTTCATTGATGTCTACCCCATGCGGTTTTCGTTTGTTGCCGACCACTTCGCCTATTTGGCAAGCATCGGACTGATCGCCCTCATCGCAGCGACGACAGTCAACATCACGACCCGGCTGCGAGTTCCGAAGCGGTGGTCGGTGCTCGGTGCATCCGTGATCGTACTGCTCTTCAGCTTGGTCTCATTCATCAGGTGCTACGACTATCAAGATGCCGAGACACTGTGGGTCGCGACACTCTCTGAGAATCCACGGTGCTGGATGGCGAGTTTCAATCTGGCTGCGATCCGCTTCGAGCAACAACGTTATGGAGAAGCCGGGGCCCTGTTTGAGAATGCGTTGCGACATGAAGAGAACGACCAGCCGAGCTATGACGAACAGGCCGACCTCCATCTCTATCTGGGTGACACCCTGCTCATCTTAGGACGCTCTCGCGAGTCGGATGAACATTATCAGCAAGCCGTCGAATACTATGACCGAGTTGCGGCAGCGGAGTCACAGAGTGCAGAACCACACAACAACCTCGGCATCTTGCACGGCAAGCTCAAGCAGCACGACCAGGCGATTCGTCACTTCCAACGAGCATTGGAAATCGCTCCGTCTGATCCGGATGTGAACCAGAACCTGGGCGAGTTGTACTATCGACTCAAACAATTCGACAAAAGTGCGAAGTGCTTCCGACAAGTGTTGGAGGTTGATCCGCTCAATGTCCGTGCGCACTACAACCTGGGGACGGTCGCATTGACGTTAGGACAGCGGCAGGAGGCCATTCAACACCTGCAGTCAGCGCTCGAGATCGCCCCCGACTTTACTGCGGCGCAGATCGTCCTTCAACAAGCGATGACTCAATAGGGGTCCATCAGAGAAAGCGGTCTCTTCCTGCCACGCTCATGACGATCTTGTGCAGAGATTTCTGGCAAGTTGAATGCTCCTCTGCACCGGCTGCTCGACGATGCCGACATGTGCCACGTGCAGACCCGACTCCTCAAGGTGTTCCATGATTCGCTTTGCCGCGGCACTTGTTGCGTTAGATTGCGGTATCGCGACCGCGCAGGGTTTGGACATCGTCTACCTGAACGGTGTGCTGGTCCAGCAAATCTAGAATAGCAGCTTGTAGACGAAATCGAACAGAATTGTCGCGACAAAACGAGGGTGTGCCGTGTGATCTTTGACGATCGAAATGGACAGGGCTGTCAGAGACCCAATCGTGGACTCACCGCTACCAGCGCTGTGATGGGGATCATGATTCAAAACTGCGAGACGCAGCGCACTTCAGCAAAAAACGATGGAGAGCTGCTTACGGGCCTTGGACCTTGTCAATCGTAAGGGACGATCTTGCCCTTGGTTGTCCCGAATCTATCGTCTGGAGCCCTGCCAGCAGGTATCGCCGCGGTCATCCTAGGCTTGGCCCGTATTCCGGTCGCCGACAGTTCTGTCAGACTTCGTCTGCTGTGCAATTATCGAGAGTGGAGTATGTCTTCGTATTGAAGTTTCGGTGCAGGTGCTTCTTGCCGTCGTGATCCACGACGTACACGTGCATGGAATTGGCGTGCAGATCGATCCCGCAGTAGAATTCGTGCTGTTGATTGTAGAATCTCATCATGGTCTCCTGTTGTAGAGTGGGAGTGTTGAGCCCGGCCTTTGCGGGGGCAAAATACTCGCAACAACAAATGAGACGCACTCCGCTCTACGCGGAGGCCATGATGAGTCTCAAGACACTGTGCCGGAGGGTGCTATGGAGTGTGACCCACCCTCAGGACGCGGTGGATGCGTTTCGCCGTTCAACAAGGATGACATGAAACGACTTCGGAGTTGATTTGCGTCATGATTTCTATTGTCGTTCCGGTCTATAACGAGCAGGAAGCTTTGCCGTTGCTTTTTGAGCGATTGTCAGTGGTGGGACCGACACTGGGAGACGCGTATGAAGTCGTGGTTGTCAACGACGGCTCCAGTGACAGCACAGCCGCACAGTTGAAACTGATCCATGAGCAAGATGACCGTTGGAAGGTTCTCTCTTTTTCTCGCAATTTCGGTCATCAGGCAGCGATCTCTGCGGGTCTCTATTACAGTCGCGGTGACGCCGTCGTCGTGATGGATGCTGATTTGCAGGATCCGCCTGAAGTGCTTGAACGGTTGCTGACGAAGTGGCGTGAGGGATACGAAGTCGTGTACGCCATTCGGACCAATCGCAAAGAGAACGTGCTGCTTCGCATGACCTACAAGTTGTTTTATTCCATTCTGCACAGGATTGCTTCAATCAACATTCCGCTGGATGCTGGAGATTTCTGTCTGATGGACCGGCGGGTTGTTGATGTCCTGAACGTGATGCCCGAACGAGCCAAGTTCCTTCGTGGGCTGCGGTGCTGGGTGGGGCTGCGGCACATCGGAGTTGAGTATGACAGACAGGAACGCCAGGCCGGCAGATCGAAGTACACGTTGCCGCGATTAATCCGTCTGGCCTTAGACGGGATTCTCTCCTTCAGTGTTTCGCCGTTGCGGCTCTCAAGCTGGTGCGGCATTGGCTTGTGCGGAGCCTCTGTCAGCCTGGTGATCCTCATTGTGATCTGGTGGTTGACAGATGTGACCGTGTGGGGCATGCGTCCCAGTCACTCCGTGGGCTGGACCAGCATTGTCTCGCTGATCCTTTTGCTCTCTGGTTTGCAGATGATGATGATCGGCGTGCTGGGGGAGTATGTCGCTCGTGTCTTCGACGAAACCAAAGGACGGCCGCCCTGGATCATCTCCGGCGCGATGGGCTTTGATGATGTGTCTTATGGGACTCAACCAGGATGGTTTGTTCGACCCAACCCACGGGGCGGCACCCCGAAATAGGCCTTGTTTGGTCAGGAATTGAAGGCATGTGACAGGACAGTCTCAAGCAATTTAGCGATGTCCTTCGCGGTGTCGAGGCAGGCTGAAACGTACCACCCAAGCCAAGAGCACGATCCAACTGATTGCACTCATCGCCGCACCGATCTTGAACGTAACTGGCTGATAACGATACGTCAGCCGATGCTTGCCGGCAGGCAATAAGACGCCGCGCATCATGCGGTTTGTCCGCAGGATAGACATCGAAGTTGCGGGCTCACCGTTACTCTCGACTTCCAGTTTCCAACCGGGGTAATAGATATCTGCAAGGACCACAAGACCCGGACTGTGCAAGACGGCTTCGATCTCGACATGATTGGGGTCATTGCGGACGACATGGCAACTCTCGTCACCGAGACTCGGATCAGGCTCAGAGAGGTGCATCAATCCTTGCTCGGGCGAGGCGGCCAGACTCTCGTCTTCGACAACAGCCGTTTTCCGAAGGTCGAGATGTGAGCCTGCGAGCGGGAAGTTGATCGCCTGCAAGATCGCGTTGACCTGATCGTCATCATGAGAGGAGATCGGATAAATGGCTCGGACATCATGAACGATCCATGCTCGCGAAAAGTGATCTGGATTGGACAGAACGACCAGACCTTCCAGACCTTGAAGTGATTCATCAGGAAGTGAGTCGAGTTCCGGCCCGTTCGGGGCTGTTGGAAGATGCTCTGGTGATTCACGAGATTCCCCCCACGCACGACGTAAGCCGACCGTACTTTGAGGTGAGTTGGCGTCAGCCAATTCCTTCCGTGGGAGAATGAAATACTTGGTTCCCCAGGCATCGAAAGAACGACGTGGCTGGACCCCTTCAATGCGACCGTCCGGTCCTTGTTGCAGGCCCCAGCGGAAGAACAACCGGTAGTCGTGCAGGAGCTTGTTCCTTCCAGGGTGAGCATTTCCATGCCAGGCTGCAGGTGATGCTTGGGAGAAAGTGTGTCACGTTCCCAACGCAAGCCGGATAATTGCGGATCGACGGAGGGTTGCTCCTCATACGCATCTGGTGTGAAGTCCATCCGGTACACGCGGAACGGTTGACGAGGCTGACCTGTTTGCTGGGAGACCGACTGTTCGGATTGCTCAATGATCGCAGCCACTTGAGGTGTTTGATGCCACTCGACCGAGGGAGCCGTCAGAACCGTCCATGCGTTGGCGGCTCCCAGATCGAACGCGGTCAGAATCAGCAGGGCCGCGGGGATCCATGCTCGTTTTTCGGAGTGCTCTGCACTGGCTTGCTTGCGAAGCAGTATCCAGAGAGCGCCGCAGACGATGGTCGTATGCAGTAATGCTTCCCAGTGAGAACCAAATGCCAACAGCCCTGCGATGGCGACGAGGCTGACCGTAACCAGCACGACGAACGCACGACAGGGAAAACTCTTGTCCTTCAAGAAGACACGATCCCACCCCTGTGCGGCCAGCAGGCTCAGTCCAATCGCTGCGACTCCCATGAGTTTCGACGGATATCGAAAGTAGGCAAATCCGGGGAGCAGATTCTTCAACAGCCAGTACAGTCCCCCGACAGAATCACCGACCGGAAAATCGCTGGGCGTTCCCAATTCCCCGTTCGCGGTGACACCACCAACCCACTGAACTACGACTCGCAATAACCATCCCATTCCGAATGCACCAAAGCTGCCGACCACTCCGATCAACACGAACCACGAGATCCAACGAGTGAGTACGTCCGTTTTCCGAACTCGCCAGCTCCAAATCGCAAGCAGTATTGGAAGCAGGCCCATGTACAACGTTGGCACCCAGAGTGCATGCTCAGCCCGTTGCGTCGGGATCAACCGCTGCGACTGATGCAAGACTTTTCCGCCGATATTGGGGAAGAAAAACTCCACCAGTCGCCAGGGAGCCAGACTGAAATGAGTAATCTCCAACTCATAGGCGTCGGTGGGGGGAGGCTTGCCGATGATGGCGTTGTACCAACTTGGTGCGTTCTCCTGCGGAGGTGCATCACTTGGCAGTGATGTCCGCCAGAGGTAACTCGTTATTCCATAGACGTTTCGCGGTACGATCGCCGCCGCTCGACTCGTGAGACGGCTCAACTCGACAGAAGGCAAGACCTGAATCGACGAAAGAAGCAACCCCGTGGCGGCAGCGATGGACAACAAGACCGGTCGTTGCTGGATGAGCTTCCAGTTTGATTTTGTCTCTCGCTCTGTTGCCTCGCCTCGGCGAGACAACAGAGCCAGGAAGGCAATCAAGAGGCCGGCCATGTAGGCCATTTGCGGATCACCGGCGAGCGTCATCATTGACAGGATCACCCCCAAAGCTATCCCCCAGACAGGACGACACCCTTGGATCATCCTGACATCTGTGAGCAATGCCAGGGGTAGCCAAGCCGCGCCACACAGAAACACGACGTTACAGTGCTGGAACATGACGCTTCCGCAGAAGGCATACGATACCGCTGCCAGACCGGCTGCTTCGACGCTGCGTCCCCCGTCTCGGGCCAATCGATAGGCTGAAAAGGCGGCCAGAAGAATGTGCATCAAGACATAAGTCTTAAACGCGACTTCAAAGGACACAGGGAGCCAGAAGATCAGCTTCCCTGGATAGAACACGCTCGCGGTGGGGATCGCTGCCAGGGGTGTGCCCGCGCCTTCATACGGATTCCAGAGCGGGATGCGGCTGGCAGCCCATTCTCGCTGGATCAATTCAAACAGCGGGTAGTAGAAGTGTGCCGTATCGCGATAGGCAAAACTCTTCGGCAGAAAAACGAGTTCACCGAAGACCCACAGGAACAATCCCAAAACGCAAGCCACCACAACCATGCGAGGTAACATGACGTCGAATGTCTTGGGCAAAGACAATGAGCAGCTCCTACTTGAACATCAATCGTCTCACGCCAGCCCTGCACCCTCAAAGAGTCACGGGAGCCCGACTTCGGATCTCAGTTTACGGGGGTTGGTTGATCGAGAGTAGGATACTTCTCCCACGATCGCGGGAGAATGGTGGTCCGTCGTTCACGGCCAATCAATGACTTCACTCCAACAGCAAATCGTGTCGGGAATTTGGGGAGTGCGATTGGTACAATTGATGCCATCCGCATTCGATGCTCTGCAGCGACTGCTGAGTGTGTCAGCCAAGGCATCATCACACGAAACAACAAGGGCAGCATCAATGGAAGACAAAGTCGTTCCCATCTTGCACGTGAAGGACGGATACGAGACTGCCAAGTGGTACGAGCGTCTCGGGTTCCGGATCGAGAGCGAGCATCGGTTCGCACCGGGAATGCCGCTTTACCTGTTCCTTGTCCGTGGGTATTCGCACCTGCATCTCTCCGAGCACAAAGGAGACGCCAAGCCGGGCACACTGCTCTACTTCTACGTCAAAGAAGTCGATCCAATCGCAAAGGAGTATGGTGTCGACGTGATCGACCAACCTTGGTGCAGAGAAGTGCAACTCACAGACCCAGACGGTAACCGTTGGCGGATTGGAGAGCGGCGCTAAGGGTGCGTTCGTAAATAAACTATCGAAGTTCTAGTTCTTACGTGGGGCGATTTGATAGTTCCAATCACCGTGGAACGCATTGCGTTTCAGTTTGATGGCGTTCATTTCGGCATCACGGATTTTGCGCCCCTTGA
>JAJDEJ010000076.1 GCA_029259815.1 Planctomycetaceae bacterium | reverse complement strand
CTTGTCCGCTATCGCCGACACAGCAAGGACTATGAAAAGACACCCGCATCTAGCGAAGCAATCACGTATATCGCAATGATCAACCTCATGTCCAAACGCCTCGCAAACGCTCAAAACTGAATTTCAAAACACGTTCTGAGGCGTCAGTTGAGACAGACCTGAACGAGCAGCCGGGCCAACAGCCTGAGCTGCTCTTTTTCGTATGAGGTATTCAAGGCTGCGATCAGGAGTCGCCGTTTGAGAGTGACTGCTCGAACTGATCGAGTGAGGTATTCAGTTCGCTGAGTTGGTTGGTTGGCAGGACGTGTTGGCCAAATCGGACCTGATAGAACGCCTGTGTCAACGCCTGCGGAATGTGGGCGATCCGATCTGAAAATCGGTGTGATCGAAGTTGTTGATCAAGGTCAACAGCGAACTCCCGAGGGGTTTGAGAGTCGCCACGCTGATGACCGCTGCGGGCAAGAATCTCACGAAAACGTTCATAGAACGCGACCGTCTGTGTCCTCTGTGATGCTCTGGAACGACTCTTTCGTAGACGGCGCCCCAATGGCCCGGGCCCGCGTTTCACCCACCATGCCACAATTGTCAACAGAACGACGACGGCGGCAAGTCTCATCACGGTCTGAGCGACGCTCGATCGGGACGCCCCATCAGCCGAACGTCGACTCGATGCCTGCCAGTTCCAGGCATCGGCTATCGTCTGTAGAGACTCGAGTAACCCGGTCGCCGAACTCTTGAGAGGCGTGAGGAACAAATCTCGTTGTTGATCGCCAGTCAACGACAAGCCATAGAGCCAAAACGAGCGAATGCTTGCGACAAAGTCGGCCCAGTAGTGAGAGGACTCACTGATCTTGCTGACTGCCTGGTCGCGGGCTGCAGGGGTGGGGTCGAGTACGATCCAATTCTGGTTCACGTAGGCTTCGACCCAGGCATGAGCGTGGTGTTGGCGAACCTCAGTCCAGCCCGTGTCTTTGTTCAACACGCCCCCTTTGAAGCCACTGACATAGCGGGCAGGGATGCCAACCGAGCGCAACATGAGGACAAGGGCGGAGGCAAAATATTCGCAATGACCCTCCTTGCGGTTCACGACAAAGTCCACAACCGGATCGATGGTGGGGTCATCAATCGAAAGGTTGAGTGAATATCTGTACTGACCGGAATCTCGCAACAGAGCGATCAGCCGTTCGACGGCATCGACCGGAGACAGAGGTCTTCCCTCCTCGGTGCTCGTCACGTCCTTCGCCAGACCTCTGAGCGGTCCCAGTCTGGTTGGAACTCTCGTCATGAGCCGCACGTATCGTGCTTCTAAAGCGCGTTTGAGTGGCCAATACGGTCTGCGCCCATCTGCGAGAGAGTAGGCATCGTATTCAAATACCTCAACGGGCTCGGATTGTTTCGAATCATTCTGGTTCTTGCGGTCATTCCACAGCAACACACGGCGGAATGTCTCCCCCAGGATCTCGTATTCCGTCGTGTAATAGGCGAGCCTGTCGGCAGGGAGACAGGTCACGGTCGTCCCACAGGTGAACAGTGTCTCAGTCTCGATCGAGTGCATCCGAATCTGCTGTTTGACGAGCGGAGCTTTGATATTCTGAAGATCTCGGAGGGCCGACTTTTCCAGCCGGGAGTCAACAAGTGACCAACGGCCATTGTCGTACGAGCCGAGGACGGCTCCGCGGAAGAGGGGGGCGTCATCGCCCAAGCGAGTGGCGTAGGCGGAGGGATCAATTGGTTGGCCGGTTTGATTGTCCAAGAAGGAGGCCTCAAGGACAAGGTCATGGTTCTCAAGAATCTCTCCCATGTCGCCGACGCTGACCTCCTCGGTGTAGCCGGTCACCGATCGAACGGCAGCCGACGCCTGAGGGGTGAGGAATCTGGGGCTTCCAACCCACACACGGGGAGTGAACACGAAGAACGTGATGCCGACGGAAATGGATAACAGTCCGTTGATGACGACCCCGGTGACGAATCGTGGTGTGATCCACCCCGAAGTGCTCTCCAATTTCACCCCGTTGCGGCTGACACTGTTCTCCGCAGGACTCGACGATCGTTGGGCTGAGAGTGAGGCTGACGATGACTCGGAGCCTGTTGACCGCTGGACCGCTCGATCAAGCGTGAAGATTGACAGCGTCCACAACGCAAACAGCACGTATGCGACTAACAACAGTCCCAACCAGATGCTGTTGGTCAAAACCGAACTCGTGGCCACTTGCAGGATGCTCAACGTGCAAAGCAACCAGAACTGGAGCGTCCCTTTCTTCTGCCACATGAGAATCCAGGACAGATAGATCAGGAGATGGCCGAAGCCGAGTAGCCGTCCTTCAATGGGCACGACGAAGAATTCAAACCCGGCTGCCCCAATTGCCAGCAACCCGAGTCCGTTTGCCATCCAGGCATTGAGCGAGAATGCTCCCTTGATGTCATTCCATCGCAACGCACAGAGCGCGATCGGGATTGAGGCCGCTGCGATCGGTCCGCCTTCAGCGAATGCGAAGATGCCGCCGGACAACGCCGTCAAACACGCGACGTTGACTTGCAACAGGGTGCGCAACGGAGATGACCGAGCGAGAGAAGGTGTTGCCATCGACATACAAATATCCTTAGGCAGTGGCCAGACGTTCCACGGAAAACAGCATGGCTAGTGCCGTCGGATCCGCCACAACGACCTGTGGCGGCTCAACCCATGCCTGATCATGGTCATTGGCCTCCACTGATTGATCCCAGTTCATCTGCTCTGCGCGATCTGGCACGGATGTGATCATCACTGTGCGGCTGTGCGGGGTTTGTTCACGACGGGCAACCTCTCGCAGAGAGGACAAGTCCGCCTGCGGGTTGGGTTGCAACATCGCGAACATATCGAGCAGATCGTTCCGTCCTCCGTTCTCCGCTGTGCCCTTCCACTCTTGAAGCTGCGAGGCATTGGCAGCGAAAGCCAAGTCGGTGTCTCGTCCACTGTGCAATTGGTCTTCGCAGATCGTGGCGGCAAAGCTCATTGCATATTCAAATCGTTGCCTTTGGAGATCGGTCGCATTGTGAGGCAAGAACAGATCAAGCAGCAGGATGAGTTGTCGATCGCGGCTCTCACGATACTCACGAACCATCAACTCATTTCTTCGAGCAGTCGTTCTCCAATGGATGTCTCGAGGATCATCTCCTTGACGATACTCACGAATCCGATGGAATTCATCGTGGAAAGTGCCTAATCGCGGCTGGGCATGGCTCGCCAGTTGAGTCGCGCTGATCATCTTGCGTCGCCAGCCCGACGTCAGCCGTCCGATGCGTGGGTAGACGAGGATTTCGTCATACATGGCCAGTACGAGACCGCGCTCAACCAGACCCATGGGGAAACGCGAATTCACCTGAATCGACCCAAAGGTGTACCGTCCACGCTGGCTCAGACGAAGCTGATACTGTCCGCGTTTGCTGCTCCGTCGCGGAACTCGGGCGAACAGGATCTCGGGATGCAACGACTCTCGCCCGTTGCTTACATCATCGCGAATGCTCATAACCCATGCCCCGATCCAGCGCTTGGGGTTCGTTAGCGTCAGTTCGACCGAAAAGGGTTCGCCTGCCATCACTCGTTGAGGGATATTTCGCTGTACCGACAAGTGTTTCAGCATCATGAACATGACAGATCCATTCACGATGAAGGGACCAGCCATGAGAGCGAATACGAGCATCAAGGTGTTGGAGCGACCAATCACCGAACCGGCGAGCAGTACGATCATGATGATGCAATACACAATTCCTTCCAGAGGCATCATGAACCGATTCCGACGGGAACGTGGCGGACGCGAAACAGCTCGAGACCATTGGTAAGAGATCAACTCTTTCAGTCCCCACACCGAGAGACAGACGGCCACAGAGATCAACACGCCTCTGGCCGGCAGACCAATTGTTCTCAGCAGCAACTCCGTCCGCATCTCGGCGGAGACCAGCAACACCCCAAAGGCAATCGCCATTGCTCCGGCAATCGGAAAGGGGCGGGCAGGAGACAATGGCTGAACTGGATTCATTGGCCGATGATAATTCGACGTCGAGAAAATAGGCCGGAGCCGGTGACTGAAACTGCTTCAGATCAATTCTCACTCATCGGCCTCAGTGGCACAACCAGTGGATGTCGATTAGCGGAGTGGCTTCAGGTTTCTGTCCTTCCGCTGTTCGTTCACCAGGTCCAATGCGCGGGGTTCGTGTCGCAGGAATTTGACCAACTGGGACACTGTGCATCCAAGAGTGCTCGCCGTCTGTGAGACATCCCACGTTGACAGATTCAACGCATCCAGCAGTTCAGACAGCAACTCAGGGAAGTCATTGTGATGGGGATTAATGAGAATCCGACCGCCGACACATCGATCGCTCCACAGTGATGACGGCAACGCCTCTCGAGTGGTGCGTACGGACAGCGCCAGATTCACTCGGAGGCGAAACACGGCTTGCGTAAGATTGGCTGACTGGCTGCGGCGCTCGCTCGCCATCGCAGTCACACCTGATGGCTGATGAGACAGGCGGATGGCGGTCTCGACTTTATTTCGATGCTGGCCGCCTGGTCCCGATCGACGCAATCTCTCGACGTTGCACTGCGCCAGAAGTTGTTCTTGAGCAAGTGCTGAGGGATGGACCGATCGAAGATTCACAACAGACGCTCATTAAGATTTCAAGCAAGGAGTGAGATGCGACTGATGTGGTCATCGCCAGAGAAACGTCATTCACTTGAAGCAAACGCAACGTGATCGTCGGAGAGACCGCAGCGAGCAAGGACGTCGACCAGATCGCTGATTTGAATGGGTTTGGCGAGATAACCGTTCATATCCGCTTCGAGGCATCGCCGTTCGTACCCGGCGACGACATTGGCCGTAAATGCGACAATGGGCACTCTGGTTCTTGACCCGGCCTCACGCAATCGAATCCGAGCGGTCGTCTCAAATCCATCCATTCCGGGCATCTCAATGTCCATTAAGACCACATCATAAGCCTCATTGCAAGTACGAGTGACTGCGTTCGGACCATTGGAGGCAATTGAGATTTGGCAACCTTGCTTCTCGAGTAGCCCTCGCATCAAAATCTGGTTGACCTTGTTGTCATCGACGACGAGGACTCGCAAGCCCGGCTTGAGTCTGGATCGCTTTCGGTCGCATGCCGCGTCACTGCCATACCGAGGGCGAGTGTCTGTCCGTTCAAGTGTCACCGGGACAGTGAAAGTGACGGTGGTTCCGCGATCGATCTGGCTGTCCATCCAAATCTGTCCGTTCATTTGCTCGACGAGTGACTTTGCGATCGTCAGCCCGAGTCCTGCACCGCCATAGGTGCGCGACGTCGAACTGTCTGCTTGGGAGAACCTGTCGAACATTCGCGATTGTTGATCCTCGGCGATGCCAATCCCCGTATCGCTCACCGCAAACCGTAATTCGAGATCGCCCCGTTTCCGTGAGGTGACATCGACAGTCACTGTGACCTCACCCTGATCGGTGAACTTGATCCCATTGTCGATGAGATTGCTCAAGACCTGAGAGAGTCTGCCACGGTCGCCGACGACCATCTCCGGCACACCGGGTGAGATGGTCGCTCGCACTTTGAGTTTTGAGGAATCGATCTGTGATGACGCGGACTCCATTGTCCGCGCGACGAAGTCGCGAACATGAAATGTTGTGAGTTGCAGCACGATCGGTGCGGTCTCGTCCTGGGCGACACTCAGGACATTGTTGACGATTTGTGCCAGTCCTTCAGCGGAATCCTTCGCGGTTTGCAAGTACTTTTGTTGGTCGGGCGTGAGGTCGGTGCCAAGGGCCAATTCGACCATGCCGATCACCCCGTTGATTGGCGTCCGCAACTCATGGCTCATCTTCGTCAAGAACTCACTTTTCGCTCGACTGCCTGCATCAGCCCGCTGGAGAGCCTCTTTGAGATGACCTTGAACCTCTGCTTCGGATTGTTTGAAGACAGTCGTCAGCGTGGTCGCACAGATGATGATGCCGCACAGGCTGGCCACATGGAGCCAAAGGAGGATCGCCCCATGGACTTCCTGGCGGGTGGTGACTCCATTCTGGTGAGCGAAAAAGAAGGCGATCGCGGTTCCACATGAGAGAATGAGCCATCGCAGCCCCGCAGGTGGGCCGATCAGCAAGACGGCAGTGATGGGAACCGCCGGCAACCACAACAGGGCGGGAGCCTCGATTCCTCCGGAAACGAATGCAACAGCGACGATTGTGCCCCAAAACAGAATCATCAGCCCGATCCTGACAGCTCGGGGTGAGGCGCCCCAGCGAAATGCGAATAAGCCCAGAGCACTGATCGAACCGGAGACGAGAAAGATGCCCGTTGCCCACCAGGCTCCGGCAAGGGCATAGGCAGGCACAAACACCGGCACCCAGACGAGCAGAGAAAAGCCGAACATGACTGCACGCACTGTCTGAGTGCGTTCAGGCTCTTTGTACGACAGAGAGTCGCCAACGAAGAGATTCAGCAGGGCTTGTTGCATGGAGGGGTCCCGAAAGCCGCATGCATGATACCTGTGACTCGCCACAGCGTCGACCAGACGCAGGTAATCCGCGATCCTGATGCGGAATGTGTGTTGCCCGACTGGTGATCAGGCGGTTGGACATTCGACACAATCAGGATGTTCGCCCGATTTGGTGACATCACGAAACCTCGTTGCGTTGCCGGATGACACCATCTGAAGAATCTGCAAATTCGCGTTTGACACCCACAAAGTGCGACCTAGGTTTCCGTATCGCTAGGACGCAGACGACAAAAAAACGAGGCAAAACAAATGGAGGCCGCACACAACTTTGGGGGTTACGAGCCAGTGTTTGTGAGATGTTCTTGCATCAATGGTTCGGCTACATATTTCAAAGAATGAGGGTTTTCAGATGAAGAATCTCGCCACCGCCGTCAAGAACTTCATGGTTTCAGAAGATGGTCCGACCGCTGTTGAGTACGCCGTCATGCTCGCTCTAATCGTCGTGGTCTGCCTGACCGCCATCCAGGCGATCGGTACCAACGCCAACAAGCACTTCGAGACCGTCCGCGATTCGCTCAGCTAATCGCCGCCGTTCGCCTTGGCGAACGTCTCAGTCAAGCCGCCTCGCGGGGATTCGTTCCCCGCGAGGCGGTTTTTTTCGTTGGTGGCCAAAGTGAGAGTGACCTGACGATCAAGCTTTGTCTTCATCCGGCGGCGGGTGGCGGGGTCAGGAGCGCAGCGGATGGCCCCGGTGTGAGGACTCGGAACCTCAGGGCCATCCCGTTGGTCTGACCCTGCCACCCAACCCGAATTCTTAGTAGTGACGCACCACTCGAGTGAGAGACGACTGACGATTAAGTTTTGTCATCATCCGGCGGCGGCGCAAAGCCGCGACGCAGCGTATTCTCGCTCACCGCGATTGGGATCAAGAACTGCAACAGGTAGTCGTGTCCTCCGGCCTTACTACCAATGCCCGACATTTGATACCCACCAAAGGGATGACGCTGCACGAGTGCACCGGTAATGGGTCGGTTGAGATAAAGATTCCCCACCCGCAGCTCCGCTCGGGCTCGCGCCAGATTCTTTGGGCTGCGGCTGTACATCCCACCGGTGAGGGCATAGTCCGCGCTATTCGCAATCTCGAAGGCTTCGTCAAGGTCGCGTGCTCTCAAGACGGCGACAACAGGACCAAAAATCTCGTTTTGAGCCAGTCGACACTCCGGTTCGACGTCTGCAAAAACATGCGGTCCGACGTAGAATCCCTCTTGGACCAATTCGCCGGCATCAGTCGCCACGATCGGCCTGCTCTCGTCGAGTCCGATGGCAATGTAGTCGTTGATCCGTAGCAGTGCGTCCTCGTCGATGACCGGTCCGATAGTGGTTCCGGGTTGTTCAGCAGGGCCGAATTGCAGGCTCTCGGTGGCTCCCTTCAGCCGCTTCAGAAACGGATCGTAGGCCGGCTCCAGCACGATCACGCGAGAACAGGCCGAACACTTCTGTCCGGCAAAACCGAAGGCACTGCCCACGACCCCTTGGACCGCTTCGTCGAGGTCTGCATCTTCATCGACAATGATCGCATTCTTGCCGCCCATCTCGGCAATGACCTTCTTGACATGTGTCTGCGAGGGAGGGTTGTCAGCGGCTTGCTGGTTGATCAAGAGGCCAACTTCACGCGAGCCGGTGAAGGCGATGAGATCAACGTCCGGACTCTCCACCAGTGCTGGACCAATCTCCTCACCAACCCCGGGCAGATAAGTCACGACTCCGTCCGGGATGCCTGCGTCCCGGATCATCTCGAAGAGTTTGGCCGCAATGACCGACGATTGCTCCGCCGGCTTCATGATGACTGCGTTCCCCGTGACCAGGGCCGCGACTGTCATGCCTGTGAGAATCGCCAGCGGAAAGTTCCAGGGTGAGATGACCACGACCACGCCCCGAGGCTGATAGAAATAGCTGTTCTCTTCACCCGGATAGTCGCATTGGACAGGCTCATCGAGGAGACGCATCTGCAGGGCGTAGTAAGTACAGAAGTCGATTGCCTCCGCAACGTCGCCGTCCGCCTCGGCCCACGGTTTGCCACACTCGTACACCATCCACGCTGCCAGCTCGAACCGGCGGTTTCGCATCTCGGCTGCGATCAACTCCAGATACTCAGATCGGTGGCTCGCTTCCACCTTCCGCCATTGTTCGAATGCACGACGAGCCGTCTCAATTGCCTGCTCGGCGTGGTCGACGGTCGCTGCAGTCACCGTCCCGACGGTCTGAGTTTTGTGCGAAGGATTCAGCGAAACGATCGACTTCCGCGAACTGACCGCCTTGCCTTCGATGACGAGTGGATACTCCCGTCCGAGTTGGCCCTCGACGTCCTTCAACGCCGCAGCGAACGCCTCACGATTCTCAGCTCGGCTGAAGTCCGTGTGCGGTTCGTTCTGATAGGGCTCGGCCTTGCGGGCTGTCTGATTCTGTTCTTCTGTATCGCTCATGATGCTCCGTCATTGGGGGAGTCGTGATCCTAGAGTTTGTTGGTCCATGTTTGTAGCCATCATGCTTCTTGCGACAGGGAAGGGGTCAGGCACCATTTCGTCTGTCACACCCTCGAAAACTCGATCACTGAAGGAACGAAACGGTGCCTGACCCCTTTGCGCTCCAGATATTTGAACGACTGGACGTGGATCGTACGACGGCGAAGCCATCGGCTTGGGAGTTGCGTCACATCAACGCACGTAGCATGCCGGCCGCCTTGTGAAGGGTCTCCTCGTACTCGGTGACGGGGTCAGAGGCGGCGACGATGCCGCCGCCCGCCGGGCCGTGGACCCAACCGTGGCGTTGGATGAACGTGCGAATCAGGATGTTGCTGTCGGCCGTGCCATCGAACCCACAGTAGAGCAACGATCCACAATACGGTCCTCGTGCGACCTGTTCTAACTCAGTGATGATCTCCATTGCCCGCACCTTCGGAGCCCCGGTGATCGACCCGCCGGGGAACGTGGCGGTCAGCAAGTCCCAGAAGTCTCGCCCTTCTCCAAGTTCGCCACGGACTTCGGACACGAGATGCTGCACAGTTTCGTAGGCCTCCACTTCACAGAGTTGGGGGACCGAGATCGAACCCGGACGGCAGACCTTCGACAGGTCGTTTCGCAGCAGATCGACGATCATCACATTCTCGGCTTGATCCTTTTCACTCTCTCGCAGTTCGTCCCGCGTGAGTAAGTCGGCTTCGGGGGTCGAACGGCGCTGCCGGGTCCCTTTAATCGGTCTTGTTTCTACGATGCCCTCCTCGACTCGCACGAAGCGTTCGGGAGATGAACTCACAATCGCCCAATCATCGTGAGCGAAGTATGCTGCGAACGGTGCCGGATTGCGACGCCGCAGTCGTCCATACAACTCCAGCGGCGTGCAGAGGGCAGGGGACATCAACCTCTGTGAGAGATTGGCCTGATAAATGTCGCCGGCTCGGATGTACTCGATCACCCTGTCGACAGCTTGCAGGTATGCCTCGCGGCTAAAATTGCTCAATACCCCATCAACACCCGGCACCGGATGAGCGGGTGCGGAGACTCGGAACTCCGAAAACGGTGACGGACGCGGAGGATCAGGTTCGTCGACTCGCAGGGCATCGAGTACAGCGTCGATGCGCTGGTCTGCCGCCTTTGCCCGGTTGCCCGGTGTTGTTCCCCCGTCCCATCCATGTGCGATGATCCAGGCCCGCCCTGCAACATGGTCCCACGCGAGGACCCAGTCGTACATGCCGAGCACCATCGCGGGGAGCTCAAACTCATCATGGACCGCGCGGGGCAGTCGCTCCCAACAGCGGCCCAGCTCGTACGACAACAGTCCGACTGCACCTCCCTGAAAGGGCGGCAGACCGGGCACTCGCTCCGCCGGTCGTTCTGCGAGCCATTCCCGCACCGCGTTGAAGGGATGGTCTCCAAATCGTGGCACCGTCAGTACGAATGTCTGCTCGGGAGCCGCCGTCAGAAATGAGTATCGCCCAACGCCACCTCGCAACATCGCGCTTTCCAGCAGCACGACGTCCGTCCACTTAGCGAATGCCTTCAGGGCCGCATCGACCTCCGGGACCGGATCAAGTTCATGAACAAGCGGTAGCGGCATTGTCGTCGTTCGTCGTTGGTTACCGATGGGTTATCCACACATTTGAAATGTGTGGCTAATCTTCGGATGCTGGTGAATCGTGGTCGGGCTGGCGTGTCTTGCGTCGTCGTTCGTGAGCACTTACTTCCGGAACGGTCAGGAAACCCCACTGCAGGGCCTGATCCTGATTGTACTGTTTGCCGAGCGTGAGTGCCGTGACCGCTTTGGAGAGCTCATACCCCAGATAGAACGCATGAGCGGCATCCAATGGGGAACTGTCTGCTGTGAAGCGGTCGAAGACTTCGAACGCATCTGTCCCCCGCCAATAGCCGTCCCGATTCATGACGTGCACTTCGCCTCGCTCGACGAAGATGCGGAAGTTCGGGTCGGAAAGATTCGCTGCCATCGATTGCAGCGAATCATCACCGTACACGTTGATCCTTGGTTCACGCAGCATTACCAGCGACGAGTCGACATGTTTCGGTAGCGTCCGACTGGTGACCGCGTGATGAGCAAGCCGCCGAGCGATGTCGAATTCCTTGACCGCCGAGCGGGCCCAGTTGATGACCTCGGTCGTGAGTACACTCGTGATCTGCAATTCCTGACAGAGACCTGCGAGCAGCATGTTCACACCCGCCGTGTCGACTTCTGTCAACTCGGTCAGATTGCCGATCCCCATCATCACCGGCACGTCCGGCCAACGCCGACGCGTCTCGAAGTATCTCGCCAATGATGCCGCGAATCCAAAACCGATTGGCTCGATGATGGGATCGACACGAAAGCGGCAGCCGCTTGCGGACAACGTGTCGATCGACGTTTCCAAGGTCGAGAGGTCACGCGGGTCGTCCGGGATCACCACCAACTCTGCGTTCAGTTGCCGAGCCCAGTCGATGTTCGCGCAGTTGCAACTCAGTACCAGTTCAGCACCCGCCTGCACGGCTGCCTCGACCTCGGCGCGGTCAAACGAGTCGATCGACACCCGGAATCCATCGTCGATCAACAGACGCGTGACATCGCCGACCCGTATCCATGACTCGCCTGGGACTGTCCCCAAATCGATAACATCTGCCCCGCTATCGGCGTAATGGCGAGCCATTGCGAGGATTTCTCCATCGCTGAGCCGCGGTGCATGGTTGATCTCTGCGAGAATCTCAATGTCATACTGCGAGAGGTCCGCAGGGTTGTTGGTCTGGCCGAAGGTCGCGGGCAGATCACGGATGTCCTTCGGCCCTCGCTCAAATGGCACATCGAAGTGTGCTGACAGTGACGCCAGATCGCCCTGACACCATCCCGGAAGCACGACACGGTCATACTCTCCGTTGATTGTCAACTTGCGTCGAACCCAGTCCGCGTGCATCAACGCGGCGACCGAGATGCCGAGCACATGGACATCCGCATCGAAGTTGGCTGTGTCCTTCAGTTCGTCCACAACCCGACGCACGAGCGGCTCAGCGAGACGTCCGGTGACGAACAGGATGCGAGGACGGGCAGGGAGTGTCATCGGAAGAGCCGAGCGGGAGTGGAGCATGAGCCAGTTCTACTCTCGACACTCATCGCTAATCGTACAACCCTCAATGAATCCACTTCTTGGGAAAGCCGTCCAGAGCCGATTCACCCTCGGGCTGCCAGAGGGCGACTTCATGGATCTTGGCAGCGAGGTCGGTGTCCTTACGGGTGATCGCGCGGGCGCTATGTGTTTGCAACTTGACGATCACTTGAGCATAACCCAGTTCCAAGTCCGGGTGATGGTTGGCGGCTTCCGCCAGGAAGCCGATGGTGTTTGTCAGCAGCATCGTATGCGTCCAGCCGGGGGTGCCATACTTGCATCGTATCCAGCCGTCTCTGACTTCCCATCCGGGCAAGTCTTGCAAGGCTTCGTCGATCTGTTCGTCCGTCAGTGCTTCGTCAGACATGGCAATCTCCTCGAGGTTTATCGCACGGCCCCACCATTCACGTTGATGACCTGTCCTGTCAGGTAGGATGCTTCGTCGCTCACGAGAAAACGAGCCATCTTGGCAATGTCCGCCGGCTTTCCCCAACGGGCCAGTGGCGTCTCGCTGAGGACACGCTGTTGCCAGTCCTCACTGGCCTGTTTACCCCAGGCGGTACGAATCCATCCGGGGGCAATCGCGTTGACCCGGACTGTTGGAGCCAGGCTGAGTGCGAGTGATCGCGTAAATCCCATGATCGCATTCTTGCTGGTGGAGAACAATTCTCCGCTGTCCCCTTCCATCCCCTGAGCGGCTTGATCCCAGCCAATGTTGAGAATGACACCGCGCCCCGCCTCCTGCATTCGATGACCGATGTCTCGGCTCAGCAGCACAGTTCCCTGGACATCAACCTCGTAGAGTCGTTGCAACTTTTCAGCAAACGGAAGGTTCGCTGTGTCTCCCGTCAGCAGATCGACACCCGCGTTATTGACCCAGATGGAGGGGGTCCCCCACTCATGATCCCAGCACGCGGCTGCGAAGCTGGCTCGGTGAGTGTCACGTCCGAGGTCAGCCGTCAGCATACTCGAACGCCTGCCAACCCCGCGAATCTTTGTGACCACCTGTTCAGCATCCTCAGTCGACGACCGGCAATGCACCAACACATCCGCCCCGGCCAAAGCGAATTCAATCGCGATCGCTCGCCCAATCCCGCTCGATGACCCAGTGACGACTGCCACTTCACCCGACAAATTGGCAAAAACAGGGGGGACAGACATCGTGTAATCTCAAAAAAATGGATTGTTCTTCAGATTTTTGGTGAGTGATTTATTCGCCTCCCACGTATTACCTACAGTAGTCTCTTCTGCTGCTAAAGCCACTCTGGCCCCCAATGGGCTACTCTTTCGCAACCGCCATTCATCGGAACCTGTTGATACGTTGCAGGTTATGTGAATTTGTGCGGTTGACACACCTCCGTTGTCGTTGCATAATGCTGCGCGCAGGCTTGAGCTATCTAACAAGCTATTTGATCTTGGCATCGCTATTTGATTCACAACATCTGAGACGCTCGTTTCGGAACATTTGATCACCTCAGCATCCCAAACTTTACGGATTTGGCCTCAGGCTCTTTGAGCAGTATCTGGAGGTGCAACTTGGCGTACACGATGACAAAACTGACGCCCAAGCTTTCCGAAGAATTAGTCGAAGACGTTACGTGCTATTGCAAGCTGCTGGCCGACCCCACGCGGTTGAAGATCATGTTGTTGTTGGGTTTTCAGGGAGACTTTCACGTCTCCGGCCTGTGTCAGCAGCTGAATTTGAATCAGCCGGCCGTCAGTCATCATCTGTCGATCTTGAAGGACGCTGGAGTCATCGAGTTGAGGCGGGAAGGCAAGCACAATTACTACGCCTTCATTCGCGAACCGTTTTGTGACGTGATCAAGGACCTGATTCGAGCAGTCTCCAGCGACGAACATGCCATCAAATACGATGGGCTGCATGTGAAAGTCAACGAGTATTGACACTTGTTCTGTGTTTCGTGTGACGTCTGATGTGTTGGCGAACTCGTCGACAATCCTCAGTCAGTCCGATCAGGGGCGACCTCATATTCTGAGACCCTCATCTGCCGTTTCGTCCAATACTTGTCTGGTCGGAACTCGAATCCTGTTGGCTGGTAATCGCCGACGATTGCGACGTCTGTGCCCGCCTGCGGGATCTGATCGTCCATCTCCAACAGCCAGTAGACAGAGTTGACCAGCAAGCGCCTGAGGGATTCGTTGAGGAGATCGGTCGATGCTCCCATGGTTGTCGTGAGCGATTTCCCCTGTTCGCCTTTGGGCAGTTGATAGGTCTTTGTCCAGGCGATAGGCATCATGGGGTCGTTCTTTTCACCAGGGACGGGACGGACGTCGTCCGACCGCATGCCATAGAAGGGATCGTCTGAATCAAAATCGCCGTCTCGCATGACAACTTGTCCCAACACGAGCGGTTGGCTGTCGCCGGGAAGTGGGAGTCGTACGCCGTAGACATCGGTCGGTCCCCAGATGCTGCCATCGTCGATGCCTCGCAGGATGGGATGATCCCTCACGCCTTCAGCAAGTAGCCCGCGCGTGCTCTCGTGCTTGTGATGGCCGTGATGGCTGATCCACTTCTCGCCTAACACTAGTCGCCCGAATCCATCGGACCAGGCCGACTTCTCTCCGCTGTAACCGTTGCCATAATGTGCCCAGAGTTTGTCACCGGAGATGTTGAAGGCGTGCGTTGAGGTCCTCAGCCCAATGACCGGCTTGCCAGATCTGAGGAAGTCATCAACATGCTGCATCTGCTTATCAGGGAGATCGCGAAACCGGGTAAAGATCACCATGAGGTCGGCCGTGTCGAGAGCTTCCAGTCCGGGGATGTTGTTCCCGTGGTTGGGGTTGATGTCACCTGTCTTCGGATCGATGGCAAACAGTACGGTGCATCGAAATCCATGTCGTTCGGCGAGAATTTCTCCCAACTGCGGGAGCGCCTCTTCTGATCGATACTCCTCGTCGCCTGAAATGAGCACGATGCTCTTACCCTGTCCTGGTCCGGACGTGCCCTCATAGACGACCCATGGCTCATCCTCTCCCTTGATCCCGGAATTGGCAGAGAATGCGATCGCAATCAATAGAACGGTGGGGCGCCAGTGCGAATGTTGGTGCGACATTGGGCGTTGTCTCGACAAGAGGAAGGCGTGTTTCAGTTGGTGACCGATCCACTGTGACCGACATCATCAGACTAACTCGTCTCTGCGGTCGAGCAAAGTCAAGCGAACGATCACGCGCGGGGCGAGCTCCTCCTAGCCAAATCGACTCGGTCAGAAAAAGCGGGCGAAGGGAGAACCCTGTGACACTCAATCATCCTGCGGGCCAGTGGGATGAGAGCTTCACCCGGCAGTCGCCGGTCGCCCGCCTGTCTCCGAGTCGACGATGGGTTGCACGAGGGGGAGAGCTGTGACGGGGGAAGAGACCCGGCACCAATTGAGATGTTAATTTACTCTTGCATGCCTCGAAATGAAGTCAAGCGGGCATTTTTAGACAGTTCGATCTTGTCGAGTGCCGGCTAACGACGGATTCGAGTTCCGACGAGGATGGGCTGCCTAGGTCAATGAAGGGCAGGTGAGTTGTCTCAGGAAGTGATGAATCCGTCATGGCGGCCCGATTTGCGCTGCGACACTTGCAATGGCGTGGGATTTGTGCGATCGAATTGATATTCTTCCACGCCGTGTCGTACGTTGACGGGTGAGGAGTGGGGCCGTTACGGTTACGACAAAAGGGGGTGGCTCTGATCTTGAAGAGAGGTTGCCAATCCCGGTCCTTTCCCGCTGGTTCCTTCTCAGAGGATGCAGACAGCGACATCCAGTGGCTTTGATTAAACCCACTTAGCTTCACACCCCGTCTCCTGTTACTTCCGTCCGTCACCACGATGTTCCAACCGCTGGGTCAAGCTGTCAGCCGTGCGTGGCCGTTGATCCTGCTGTTCTGGGCAGTGGTTGTAGTGCTGGTGATCGCCTTTGCTCCGGATTGGACTGAGGTCACTCAGGACGGGGAGTTCGTCTTTCTTCCGGAGGACTCTTCCAGCCGAGTCGCTGAAGACCTGTATCGCAAGGCGTTTCCGGACAGTTTGGAGGGGAGCATTGAGGACGGCTCGTCCATCCAGCAGAACCCGCTGGGCAGCACAGTTGTCATCATCGTGCGGCGGACTGATCGCCCGGGGGGACTCACCGAAGACGACGAACGATTCCTCGACGAGACACTTCGACCCGAACTTGAACGGATCGCTCAAACGACCGGTCACGGCTATTTATCGTTTGACGGCGAACTGGTGACCGATCCTGAGACGGCTGAGATTCCCGTCGCCCGCGGGGTCTGGACATCCAGGAGCCAGAAAATCGGCCGATTGTTGACGAGTGAGGACGGGCAAGCGACCTTGATGCTCATGGAACTCAAGACAGAGTTCCTGGATCGCAGTAACTCGCTGCTCATTCACCGGATCGAGGAACTTGTCAGGGATGTCACGAACCGTGACAAATGGGGTGAGTTCAACATCGCTGGTCTCGATCTGGCGATCAGTGGATCAGCGACCGTCGGTCGCGACATGCTCGTCGCTGAGCACGAGAGTGCTGCGAAGACCGAATGGTTCACCAAGGTACTGGTCATCATTCTTCTGCTGGTGATCTACCGTGCTCCGCTATTGGCTTTGATCCCCTTGATTACTGTTGGCCTGGCCGTCGAGATGACGATTCGGCTGCTGCGTATCATGGCAGAGTTGGGCTGGGTCGGCCTGTTCAACGGGATCGAGATCTATGTCACGGTGGTCGTCTACGGAGCGGGTGTGGACTACTGCCTGTTCCTGATCGCTCGATACAAAGAGGAACTGGAACGTGGGCTCACGATTCCCAACGCACTTGCCACTGCAGTGCATAAAGTGGGAGTTGCACTGGCGACGAGTGCAGGGACCAGCATCTGTGGCATTGGGATGATGAGTTTCGCCGACTTCGGCAAGTTTCAGCAGGCTGGGATTGCGATCTCATTTGGATTGTTCGTCGTCCTGTGTGCTTCACTCACGTTCACTCCTTCGCTTTTGATTTTGTGTGGGCGTTGGGCTTTCTGGCCCGACATCCGCAGTGAAACGATCACCCCCGACGCAGATTGGTCCCCACGGTTCAGTTTACTCTCACATCTTCAGGAACAGCGTTGGCTGGAGAGCCTGTGGCAAAAGATTGCCGACGTCTTACTCGCTCGTCCGGCGACGGTTTTTATCGTGGCACTGGTGCTGTTACTCCCCTTTGCCACAGTCGCTGTCAAGTATCACGATCACCTCAGCTATGGGTTGCTGTCAGACTTGCCGCAAGACGATGCCAGTGTGGAAGGTGCAAAGGCCGTCCAGCGACACTTTGCTGCTGGCACCGCCGGGCCGACGACCATCTTGTTGCATCATCCCGATCTCGACATGCCCAAGGGAGCAGCGGGCTCCGGTCCTGGAGAAGACTTTGCCGAGTCACTGACCACCGCACTTCTGCCGCGGCTGGATGAGTTGGAGATCGCCGATATTCGGAGTCAAGCAGATCCGTTAGGGATGGATGAAGAGGGGCCCCAACTCGGTCGTGGGGCAGCGGTCTTCCGGAGTCAGGCGCAGCGGACATACCTCAGCAGCGAGGGAGAGCTGTCTGGCGACGTCATGCGCCTCGACCTGTTGTTCGAGATCGACCCTTTCTCACGCGACAGCATTGATCTCATTAGCGAGGCAGAGCAGGCAATCCGTGATGCTCTCCCTCAAGCCTTCGCGAAGCTTCTGGCCGAGCGACGTGCCGATGAGATTGAATTCGGTCCTGAAGACGGATTGGACGAGGAAGCGACGGATGAGGACGCTGCACTCGACGAGGATGGTTTCATTGAAGTTGACGTCGAAGAACTTGCGGTGTCGCCTGAGATCGTGGCGAAAGCCGAGGAGATGGCCGCGGACACGCAAGTGTTCAGCGTCGGTCCGACAGCCGGCATCCGCGACCTGAAGCGCGTGACAGACACCGATCAGGTTCGCATCTACACGCTGGTGGTCATCTCCGTCTATCTGGTGCTTGTCATGCTGCTTCGCAAGCCGGCCATTTGCCTGTACCTCATCGTCAGTGTGGTGTTCAGCTATCTTGTCACGCTTGGTGTCACGTTTGCTGTCTTCTGGATGCGTGACCCGGCCAACTTCGCTGGGCTTGACTGGAAGGTGCCCATCTTTCTGTTCACAATCCTGATCGCCATGGGTGAAGACTACAACATCCTGCTGATGGCCCGTGTCGAAGAAGAACAGCGGACCAAACCGCCGGTCGATGGCGTGATTGCAGCCCTCATCAAGACCGGCAGCATCATCTCAAGTTGCGGCGTTATCATGGCGGGGACCTTCTCGTCACTCATGGCAGGCACGCTGCTGGGCATGATCGAACTCGGCTTCGCCCTCGCGTTCGGCGTGCTGTTGGACACGTTCGTCGTGCGACCGCTGCTCGTGCCCGCTTATCTCATCATGCTGCACAGCGGTCGATTCGGCAAACTCGGCCCCTGGCTCGGAGCCATCACCGATGAGCCTGTCTTGATCGCCGACAGCGATGGCGTCACGCCGTCTCCACACGAATCAAAATCTGTGTCGTGAACGAGCCACCCGGCTCGAGTGTTCGCCAGCCGGCGTCGATGCCCTGTTGCTGCAGGTTGATCGCATCCGTCACGCAGGTGTACGGCTCCATGCAGACGGCGTCAGTCCAGGGAGGCGTGAAGACGACAAGCTCGCGGAAGTCTCGCGGGAACGACTGCACCATTCGCAGCCTTGCCTTCGGGTCGGTCACGGCTGTTTCGATCATGTCACCGTCTGTCCGCAGATCGGTCAACACATCATCTAGTTTGCGTCCGGCGAGTGAGGCACCCTCGCGTAAATCCGCCATCTTGCTGACGTCCCGTCGCTTTCCGGTTGGCAGACATTCATCAAGGACCCACTCCTGGTGAGCCGGCGCTTGCACCAGACAGTCGTCGACGGTGCTGCCGTCTCTAAGTGGCAGCTTGAAGTACGCATGCGTGCCGAAGCCCCACGGGAGCGGGGTGTCATCCGGGTTTGTCACAGTGACGTCCATCGTCAGTTCCGTTCCCTCGACCGTGTATGTCACCTCCAGAATGAAGTCACTCGGCCACAACTCTGCAAGATCCGGAGCATCGACACTTAACTGAAACTGCCCTTTCACAAAGTTATCCCCCTCCTCGACGACCCGCCACGGTCGATCCAGCACAAAACCATGCAACGTATTCGGGTGACCGTCGGTCAAAGGCAGTTGATACTCCTGCCCGTCCCACGTGTAACGACCCTCACGGATGCGATTGGGAAACGGGAACAGGATCGGAATCCCATCATGACTCGGCGCACCGGCCCCCTCTGCGAATCCTTCCTCAGCCGCGATGACATCAACACGGCGACCATCGATCTGGGCGACGAACTGATAACAGTTGAATCCGCGGTCCACGGCGATCGACGCACGGGAGCTAGTTGACTCATCACGGATCGTGACAACGCTCATCACAAAGACCTTGATTAATTGGTGACAGGGTTGATCGCGCAGACTCGCACAATGACGGACGATTCTCAAGCGTGGTCCAAAGACGAGACGTCGACGAGAATGCTTGCGGCTTAGCGAGAACAGGGAGTAGGCGATATGCTTCTGGTCGCGCTAAGGGTGCGTTCGTAAATAAACTATCGAAGTTCTAGTTCTTACGTGGGGCGATTTGATAGTTCCAATCACCGTGGAACGCATTGCGTTTCAGTTTGATGGCGTTCATTTCGGCATCACGGATTTTGCGCCCCTTGA
>JAJDEJ010000075.1 GCA_029259815.1 Planctomycetaceae bacterium | reverse complement strand
AATCACTAAAAAATCAATCCACGATGGAGGGCTCTTCGATGAAACGTTTGCTTACTCTCGGTGTTGTGTTGGCCGCATTGACGACTTTGGGGGCTTCGGCTCAGGCAGGTCATGGATATGGTTGGGGGGGGGGCGGTCATTCCCACTCAAGTCATGGATTCCACGGAGGGTACTCGCCTCAGGTATACACCTATCCGACCTATCACCAGACTTGGCACAATACGAGTCACTACGACTACCATCCAGGTGGATTCCAGCGACACGGGAACCACTCACATTACGTTCCTGCTCACGTCGATCTGCACCGGACCGGTCACTTCGACGGGCACCTTCACAACTGACGCAGAGATTCACCCCATCAGCGCCGACGAGCAACGTGCTCTCGGCGTTTTTTCATATCACTGTTGTGCGAAAGGAATGGCGGCAACCTGTTGGAATCCCAGCACTGATGTTGCCATACTCTACAGATGATAATGACGCATCGCAGACGCGCTGTAGGTTGAGATGATCAATCACCAGAATGCGGATGACGTCAAGGACTCCTCAAGAGGAGCGAGCCGTGAAGATCACGCAATTACCAAGTCTGATTCTCGCTGGTGCGACGTTGACGTGGGGAGCGTCTCAAGCTGATGCACAACATCAACTCAGTTACCGCATCGATCATCAGAGTCAAATCGTTTACGACAACGACGGACATGTGTTCGGGCGATATCATCTTGAGGTGATCCACTGGAACTCCACGTACGTTGTGCCGGATTTGAGCGGTCATCAACCTGGGAGTTACTACGTTCAAGGTGGCGCGTTTTACAATATTTCCCCGGTAGCAAGCGAATTGGGAACGCACACGAATCTGCAACCGACGCAAATCCCGTTCGGCGGCTTCTCTCGCGTTGATGATCTGGCATCACGATTGGAGGCTTTGTCGAACGACTTCTGCCTCGACCTACACTACAACTATGCACACAATCCAAGTTTTCGCGGGACCTATGATGAGGCATATCAGGTACTTGAAGTCGCCAAGTACATTCACGCCGCAGAGCATCAGAATGGCCGCCTCGCGATCCAGGAGAAACTGAAGGGTTTCGATCAGTTGGTCCATCACATTCAAGGGGAGATTCAGAGTTGGTCGCGACACCATAACCGTCGGTTCGGCCAGTTGGGGATTCTCTCAAAGTCGGATCTGATCGGGTCAACGCTGCATCACTTGATGAATGACGTAGGAGTCAAAACGACACCTGTTCCAGAAGTCGAGCAAGCTCCGCCACCTGTGGGAGGACCTGAACAACTGCCCCTGCTTGCCGATAGTGTTTCTCCCATTCTGTCATCGCCACCACCAACGCTCCCATAGGGCTCGTTTGGCCTTAGCCTGATGCCCCTATCGGGAGACCTGCTAATGAGTTCGGGGTCGTCGCAAGTGCCCCCGTCTTACCAGAGTCGACAAGGTCATCGTACAGCGGATCATGGGAACAGCAGGCTGGTAGTGCTGTCAGTTCATAATCTACGCCGTCGACAATCACCCGTTCGAACACATCCACGTCGACGAGCAATGGGGTCCGTCGGAAAGTGATAGAAGACGGCATTCCACAACAGCTTCTCGAAGAAGTTGGGAATCCATGTTGGGCCTGTTCTATGCGTGATACAAATGGGTCCGTCCGCATTCGACACTCGAGACGACACCGACTGTTGCGTCTGGACTCGCGAGTGAGCCGTGGACGTTGGAATGACTGCTATCGGAAGCAGCTAAGATGGCAGCGGCGTAGAATCCCTCCATCACTTACACAACAACGGATCACGACAATGCCGGAAGAACTCGTACCCATTTTACACGTGAAGGACGGCTACAGATCATCCAAGTGGTATTCTCGTCTTGGCTTTGAAGTCGTCAGCGAACACCGCTTCGCGCCCGGCATGCCGTTGTACCTGTTCCTCGCCTGTGGTGATATGCACCTTCACCTCTCAGAGCACAAGGGGGATGCCAAGCCGGGCACGTTACTTTACCTCTACAGAAACGACGTCGATTCGATCGCTGGCGAATTCGGCGTCGATGTCAAAGAACAACCGTGGGCAAGAGAAGTCCACTTGACGGACCCCGACGGCAACCGTTGGAGAATCGGGGAGCGAAATGATGCTTAAGTGTAACCTGTTGCCTGGGGGTGTGATCCAATGATTCACGGAGTGCTAACAACTGCCTGCCTATTGGCTCTCTTAGCCACGGGATGCAGCCAAAGTGAACTGCAGAAAGATGAATCTGAGAAGACGACGACCGTCATGCCCTCCGGTGCTAGGCTTTCATTTCTTGGCAGAGAGGGATGTGTCAACACACCAGTACTGCTCCAGAATCTGAAGACAGCCGTTGACTCGTCAAACGTCTCGATCGAATACAACGTGTTCGATCAATTGGAACTTTCGTCGTCCGATCCGAGACGCGGTTATCCGACACCGACGATCCTGCTCGATGGCAACGACATCTTCGGAATGGCGGAGCCGGTGCCGCCGTTCATGAAGACATCCTGTCGGCTCTATCCGGGCGGCGTTCCGTCTGCTGAGATGATTGCGGAGCGATTAGGCATGCTGCTCGAGTAGTATCGCTTCAGCAACAGAACACGGGGAAACTACAGTGTTGTCGATTTGCGTCCATGTCCCCCATCGAAGACTCCGAGAGCCCAGCTCATTCACAGAATCCAATTTCATCAGTGCAAAGACTCATCTGAGAGTCAAAAAACGGATGATTACACCTATGCATTTTCTTTCGGTCTTAGTCCTACGGTCACAGAGTGAGTTCGACATTCCATGACGACCAATGTGAGATCGTCGTTCAGCGGTCGTTCACCTCGATGCTTGCCCAGAATTCCAGTGATTCGGTTCAGTGTTGTCTGTGGAGAGAGTTCGCTCCATCGGGAGAAACAGGCACTGAGACGATCGCGTCCGAATAGTTCACTCTCTGGGCTGAGGGTTTCCGTGGCACCATCACTAAACAGGAGAATACGATCACCAGCGGAGAGGGTCACGCTTCGAAGGTCCCACACGGCACCAGTCTGGATCCCAAGCAACAAACCGGTACTCTGCAGCTGGTCGAGATGCCCTGTTTGAGTCAGCAGAAGTCCAGGCTCATGTCCCGCACTGGCCCAAGACAATTCTCGCGACTTCGGCTCCCATCGCCCCAGAAACATTGATGCAAAATTGCCCGGCAGGACAGTCACTGCGAAATGTCTGTTGACCTCTTCTAATATCGAGACCGGGTCAAAAGGTGGTGATTCAGAGGCAGCGATCAGAAGCGACTTGAGCATTGCTGCGCCCATGGCAGCCGGAATGCCGTGTCCAGTGACGTCTGCCAAACAGATGAGCCATGAGCCGTCGGTCAGTTGCAGAAAGTCGTAGTAATCGCCTGCCACGACATCGGCAGGTTCAAAGACATGGGCGGTCAGGAGGTCCGGAATCTTGACATCATTAGGCAGCAAGTGTTGTTGAATCTGCTGAGCTTTCACCATCTGTTGATGACGTTCGCTGTCGCTCTCCAGGAGACAGCGACTCATGCTATTGATGGCGGAAGACAATTCTTGCATCTCTCGACTGCCGAACGAGCGCGCCTCTGTCCCAAACTTGCCATCGGAAATCTGATCGACCGTCATCAGCAACCGCTGTAGCGGCTCTCTGACAATCCGCAATAACAGAAAACTGACAATGCCAGCCGTACCGGCACCCAAAAGGCCCGCCACGGCTAGTTGCAGCAGTAAGTCGCGGCGAATTGCTCGGCGGACGTTGTCCAGGTCTTCCGAGACGTAGACACTGATGCCGTTGGACGTATGACTGCCTGCAACGAAGACATGGTCGCCCAGAACACTCTGATGGTTCTTTGCTCGACTTGCCGACTCGATTGCGGACACAATTTGTGGATCATCATCCGCATGAGCCTGAGCTTGGAGGACTTGTCTGTTTCTCTGAAGGACGATGTGATGACATGGCGATGTCGAAGCACGCATTTGTTCACAAACCGAGTTGATATAACTCTGGACCGCACTCGTGTCATGATCTTGCCACAGATGATTGACCGCGGCGTGGATCGCGATGGCTTCGTCATTCAAATTGGCGTGCTTCTTTTGGGCCTCGACTTTCATCTCGTGCGTGTATCGCAAGACCAACAGGCCAACAATCGCCGTCCCCAGAATCACGTTCACAGTCAACAACAGCTGGAAGCGAATGGTTCGAGGCTCTCGCCCGAGGACGCGCCGGTTGCGAAAGGACGCGAGCACAGAGTCCTCCTTTTTGATCGAACACGCTGCAGTGAGAGTCCCCGACGCGCGTCCCCCCCCATCCAGCATGGTTCTCCGACTGTGTCAGTTCGAAATCAAAGCTCGCATAGGGAATTGCCTAGCTGGCGAGCCTTGATCTGCCGGACTGAACCATCAAGCGGCTTCTGGAGAGACGATGGACTTGGCGACTCCGGAAACCAATCGAATGGTGCGTTTTGCAAACGCAGCGGTCCCCGCATCGTGAGTCACCATGATGATGGTCCGGCCGTCCCGATGGAACTCGTTGAGATAGGTCATGACCTGTTCTCGCGTCTCCGAATCGAGATTCCCGGTCGGTTCGTCGGCGAGAATGACCTGTGGGTCATTGGCCAGTGTCCGGGCCAGAGCGACGCGTTGTTGCTGTCCCTGACTCAATTCCGATGGGTGATGATCCGTGCGGTCTGCCAGGCCGACACGGTCGAGCATCTCCAGGGCGCGTGACCGTTGCCTCTCAGCTGATTGGCCCGACAGCATGAGTGGAATCTGCACGTTCTCACAGGCGGTCAGCCAGGGGATGAGGTTGAACGATTGGAACACAAATCCGATCTTCGTGCTTCTCAGGGCCGTTCGTTCTTCGATCGACAGATCGTAAAGGGATTCACCATCAATGAACACATTTCCGGATGTCGGAGCGAGCATTCCACCTAACACTGAAAGCAAGGTCGTCTTCCCACTGCCACTCGGCCCGATGATCGCTACGAAATCATTGTCGGGAATCTCCAGGTTCGTGTCATCAAGCGCTGTCACAGTGTGACCTCGGCGCACATAGGTCTTTGTCACAGAATTCAAGTCGTACATTGATTCTCTCCTTGGTGCTGACGGTAGATGATGGGGGAGCTCAGGCGTCGTTGAAGACGAGACACGGATCGAGTCCGGCGGCTCGTCTTGCCGGCAGGAAGCTGGCGGCGACTGCAACGACCGTTGCTGTGGCCATGCCAACGCCGAGGAGCATGGGCATTGGTTGGACCTCGACGCCTAAGAGCTGAGGCCCCAAGACGGCAGCAACGATGCTCCCGACAACGAAGCCGCCCAGTCCACCCGCCAAGCCCAGCAGCGTCGCTTTGCCGAGGAACATCCGCGTGACAAAGTTACGACTGGCACCCAGCGCCATCAGCGTGCCAATCTCCTTGCGTCGTTCGGTGACGTTGGCGTACATCACACTGGCGATGCTTGCTCCGCCGACCAGCAACAGGATCGAAAAGAAGCCCCACGACAGGCGTGACATCAGTCCGTTGACGGCGACCTGTGTTTCGACCACCTGAGCAATCGTGATGATTCGCGTGTCAGGCAGTTCGGCGGACAGATTTGTAATCAGGCCACCAGCCGCGTCTTCGCAGCAGGCCATGATTTCGATGACGTTGACGACCGGCCCCGCTGACGACAAGTCTTGAACGCTGTGCAGGTGAGCGAATATCCGACCATCGTCAATCGTGCCAGTCTCGGGGAGGACGGTGATCACTTCAAATTCCTCGTCGAACAGAGTCAGTGTGTCACCGACACCCGAACCGAGTTGTGCAGCGACATCGCGTCCGAGAATCAAGTCTCGCTCGCCGAGCTCCTGAATGGTGCGTGTGGTCGCTAACGAGTTTGGATCGTCATCGACTCCGACGTCGGCTTTCGTGGCACAACACCCACGATCACTGCCGACCGCATTGGTCAACATGCTCAGCCCCTGCCAGGCCGCTTTCTCCTGAAACTCAGAACGGGGAAGAATCCCGGTCAAGGTGACCGGAATCGTATCGACCGAGGCTTCGACACACAGTTTGGGGGCCAGATTCTCGACACCGGGCATGCGTGCCAGCGCCAGTCGCGTGACAAATTCTTCCGGCATCGTGTGGCCGTGCATGTCAGCGGAGTAATAGTCCTGCAAAGTAACGCTGGGTGGCAGCACCAGCACGTTGGCACCGAGCGATTCCATGTCGCCGGCGATCTTCCTTTCCGAGAAGACGGTGATGTTTTGTATGGCCACCAACGCCGTGACACCGAGCGTAACGGCCAGCAGACTCGTCAGCATGGGTGTGGGCCGCTGCCAGAGTTCTTTCCAAATCATTGATTGTAGTTTCATGGAATCCATTCCTGATGGGTGGGACTAAGTCGCAATGTCGTTAGCAATGACGGGGAAAGAGTTGAGCCGCTGTCGCTCTCCCCCGTCGTTCGAGTCGTCGGGATCAGCGGCGGGTCGGCTGATTGCCCCTACCGGCTTGACGATGTTTGCAATTCTCATCGTCGCAACACTTACCGGCAGCAGTCAGCTTTTGAGCCAGGATGTCGTGGGTGACATTTCCCTTGAAGACACCCAGCATCACGCCTGGAGGTGCCATGAGAGCAACGATCGAAGTCTGTTGGTTCGTCTGCACACGAAGCTGATTGAGGAACTTGGCTTCGGCGGGATCGTTGGCTTGGACGGTGACAACCTGAGTTCGGTTCAAATACAGCTCATCCGCCTCGAACTGACGGACTCCCACCGGAATTGCAGTGTCGGCCTGCGGCTGAGCGCACAACAGTACGATCTTCTGGTCCTGTAATGCCTTCAGGCATTCCGCCTGACCGGGTGACACAATCGCGGCCGTGAGTTGCTGATCATTGACTCGCTGTGGAAAGACGCTGCAGACCGCTCCGTTGGGTGCCAGCACCGCGACGGCTGGCATGGGGATCCGAGTTGCGTCGAACTGCTTCACCAAAGCCTGCTCAGCGGCATCTCCGATTTGAACGGGGACAATGGCCGCGTCCTTGCGGCCAGTCAACGTAGAATTCAGGACTCTGTGCATGCCCTGCGTGGCCGCATCATTGCCACGGTAGAACATGATAAAAGCAAACTGGTTATTGCGGGCAGCCGCATCAACGGCCTCTTGTCCGGGACTGGCCGCATGAGCTGAGTGACTCGCGGTGAGAAAGGCACTCAGCATCGCGACGGTTAATCCATAAGTTGAGACAGTCTTTGTCATTTGGGAAATCCTTTTCACGCCGAAGGGTACATTGAGGCGGTGCATTTGCTCGGCAAACGAATGCTGGCCGTAAAGCTATGGT
>JAJDEJ010000074.1 GCA_029259815.1 Planctomycetaceae bacterium | reverse complement strand
CAATGATATTGTGACATTGGTCGGCTGGCCGGACGACGTCACAAAGCGGCCCAGCTTCGCCAATATCTCTGCTGCCTTCGAACAACTCATCGAAGTGGCTGAGTCCGACAGCCAAATCGTTGTCCTAATGGCGGGACATGGGTTCCGGTTTCCCCTTCCCGATTCGCAAGCAGACGTCCTTGACCCTTCAAATCCTGAACCGGACGGGTTGGACGAAGCGTTTCTCGCGGCCGACTATCACGCGGGCCAGAATATGGTTTTGGACAACCAGATTGGCCAGTGGCTTGACCAACTCAAGGCGAAAGGTGCCCACGTTTGGATCGTATTCGACAGTTGCTTTTCAGGAACAATGATACGAGGCGGTGAGCAGGAAGCGACCCGTGAGTTGAGTCCAACGGAAGCTGGTGTTTCTGTAGAAGCGATTCAGACCGCAAAGCGCCGTGCAGCAGAAAGAGTTTCTGGCACGCGAGCTGCCGATGGTTCGACGATCGACGGACTTGATGTGACGAATGACGACTCCTTGTCGGGCAGCGTCGTTGCCTTTTACGCTGCTCAGGACTTTGAACCGGCACCGGAAGTTACTCGTCCGAAGGGCGAAGACGAGAGCCGTTCGGAATTCAAACATGGTTTGATGTCATATCACTTGGAGCAATTGCTGCGTGACAGACAAGACCGGGTGACGTACGCCGATCTTGGTCGATCCCTGGTCGGTCGATACCGTGCAGATGGCCGTCGCCGACCAACTCCCTTTTGGGAAGGCGACCTCGATCGCGAAGTGCTCGGCTTGGACACGTGGCCACGACCGCAGGCGATGTTTCTTGAACGAGTTGCCGATGGAGTTCGGCTGAGTGGTGGTCAACTTGCCGGCTTGTCGAAGGACACGATTGTTGCGGTCTACGAACAGGCTGACAAGGACTACCAGCATCCCTTGGGGCACGTCCGAGTTACAGAGGTTTCTCCGACAGCGGCGTTCGTGGAAGCTGTTGCGTTTGGCGATCATGAATCTCGATCTTTGGACACGTTCCCCGACAACAGCTCCTGCCGAATTGCCAGCCGCGACTTTGGCGACACGCGAGTCAAGCTCCGACTCACCTCGATTGTCGGTGATTCCTCTGGCGTCGATTCTTCATCGTCACCTGAATCGTCCTGGGCCACGGCGATTCAAGAGGCCGCGAGTTTGCCGGACGCAGAGTTCCGAGTCGTCGACAAAGAGCAGAATGCTGATTGGTCGCTCGTTGTTCTTTCGTCTGAGCCATCCACGAATCCCATCCGTTCATCGACTTCACCCATCGCCGTCTTGCTGCCTACCGACAATGTCGCTGAGATCCTTCAACGTCGCGATGGCGATGCGACGACATTGGTGCAATTGCTTTCCGGTATTCCGCATTCAATGTTTACGGAGAACATCTTGGCAGAGCCGGAGCAACTGGCGAAACGACTGGGCGATGAAATGCAAAAGATCCATGTCTGGCACAACATCTGGCGAGTGGCAAGTGAGTACACGGAACCGTCGCTGCTTGTGCCACGTCAGGAAATCCGTTTAGACATACGAAGAATCGATGGCTCCACAGACACGTCGTCAGGGACGCCTCTGGAAGGCAGTCACCTTATTCCCGGCGATTCCGTTTTGTTGCAGGTTGTCAATACAGGCTATCAGCCATATTGGTATGTCGTCTTTTACCTCAACGGTCGATTCGGAATTCAACATGTGAAGACCGACTCGGTTCGTGGTCGGACGTTACAGGACAATCGAGAAACCCGAGTCGATCGAGAAGTGTTGCGGTTTAATGTCGACTCACGTTCCATCGGCACCAATGGCTTCGTCGTGATAGCCGTGTCGCAAAAAGAGCACACGCATCGGCCCGATTACCGCTTCCTGTCTCAGTCAGGTTTGGGTAAACCCACAACAAGAGACAGTGTTAACACGACGGCTCTGACGACTCCCTTTGAACGGCTGTTGCTGAAATCGTCGACAGGACGGCAGGCAAAGTTTCGGAGTTCCCAAAGCCCAGATCGTCCTCAAATTTCGTCATGGTCGTGGGTTACGGCACCCAACCCGCCCGCGCCCTGATTGACACCCAAATCGCATAGTCCGCCCAGCTTGCAAAGTCGCCGTGACTGTCAACCGGGCGAGACAACTTAGACAGTAAGTCGTTGCAGACAAACGGGTTGTTTGTGCGAGGATCAATCTGTCCGTAGAATTGAAGCTGCGATTACGGAGGCGATACGCGGACAACACGTCGCGTTGCGCGGTACCCAATACGCGGAGAAGCTATGTCGACAACATCTCGCACGAAGTCAGCACTCATGACTTCTGTCTTTTTGCTGACTTGTGTTCCAGTCGGTGCGCAGGAATCGGAGCTTGACGGGATCACTGTGTTCGGCGAGCAGACAGGGTATCGAAAGAACTGGGCCCTGCTGATTGGGATCAACTACACCGGACGGCAGGAGGAGCTTCGTGGCGACCCCGCCAACCAGCGTGCCCTGCCCGAGTTGAATAATGCCGCCAACGATGCGAAAGAATTGGCAAATGTCCTGAAGTCGTACTACCTGTACGACGACGACGCTGTCAGAGTTCTCACAGACGACGCTGACGACGAGAGCGACATTCCAACGGCTGCCCGCATTCGTGACGAACTCAACGAACTTTGTCTCCCCGACAGAGTTCAACCGGACGACAGCGTTCTCATCTTTTTTGCCGGGCACGGCTTCAAGCTGGACCGTGAGTCAACATTGAGCGGGAACGCAGTCTCCTTGCTCCCGTATGATGTCACGCTTTCACACGGGAGGCCGGTGGGAACTAACACCTTCGATTTGCCCGACGGCTTGTTCGAGCTGGTGGCAAAAATCCCGGCCAGGCACAAGATGATCGTCCTCGATTGTTGCTATTCCGGTGAGATCTTCAACGCTCGTGGAAACGTTGGTTTCCAGTCAAGAAGTGATGCCGCCAACCGCAGCGACACTGCGCTACAACAGGAACCAACTTTTCAAGCCATGGCCGCATGTCGGGCATTACAAGTCGCTTCCGATGGAAAGACGATCAACTCAAAGTTCACGACAGCTTTACTCGACGGCCTCAGACATATACCAGCCAGGAGTGACGGGGACAGGCGCGTCTGGGCAAATCGTCTCCTTGCCTACATGCGTCCCAATTTCGACGAAACACAGCGACCTGATTGCCGCAACCTGATCCGTTCGACTGGCGAGTTTTGCTTCTTTCCACGGGAAGCTGAACAATTCTCTGAGTTTGCTTTGCACGACGATGACAAGAGCCATCTGAGAGCGATGGTCGTCAGCCGTCGTGGCGACTGGTGGTTCGATGAAATGCCATGGTTCATTCCCGGCATTCGCAGTGAGATCGTGAAAGAGTACGAGGATGCACAACCTGTCGTGCGTTCCGGGAGTTTTTCGGACCTGATTCGAGTTGAGGAACTCAAAGAGACCGCGCAACGATTGATTCAAGACAACAAGGGTACAGTGGACGGTCTGAGAAGACTCCGGTTTGGGCATGCTCAGGAGTTATTGCAGGCCCGAGATGCCAAGAAACTGGAGGCCGCGTTAGAACGTATCGAGAGTGAATTGAACTCCCACTTGCCAGCGATCACCGTCAATGGCAACGAGCAGGCAGCAGTGACGCGTTCATCCGAACACGATCGAGCGGCATCTCAGGCCATCGAACTCGCACCGGAGGACATACATTTCCTAGCCGTCATTCAGCATTCTCTCGGAAAAATAGAGGAGGCTGGTGTCACCTATGATCGGGCGATCAAGGCCTACACGCTGGCTCAAAGCCAAGAGCAGGACCGGCTTCGCCTTCACATTCTTGCGGCACTGTGCAGGGCGGACCAGGGTGAGTTTCGTTCGGCAGTCCTCCGGGAACCACTAAAAGCTGCCAAGGATTTCGAAACTGCTCGTCGAGCCGTTCTCTCTCTGCTCACCGAACAGAACCGCACCACGGATTCAGCCGCGTTCTTTCGCATCTTCATGCTCTGCCGTGAAGCGGACGCGTGGTTGGCCGTGAACCGCTGGTCACAAGCGAACCGCCTGTTGAGGGAGGCAGTGGATGTCGCCGAAGCGTTAGCCCCGAACCATTTCCTTCAGGCTCACGTGCATCGTCGGCGTGCCTGGGCAAAGATCATCCAGTGGGAAATCCAAGAAGCAAAATGCTCCTTCGAACGGTCGAACGAGATTCTGTATGCACAGTTTGTACGTGAAGCGGAAGCCCGAGGTGAGATCTTCGGTGAGCCCCATGTAACCGCAGAAGTCGACGTGGCAATAAATGACTCTGATCGCATTGACGCGGACGAATCTGTGGAAACGTTGGACGCACAAGCACCCGCCCCGATGAGAAAGAGTTTGTCCGCCGACTGCCAGAAAGATGCAATTCATGGAAGGTTAAGCTCTGTCTTCCGTGAGTCCACCGACCACGCTTCTAAAGTGGCTTACCTGCACAATCTCCACGGCATCGCCATGGCGACGCGGTTTCATGGTGATACCCCATGTGCTTCCCGGTATTACCGCTGGCTGGCTGGCGAAGTCGAAGATGCTCTGTCCAGATTCCTTGATTCCGCGACCGACACAGACTTGGAATCGCAGCTCATTGGCCGCGTAATCAATACGCAAGAGCGATTAGGAGACTGTAATCTCTTCGGAAATCCGGAGTTCTCAGATCCGAAGGAAGCCTTTGACGACTATCGACGCGCAATGAATCGGGTCCATCTGCTACACGGTACCGGGCGCGATCGTCTGCAAACCATGCTTCTATACAAGCAGGCATTAGCTCTCAGCCTTCCGTCTGCCATTCAAGACACCGAACTCGCCTTGCAGATGTGTCGCCGTGCCGACGAAACCTACGAGATGCAGCGAGAAAAAGCCACCGGACTTTTTCAGGCGCTCGGTGAATTGACCACAAAGATCGTACAGCAGATCGATGTTGCCTCGCAGGTACACTTGGAGACTGCGGATGAGCTGACGTCGCCGGGTCAGCTGCGCGAAGCGATCTTGGAATATCGGGATGTCGTCGGACGAACGCCGCATCGCGATCAACTGGAAATGTGCTTGTTCGCATCCAAGGTGTTGCTTGAGAACAGCGGTCATCTGGACACTTATCAGGCAATGGCAGATGCCGATTTGCTGTTGAGCTTTTGTCGCCTTGCTCTCTCCCCCTACGAACGTGATGACGCGTTCGACAGCGATGCTGGTACTTCTCTCGGATCGGAATCGCGAGCGTATTTGCGACCCTACTACGACGCAGTGATGCGGGCAAAACTCACCCAGACCAACCACGTGAAGGAACTACTGGAGATCCAAGCGGAAGCCACTCATGGCACATACTATGTGAAACCAGAGGAATCGCACCCCATTCTTGCAATCTACACACTGGGCAACGAGTGCTTTTTGATCAGCGATTTGCCGAATGGCGACAGCGACTGTGTTTCGCTTTCGGAAATGTATGACATTGAGACGATCCGAGCCGCGTGTGAAACGTCGAAAACTGGCCTGCCGCTTCCTCGCGATATCCATCAATCGATGATGGATTGGCGCTCGCGATTGGAAGATTCTCAAGACGTCCAAGTCGAGTTGAGATGGGAAGATCCCATTCGCGGCTTCATTGCTGTTCGCCGAATCGACACACGAATAGATGAGTCGGTCCGTTCTGCTGCGAAACCAATTGTGGGACAATTCCCGTTTGACTTACCTGCGGGATTCTCAGACGCCCCTCAGTTGCCAAACCAACCCGCTGACGAACAAGACCCGCAATAACCACAGCTGCTCCGGCCTGATCGATTCTACTCAAATCGGCATCCGCAAGGTGGATTCGAAAACCGTGGCCACTAAGTCGAGCGACTCCTTTTGAAGACAGTGCGTATGCAGCATTGACGAGTCTTCCTGGACTCACTTTACGCGAATCAAATGTCGTATTTGCCGCTGTGTGATCTCAGGAGCTCCACGCCTCATTCCAACTGGCTTCATCTCCCATACTTTCCTGACCACAGAATCTAGAGTCGTGGGGATATTGGTTGGATGCGACAAGTCAAGGTGGTTCTGATTCCCAGAACTTGGTCTTTTGCCGGACCGACCAACAGACCTCCACAAAGTCTGATCTCGATTTGACCAGCGCAACTCGGTTGCGGTGGGCATACTACCGCTCAAACTCCTCGGTCATACATCGCGAGCATTGAGGCGAGGGCAATCTCACCACGAGCTGACATGGTTTATGAATTGAGATGGAGGTGTTGCCCGAGTTGAAACAATTCACGCATTCGTCCGACAGAATACTGCCTCTCTTCAGTGAAAGAGTGTGGTCACACTGAACACACTTCGTGCCAGATTGATGTCAATTCAGGGGTTCGTTCAACTGAGTTAGGGGGGGCAGAACATGCGG
>JAJDEJ010000073.1 GCA_029259815.1 Planctomycetaceae bacterium | reverse complement strand
ATCGCACGGCAAGTTCGTCGGAAGAAACCTTGGGCCGTCGCCACGGCTGCCCTGCTTCTGACCAGCACGGCCATCTCCATGGGGGCCAACGGCTTGTCGTACGGGACGGTGCATACCGAGCAATGGGAGAATGCTGTTGGCGAAGAAGAGGAACTCAGCACTCAAATCTCCACATTGACTGCGGCCTACGATAAGGAGAAAGCAGACTTCCAGAAGATCCGCAACCAGGCGAAGTATCTGGTTGAAGGACGTCGGAACATGGAATGGCTGGAAGTCTATAAGGCCATCAACGAATCCCTGCCCCGCGACATCAACGATGATGCCGAAACTCTACCCATTGAGCACCGAAATCGCATCTCGATCACCTCAATTACCTGTGAGCATAGTAAGAATGTCGAGACCTGGTTTGCCCAACTGACGCAGGAGCAAAAGGACAACATGAATCCGGCAGAGCTTGCAGCCGGCCCCAAAGGAGAGGGCTACATCTTCCGGCTGGAGGGGGTGCACTATCACCACGAGGAAAATAACCCTGAGTCTCAGACAATGTTGTATTTGATCAATGCATTCCTGGAGCCGGGTCTCTGGCAATGGACCGTCGAGGCCGAGGATGGTTCGCAGCAGGATGTTTGCAAGCTGGGCATCTCTCACGCCACCGCAGAGTTGAATGGTTTGCCCTTTGAGATTCCGTACTACAAGAACGGACTTCAAGCGGCATTGGAGGACAACGAGCCAGTGTCTCGGACTGGTATGATTGCCAGCAGGCCCATTACACGAAGACAGCCAGCCTTGGGGCGGGGCACACAAGGCAGATCGAGGGGCAGAAGAGACAGAGATGATGACGGTCGAGGGGCGATTGGCGGCACCCAGCCTGCTGTCGACTCGGAAGACGTCAAATGGATCGAGCAAACCAACTTCATTGTGTCATTTGTCTGGCAACCAAAGCCTGTCTCAGAGCGGACTGATGAACCTGCGGCAGCGGCGGCAGAAACACCGGCAGCGGACGACACAGCTGCGGAAAAAGTTGACCCATGGGCCGGGAAGTGATCTCACCGAGACACTTGAGAGTTTGAAGTCCCCTTCAAATCGATTTCCGTTCGTAAAAAAGACATACGTTTTCATCCCACGCCTGAGACGGAACAAAACCTAACAGTTCCCCTGAAATTGCCCGGTCTCTGACTTTTCCACCTGAGTGGTCAGCTGCGGACCGAATGAACTGAGGACAATCTGATGGACAAGCTCGAACCTTTAATTCGACATCGTTTTTGGATCCTGTTTGCGATCTCCCTGCCGCTTGCCATGACGGGGTACTTCATGGCCAACAGCGAGATGCAGGCTGCGACTGAAAAGAAGGAAAAGGAACTCGAAGGGGTCTTGGCCAATGTTCCCAAGGGAACGACCGAGCCGAATCAGGAGTTTGCCGATGGGCTGCAGGCCATCAATGAGGATCTGCAACAAGAGAACTACGTCGAGATCCAAAAGCTCTGGGAAGCTCAACAAGAGCGGATGGACTGGCCGGAGATCATGCTGCGGTACTTGCCGGATACACACCGCGGGGAAGTTGATCGAAGTGGTCGGATACAGTACGTCCAAGAGTATCCCGGTATCCTCAACCGTCTGTGGAAGCGAGTTCAACCGGTCGTGTCTAAGCCTCGACCTCTGGGGTTGACCGTCGACTGGCCGGAGAAGGTTCTGTTGATGCCAGACACGATTCCAACCGCGCCTTTCCATCGGCATGCAAGTATCAGCTCGGAAGAAATGTGGGATGCTCAGGAAGATATCTGGATGATGGAGGTGATTTTCGACGCCATCGTGCGGACAAACGAAGGGGCATCTTATGTCGGAGACGCGCCTGTGCGACGGATTGATCAGCTGTATCTCACGGGAGGAAGCGGTGAAAGTTCAGTGGCGAGCCAAGCGGCAGCCGGTGGCGGTGGCGGTGGCGGTTTTGGAGGCGGTGGAGCCTTTGATGGTGCCCGTTTCGCGGATGACGACGACGACGACGATAAGGGGGGAGGGTCAAGAAGGTCTCGATCAGGGTCTGCCGCTGGGGGGCCGAGGGGTGCCGGTAGTTCGAGTGGAATCGGGTTTGATATCGCTGAAGAGATTGGGCCGGAAGTCCCACCAGCCGGCGTGGCAGGAGCCGCGGCGACACCGGCTGCTCGCACAGATGGCTTCAGGCAGAGAGATGAAGATGACGATGACGGTGGAGGACGCTCCAGGGGGGGCAGCCTGCCTGAGCGCCCGCCTTCCATGTTCCGTTATATAGGTAAACCGGAGCAAGTAAAGAATGAACCCTATCATGAACGGGCCTTCTACATGAGTGTGATTGTCATGCTCCCCGAGTTGCCTAACTTTTTGACAGAGATGGCAAGTTCGGAATGGCCCATTCGAATCGGTCGCTTTCACGTGGGCCCGAACCCCTATGGGACCGATACCTCAGGCTCGCTGACCTCCAGACGGAACACCAGGGGAACGAGAGCAAGGCGTGTTGCAGACACTGATGATGATGAAGGCCCAAGTTTTGGCGGAGGCGGCGCATTTGGTCGTAGCCTCAGTCGGGCACGTGCAGGGCGATCCCCGAGTTTTGCTGGTCGTGGAGGTGGCGGATTCTCCGGTTCTCTGGTGCTGCCACCAACGATGGTCGGTCCCTACGAGATTGATCCCAACTGGTTTGCCAGTCCTGATCTGGTGCAGTTGGATTTCTACGGCGTGATCACCATGTACAAGCCGATCACGAATGACGCGATTACCAAAAAATCAGACGGCACAACAGAGGCGGAATCCTTGAAGGAAATTGAAGAGACGGAAGCCGCGGCGAAGGTCGCAGAAGAGGCAGCCGCTCTCGAACAAACAACGGAAACACTGGATCCGGGCACTCCGGGCACAGCTGAAGAACCGTCTCCAGTGGACGGTGCTGAGCCTGATTCGGAACCAGCCGACGAATCGGACGCTAATGCAACTGACCCCGTGCCACCGGATGAATCTCCCTCGGAGGAGACCTCATCGAGAGACACGGCACCAGAAGAATAATTAGCAGTCTGTGTGGCGACGAGTTTCATTTTAACACTACGCACGCATGGTGAGTTATGGCGGGTAAACTGAAAAGCATCAACATCAAGGGCTTCGCCATCAAGCACGGCGAAAAGGTCGTGTTCGGCCTCGTCGCAGCGTTTGCTGCGTACGCACTGTTTGGCACAGACTGGTTGCCCTTCCAGCATTACCCGCAGGAAATCACGAATGCTGTCCTCGAGGCAGAGGAAAAACTGAATAACAAGTCCTGGCCACAGGAGGAGAAGGCCCAGTTCATGGTCAGTGCAGAGGAGTCCGTGGGAACGCTGGTGTCCGGTATGCGGACCCATGTGGACCCGTCCCCTTACTCATTTGTCCAGAACTTCGAATTCGACCTCTACGGAACATCGTCTCCCATTACCGAGCCCGAGTTTATGCCCGTCAGGGCATTACAAGCAGATGCCGGGCGAATCGTGATCTATGTCAATCCTGAGGAGGAAACGGAAGAACTTCTGGCGGACAACGCGGAAGTTCCGACTGATGATAAAGAACCGATGGATGACGAGGCAGACATCCCGGACGAATTCAAATCCCGTGACACCCTGAGGATACAGCCAGGTTCTCTGACTCGTCGTGGCGGGGGGGGGCGTAGCAAGAAGGCTGAGGGCTTGGACAGAGGATTCACACTCGGAAATGGAGGCATTCGTTTTGGAGGAGACGATGACGACGACGAAGACGACTTCGTCGCGGGAGGAACCTACGGGGGAGGGTCACGGTCCACGGGCGAAGGCCGGGGGCAGCGATATGTCGCAGTACGTGGTGTCGTCCCTCTGCACGAGCAGATTACGAAAATCAAAAAAGCATCCAACGTCAGCCGGTCAACGGCCGAGTTGTTATACGAGATCATCAACTTTGAATTGGAACGTAAGAAAATGATGGTCGACGCCAACGACCCTTGGGGGGGAGAGTGGGAGCCGGTCGACATCGAAGTGTCCAAGGAAGTCTTACGTGACGCAGCGAGTTTCGATGCTGAAGTCGTCGAAGGCATTGTGGCCGACAGCGCGATTACCATGCCTCTTCCCGAGTTGGTGATGGGGCGATGGGGAAAGAACGCCACGCATCCCGATTTGGAAAACTTCACCCTGACGGATGAGGAAATCGATCTCGAGATGAAAATCTACAAGCAACTTCTGAAGCGACATCAGGAGGCAACGGCGGACGCGCCCGAGGAACCAATTACCAAGGGTGGCTTCAGTGAGTTCATGGGAGCGAACAGCCGAAGACTGGCCGGGACTGTCGGTCGAGGAGGAAATGGTCGCCGGGAGGTGGATGATGATGGCGACACAAAGGGAGGAAGCCGCCGAGGAACGTCCCGTTCTAGCGTCCCTCGAGCAGGCGTCCGCATGGCCGATGATGATGATGATGGCGGAGGAGGATTTAGAAATCTCAGTCTCGGTGGTGCGGCGCGAGGTTACCGTCAGACAGTCAGCCCGGATGAGTTCCTCGCAGAATTCGAGGAACTCGAAGATGGGGATGAACTAAAAACAAAGCTTCAGGACTATGTCAAAGAGAAGATCACTGCTTCAGGTCAACTGCTGCTCTTTCGATATCTCGACTTCGATGTGGAGCCGGGAGCGACCTACAAATACCGCGTTCGGCTGGAAGTGACCAATCCTAACTATGACCGCAAACCTTCCGAAGCAGACGGTCTCCCGCATGTGGTCGAGGGACAAACTCGCAAAACGGAGTGGAGCAACGTCACGGAATCGGCTCACGTCCCGCGCGATGCGGATTACTTTGTGAGCAAGATCGACCCACCTCGTGGGACCTCGCTCACGTCGGCGAACTTCGCCCTCTTCAAATGGGATCCTGAATTTGGCACCACAGTGGCAGACGCCACCCTTGATGTGGAACTGGGGCAAGAGGTGGGAGGGCATTCGACAACTCACGTACTCAATCCGGCTCAGGCAACGTTCGAAATCGAGGACTATTTATTCCAAACGGGTGACATTCTTGTTGACGCCATCAGTGACGAAACGATTCAAACTCGCCAGCATCCAGATCTGCAATTGGCCAGTGGTCGAGACTTGGGTCTCTCGAACCAGGTCTTGGTTTTGCAAGGAGACGGCGAGCTGAACGTGATCGATGAAGTCTCCAGGAAAGATGAACTTGGCCAGCGCAAGACGCGACTGACTTTGGAACAACGTCTGTACGAGGACATTAAGGATGCCAGTGTCAAAAACGACCAGTACGCAGACGGAGGACGCGGCGGCATTTTCGGTGCCGATGACGACGTCAAAGGGCGTTCCAAGGGTGACAACGATGATCGTGGACGTGGGCGGAGACGCAAGAACCCACTCCAGAAGAACGCTCGGTTCGTCGATGACTAGTGCAACTCCAGAGTTGTTGTTCAGGTGACATGCAGGAGGGCCGAACAGCATTCAATGTTCATTCCGCGACCATGCTCCTGCACAGAAACCATGGAAATGGTCTAGGGATGATGGCCGATGGCCAAAGTTGCCGAACCGGCAAACGATGATCGAGTCCGACCCTCCACGCAAGCGACGTCAATCCCACCATCTCGGATGAGAACCGGCCACTCTGAATTCGCCGGTCAACGTGTGACGGTCATGGGGCTGGGGCGTTTTGGCGGCGGGAGCGGTGTCATCGAGTTTCTGCACTCGCAAGGGGCCGAGGTCACTGTCACCGATTGCGGCCCGGTCGACGAATACGCTGACGTGCTTAAGAAAAGATTTTCAGCTTCGCGGGTGCACTGGCATCTGGGCGGGCATCAAGAGTCTGACTTTCTCGACCCTGACCTGCTGATCGTGAACCCCGCAGTCCCCCCGGGGAACCGGTTCGTCGAGTTGGCACGGAGCCGGGGTGTCGCGATCTCCACTGAGATCGGGCTGTTCTGGGAACGATGTCGCGGTCGGATCGCCGGGGTCACCGGGACGAACGGCAAGTCAACGACCGCCACCTTGCTACACGACGCTCTGCGAGAGGGCGGGCGACGTATTTGGCTCGGCGGCAACATCGGTGGCAGCCTGCTGATGTCACTCGACGAGATTTCGGCAGACGACTGGGTGGTCCTCGAACTCAGTAGCTTTCAATTGATGTGGCTGGATGAGTTGCAGGTCAGTCCAACGGTGGCCTTGGTCACGAACTTCTCACCAAACCATCTCGACTGGCATACGAGTTTGAACGAATATCGCCATGCGAAACAGACGATTCTTCGATGGCAACGCCCTGACGGGATTGCCGTCCTCTCGGGAGCGGATGAGGTTTGTGACTGGCCAGTGAATGGAGCGTTGTGCGTCGTCGATCACGTCTGTCCCTTCACCGACGTTCCACCGGCTCTGCGAGGAACGCACCAATCACGGAACATCGCCACCGCAGCCACCGCAGCACGAGCGATCGGTGTCGCTGAGGACGCCATCGCGCGAGCGGTCAGTCGGTTCGAGGGTCTTCCTCATCGGCTGCAATTCGTTGGCGAAGTCCACGGTCGCCGTATCTACAACGATTCCGCCGCAACAACTCCTGAGTCAACGCTGGCTGCTTTGGACAATGTTGAGGGACCTTTGGTCCTGCTGGTGGGCGGAGCGGACAAAGGGGTGAACCTCAGTCCCTTGGCAGAGGGAATTCAGGGTCATGCAAAGGCAGCCGTCCTGATGGGCGATGTGGCCCCCCAATTGGAGCAGCGACTCTTAGCGGCAGAGCTTGGCGCGAGGCATCAGCCGCTGCAGATCGTCATAGCCGTCTCCTTTGCAGAAGCCGTCTCGCAGGCGATGGAGCTATCGTCGCCCGGCGATGCGATCCTGCTCTCGCCCGGCTGTTCCAGTTACGGCTGGTTTGCAAATTTCGTCGAGCGTGGGAAGGAGTTTGTGCGTCTTATTCAATGCGTCGAGCGTATCCCCTCTCCCCTTGAGGGAGAGGGACAGCCTTCAAGCGAAGCGCCGAAGGCAGGGTGAGGGGGCGGCACGAGTGTGTATGGAGACTCCCCGTCACCCGCGCCAACCCCTCACCCTGATTCATCGCTGACGCTTCAGAATCTGTCCCTCTCCCCCAAGGGGAGAGGGGCGTCATTTGACGACCACTCATTGAACAAATGAATCAGGGAATCCCGGCATTGCAAGTTCCGATTGACCAAAATCGGGCAGCCTGCTATCCCTCCGGCGAGTACCCACGATACCCGCACGGAGGCCCGTCATGGTCCAGCGTCTGATCTGCTGTTTAAGTTGTATGAGTCTGTCAGTGAGTGTCGCAATCGGCTCCGATCGACCAAGCAAAACTGCACCAAATTCACCTCCACCGGCTAACCAGCCGTCAGTTCCTGTGGCTCCTGCGAGTCTACCGCAGGTCGAAAAGAAACTCACCCCCGTCCAACACCTCCGCCGTGCGGCTGACCATTTGGACGCTGCGGCCGTGGGAAAAATGGCCGACACGATGCATCAACAGGCCAGCGAACTTCGAGACGCTGCACAGCAGTTGGAGTCGCAACTCTCGGTTCGACTCGATGAACTCCGCCAGAAAGCTGCTGAAATTCAACAGGAGATTCAAGAACTGGAAGCGACTCAGCAAGCTCAGGAGCAGCTTGAAGTCGATTTCAAGGTTGTTGAAATCGATCTCGCACAACTTGAGCAATTGGGATTTGAGTGGGAGGCAATTCTGTCCAACGAGAATGACGGGATTGTCCAGGCCGGCGCAACTTCGGACATGCCCACCATGCTCGATACTATTCCGTCTCAGACTGTGAAGGGCTTCCTCGATGCCTTGATTTCAGAGGGGGCTGCACGTGTGATTTCCGATATCTCGATGAAGCTGAGCAGCGGGCGACCCGCTACGTGTCTCAGGGGGGGTGAGTTTCCCATTCCGATGCCAAGTGGAAACGGAGCTGTCCACATTGAATGGCGTACCTATGGAACTCGCATCGAAGTGTTGGCTGAAGTCCTTGAGAATGGAAAGCTGCGTCTGGATGTCGCCCCTGAATACACATGGAGAGATTTCACGAACGCAGTGACTATCGAGGGTATGGTCATCCCCGGAATCACCACAACTCGTTTCAACACACAGGTTGAGATGGAGTTTGGACAAACATTGCTCCTCAGCGGTCAAATGCCACCAGAGTCACGTGAGCGGATTAAGAGAACTCAAGCGATCCGGATAGCGAAAGGAGTCACTACAGAAGACAACTCCTCGCGGAAACCACTTATCGTCCTGGCAACGCCGCGCCGTCTCGATCCGGCACAGGATTGACTCGGTGGTGAAGATCCCACGCTTGCAGTTTTGCACGGTCGGAGAGGGTGACCTCCTGTCGACCTGCGAAACCGCAAGCGTTTGACCGTATTGATGGGCAAGGTCGGGTGTGATTCTTGGGATCGTTCCCCCGACAGGGGTGTTTCTCTACAATCCTGATCGACGCTCGGGAGATGATTTGAGTTTTTTGGCACACGGATGGGGCGGGAGTGTGATGCGAGTTTGGCCGGGGCAGTCGTATCCTTTGGGGGCGACGTGGGACGGGGAGGGAGTGAACTTCGCCCTGTTTAGCGAGCATGCGACGCGGGTGGAGTTGTGTCTGTTTGATGCGGCGACTGCGCGGACGGAGTCGATGTGCATTCCGCTCCGTGAGCAGACGGACTTTGTCTGGCATTGCTATCTGCCGGATGTCAAACCGGGGCAACTCTACGGATATCGCGTGCATGGTCCGTACGCGCCGCAGCATGGACATCGGTTCAATGCTCATAAGGTATTGCTCGATCCTTACGCGAAAGCGATCGGACGGGACGTCGCCTGGCATGACTCGATGTTCGGCTATCGTGTGGGCGATCCAGCCGAGGATCTTTCGTTCGATGATCGCGACAATGCCCACTGCGCCGCATTGGGAGCAGTGACGGAGCGGAAGTTTCGCTGGGGGAAGGACCGACCGCCCAAGACGCCCTGGCACAAGACAGTCATTTACGAGGCACACGTCAAGGGCATGACGATGCGTCATCCCGATGTGCCTAAACATCTGCGTGGAACCTATGCGGGGATGGCGACAAAGCCCGTCATTCAGCATTTGCTCAAGTTGGGTGTGACAGCCGTCGAACTGTTGCCTGTCCATCACAAGGTCAACGATCGGCACCTGGTCGAGAAGGGACTGAGCAATTACTGGGGATACAACACGCTCTCGTTCTTCGCCCCGGACACCCGTCTCGCTGCGGCGACCTCACCGCACGAGACGATCATCGAGTTCAAGAAGATGGTGCGCACGCTGCACCGGCACGGGCTCGAGGTGATCCTGGACGTGGTCTACAACCACACCGGGGAAGGCAACCGCTTCGGACCGACGTTGTCGCTGCGGGGGCTCGATAACTCGAACTATTACCGCGTCGTCGAAGGCAAACGTCGGTTCTACATGGACTTCACCGGTTGTGGGAACACGCTCAATATGCAATGTCCCAAGGTGCTGCAGTTGATTATGGACTCACTGCGGTACTGGGTGACGGAGATGCACGTCGACGGATTTCGTTTTGATCTCGCATCGGCTCTAGCCCGAGAACTGTACGACGTCGACAAGTTGGGGGCATTCTTCGACATCATTCATCAGGACCCCATCCTCTCACGTGTCAAGCTGATCGCAGAGCCTTGGGATGTGGGAGCCGGCGGATACATGGTCGGTAACTTCCCGGTCGGCTGGACGGAGTGGAATGGACGCTATCGCGACACGGTCCGCAGCTTCTGGAAGGGGGACGGGCACGCGGTCAACGAATTCGCCACGCGATTGACAGGCAGCAGCGATCTGTACGAGCACAATGGCAGACGGCCGTATGCGTCGATCAACTTCATTACGTGTCACGACGGCTTCACGCTGCAGGATATGGTCTCCTACAACGACAAGCACAACGATGCTAACGGGCATGGCAACACGGACGGCGACAATCACAATCTCAGTTGGAACTGCGGTGACGAGGGGCCGACGGACGACACAAACGTGCTGACCTTGAGGAATCGACAGAAGCGAAACTTTCTGGCGACGCTGTTGTTCTCGCAGGGTGTTCCCATGCTGCGGGCAGGCGATGAGCTGAGTCAAACCAAGCAGGGCAACAACAACACCTACTGCCAGGACAACGAACTCACATGGCTCGACTGGAACCTGTCCGCTGAGGAGCAGGACTTCCTGTCGTTCGTGCAAACGACGGTCAAGATCTGGAAGGAGCAGCCGGTCTTTCAGCGACGTTACTTCTTCCAAGGGCGGTCAATTCGAGGCAAAACGCAGAAGGACATCCATTGGCTGACTGCCGACGGCAAGGAAATGAGCGACGCGGACTGGCACTCCAGCCATGCACGCTGTCTGGGAGTACTCCTCAACGGACAGATGACAGATGAGATTGACGAGCGAGGTCGTCAGATCAATGGCGACACGATGCTCATGTTGCTGAACGCGCGTGATCGGGAGGTCGGCTTTACACTCCCGGGAGAGGACGTGAAGACGCTTTGGCGACTCGAATTGGACACGGCTCGTGCGATGCCTGAGTCCCGTCGACATCCGGCTCAACAGGCTTATCGTCTGCTGCCACGGTCCATGGTCGTCTTCAGACAGAAGAGCCGCCGCTGGTCGTTCTTCAAACTGCGTCATGACGAAGGCAGCCCTGTGCTGCTGAAGCCACATGTCGAGAAGGACGTCGTTTCTAGCGCGGAACCCCGTAAACTCCGCACGGAGTTGACGACGGACGAGTAGGCCGGCAAGGTGGAGTTTGAATTGCAGTTCAGATCCCAAGCACCACGAGCGAGTAACCGATGACGCATCCCTGGCACGACGTGATCCCCGGTGAGAACCTGCCAAGGGAATTTCGGATGGTTGTCGAAATCCCGATGGGGTCGAAAGTGAAGTACGAACTCGACAAGGAGACGGGACTGCTCAAACTCGACCGCATGCTGTACTCGGCCGTGCATTATCCAGCGAATTATGGGTTCATCCCGCAGTCATTTGCTGAGGATGATGATCCACTCGACGTACTCGTGCTGTGCCAGGAACCGGTGGCACCATTGACGTTGGTGCAGGCACGGTCGATCGGCGTGATGACGATGGTCGATGGGGGAAAGAACGATCACAAGATTCTTGCGGTCGCACTCAATGACCCCGAATACAACCACTATCACGAAGCGTCTGAGTTGCCCCCGCATCGGTTGAACATGCTGCGTCGGTTCTTTGAGGACTACAAGCAACTCGAAGGAAAGGACGTGACAGTTGATGCGTTTCAGCCGGCTGCGGCGAGTTGGCCCATCATTGATATTTCTCTCCTGGAATACAGCGAGCGCCGCCGCCGCGGTGCGCTCAACAAGTGATCTGTGTCCGATCCGGCCTCCTCTCACTGTCTGCGTGCCCGCTGGGTGTTTCCGGTGGAGGGACCGCCGATCGAAGACGGTGTGATCACGATCGCGGATGGTCGGATCGTCAGTCTCAACAGCGGACCGGACGCGGATGCGACAGACCTTGGAGATGTCGCGATCATTCCCGGCCTCGTCAATACTCACACGCATCTGGAGTTCAGCGACCTGACGTCTCCCCTCACACCTGCGCGACCGTTCCCGGCGTGGGTCAGCTCTCTCATGAGGCAGCGGCAACAGCGACCGGTCGATCGTAGAGACGCGATCGAGTCTGGACTTCGAGAATCGGCTGCATCGGGCTGCACACTCCTCGGGGAGATTGCGACAGATGACACATCAGTATCCCGTCTGTCGCAGGACACACCGAGAGCGGTCGTATTTCGTGAATTGCTGGGGATATCCGAAGTTGTCATTCCGGAGCGTCTGGAGATCGCCCGGAGACACTTGGAGTGTGAATCATCAACGCGTGACGCTCATGTGATTCGGGGGTTGAGTCCTCACGCACCGTATAGTTTGGCAGCCGGCTTCTTCCGACAATTGATCGACTTGGCTGTCGAGATCGATGCGCCCGTGGCCATGCATGTGGCAGAGACACGCGAAGAACTGGAACTGCTTCGCGACGGGACGGGACCACTGGTTGAGATGTTAAAAGACTTCGGTGTGTGGCGAGACCGCTTTGGGATGCCGGGGGGAGGGATTGTCGAGTACCTGAAAGAGTTGTCGCGTGCTCGGCGAGCGCTGGTCGTGCATGGCAACTATTTGACCGACGACGAGATTGAGTTTCTGGCAACACAGCCGCAGATGACGGTTGTCTACTGTCCGCGAACGCATCACTTCTTCGGACATCAGGACCATCCGTGGCGACGATTGCTCGAACGGGGAGTCAACGTCGCGTTGGGCACAGATAGCCGGGCGTCGAATCCGGATTTGAGTTTGTGGGGCGAGTTAGAGTTTCTCTCTCGAAACTGTGCAGAAGTGTCTGACGAAACTCTGCTGGAACTTGCGACCCAGCGGGGAGCAGATGCCCTTGGCGTGGGAGATCAGACGGGTAGCCTGACCCCCGGAAAGTCGGCTGACCTGGCTGTCGTGCAGATATCAGAAGGTGTGGAAATCACAACGAAAAATGAGAATGAATTGAGACTGTTTGATTCTGGCCATCACGTGAGAGCAACGATGCGGCAGGGGAGATGGATTCACCAGAGACGATTCGATTGCAAAGCGCCTGACATCCGCTAACGTGCCGAGAGGACTGACCGACACATCCGACGGACTGAGGATAAGAACTGATGGCTGAGGGGCAGATCGAATTTGGAGGCGAGATCACGGCAACTGCAGAGCAGACGGATGAGCAGTATTTGCGAGACATCCGCTGGCGTGCCTCGGCTGACGAACGAGTGGTCTCCGCAGCGAAGGCTGGTGATCTCGCCCGTTTCGCCCGTGTGCTACGTAAGGTGCTGGGACGACAATCTCAGACGCCAAGCAAGTCGCAGTTGACGCCGTCACTTCTACAGTCACTTTGGTCGAGACATGTCTTCGAAGGTGATCCCTGCGGATTTGTGACGGAGATCCGCCGACACCTGACATCCAAAAAAGCGGAGGCGAAGCGAACAGCATCCGTCACGAAGATCGTCGAACGTGAACTCGAATGTGGCGGCCCCTGTGTCGAAGATCCAATTGCCCTGCCAGCTTGGATGTCGGTGTTGCGAGAGGTCAATGCTCAACTGAAAGATGACGTGCTGGTGACGTTATGGCGGCGTACTTTGGATGCGACCATCCTGTGTTCAATGGATGGTCGAAAGGAGCTTGAAGAAACCGTTGATCAGGTCCTTCTCGTTCAGGGCGAGGTCCCTTGGCGGAGCGGGTTGCTTTTTTCCGATGTGCGAGGTGCCGGTCAGCAGCGGAAGGCGGGCCAGTCTCTTTTGCGTGAAGAACTCGAATCACTGACTGACGGCGATGGGACGCCACATGCTCGGAGCCTGCGTCGTCTGCCGCTGACATTGGCCGTCTTTGTGAGATCAACGTTTGCGGGCGAGTCATTCGGAAGACCATTATGGGATCGAGACTCTGCTGCGCGTTTTCAGCAGTTGGTTGAACGGATCGCCTCGCTGTGCCTGGATGACGGGCGAACGGCATTGAGCAACGGATCGTCGTTCGCGCCGGCTTCTCTGATGAAAACTGCGACGAAACTCGCCGGACTGAGCAAGCGAATCCCGGCCGCTCAGCGGCTCCTTTCGTTGCCCGACGACTCGCTGTCATCGACGAAGAAAAGCATTCGGAAGGCTCACAAGATCAGCCGTCCCAAGAAAACACCGCAGTTTGATCAAGAAGAGTCACCCTCGTCGCAATCGGATTGGGCCGAGTTGGCCTGCTTGAGGAACAACTGGCAAAGAGGGGCCGATAGTTGTGTCGTCACACATCATGAATCACAACCACAGATTTGTCTGACGGCCTTTGAGCGACCACTGATTTACGGAGACTGGCAGACGACGGTCGAACGGGACGGCAAAGCGGTGACCTCGGGTGGCACTTGGGACTGCGTATGCTGGTTCTCAGACAAAGACGCTGATTATCTCGAATTGCAATCCGAAGGAGACGGAATCACGTTCTTCCGACAGGTGCTGTTGTCTCGGACAGACCATTGGGCGTTCCTTGCTGTGGGGGCGATTGGCAGGTCGCAGGCGGAGTATTCTATGACAACTCGGCTGCCGTTCGCTGACGGTGTGACAACAGATGCCTGCCAATGGACGCGACAACTGGGCATGACCCAGGGAAAGTTGAAATCCCAAGTCTATCCTCTGGCCCTTGATCAGCAGCGAGTGAACAACGCTCATGGCAAGCTGAGTGACGATGACGCCTGCCTCACGCTTCAACAGACAGCCACAGGGAAGGCGATCTACGCCCCGCTCGTGATCGACTGGTCTCCTGACCGGCGACGAAGCGAAGCACAATGGCGTCGACTGACTGTCGCGGAGGATGGGTCGGCAGTGACTGCAGACGTCGCCGGTGGTTTCCGCCTGCGGGCCGGCAAGCATCAATGGTTGTTCTACCGCAGCTTTCAACCAGGAGAGACAGCGCGAACCGTGCTCGGCCACCACACGCCCAACGAGACAATCATCGCCGAGTTTCCCACGGGCGGCGATGTCGAACCACTCGTCATGGTTGAGTAGTAAGCATTGAGAGGTGCTGTCACTCTAGTTGCGACGAGCCGCCGTCGTCTCCCGTCATTCCCGCGCAGGCGGGAGTCCATGAACCACAGATGTGACGCACTCGAGCAATTCGAAAGTTGTTCTTCAGGTCTCATGCAGGAGGGCCTCTCAGCAGGCAGAGGTCATTCCTCGAACAAGCTCCTGCACAGAAACCATGAAAATGGGCTAATGTGGCCACATGTTCCGCGCCTTCTGGATTCCCGCCTGCGCGGGAATGACTTTCTCGTGACGAGTGTCAGATCACTGAGAGCAGTTGGAATGGGTCGGCGAGCATGTTGCACAAGGTTGCCACGAAACGGGCGGCGACAGCACCGTTGATCACTCGGTGATCGTAGGATAATGCGAGTGGCAACAACATGCGTTCGCTGATTTCGCCGTCCACCAGTTGCAGCTCTTTCTGCCCCCGCGAAAGCCCCAAGATGCAGACTTCCGGGTAATTCACGATGGGAGTGAAGGCTGTGCCGCCGATGCCGCCGAGATTTGTCACAGTACAAGTTGCTCCCTGCATGGCGTTGATTGGTAGCTTGCGATCTCGGGCGAGTGCCGCCAACTCGGCGATCTCCCCTGCGACCTCGCGAATGCTCTTCTGATCGCAGTCCTTGACGACGGGAACGAGCAACCCGAGGGGAGTGTCGACGGCGCAGCCAATGTGGTAGTACCGCTTGTAGACGATTTCCTGCGTCTCCGGGTCGAGGCTGCTGTTGAACTTAGGGAACTGTTGCAAGCAGGTTGCCAGCGCCTTCATAACGATGGCCGTCATCGTGACTTTTGGGCCGTCGGCTCCGATCCCCTTTGCGAACTTCTTTCGTGCAGCCTCCAACTCAGTGATATCAGCGCGGTCGTGCTGGGTGACATGCGGGATCACATTCCAAGAAACCGTGAGGTTCTCCGCTGCGGTGCGACCAATCTTACTGAGCTTTTCGCGATCAATCTGTCCGAACTTCGAGAAGTCGGGGAGTGGCGGAGGGGCAAGTGAGCCGGGGGCGAGCGTGGTCATGCCTCCGCCGGACGGAGGAGCTGTCAGACCCCCGTGCAGTCGTTGTCGCACGAAGTCCTGAACATCGTCCTGCGTAATGCGACCGCCGGGACCAGACCCGTCGACTTGATGCAGGTTGACGCCGAGTTGACGGGCGAGACGTCGCGTTGAGGGAGCCGCCGGTACCGGTCCGCGACCATTGCCTTTCACGTCGACAAGCTCAGGGAATCGTGCGAGGCTGGTCGTGGCGACGGTCGTCGTCACAGAGGTGGGAGAGGACTTGCCGGTTTGAGCGGCTGTTGTCACCTTCTCTGAGGGTTGTTTGGTCTCAGGCGATTGCCTGGCAGGCTGAGCGGATCTGGCCTCAGTCGATGTTAAAGTGAGCAAGACTTGTCCCACGTTAATCGTGTCACCGACCGAGACGTGGATTTTGGTGACCGTGCCTGGCTGAGTGCAGGGCAATTCGACAACGGCCTTTTCCGTTTCCAGATCCATGACGATCTGACCGGTGGTGATCGTGTCTCCCTCGGTGACATGGATCTCTGCGACATCCGCAGAGTCGAGTCCTTCGCCAATATTCGGGAGGATGAACTCGAAATCTTGAGATGAAGTGGGGTCGCTGTCGGTGCCTGCCCGGCTACCATCCGAGACGTCGGGCACGGTTGTGGGGGCTACATCGGAGACCTGCTCGTCCCCCACTGGTTGGTGAGTTGTCTGCTGATTGGCCGAATCCTGGCCGTTGCCGCTAGTGGCGTCGCTGGGAGTAAAACTCAGCAGTGACTGGCCGACTTCAACTGTGTCACCTTCTGCCACGTGCAGTACGTCGATCGTGCCGGCGTGCGTGATGGGCAACTCGACGACGGCTTTCTCCGTCTCGAGCTCCATAATGATTTGGTCAGGTGCGACCGTCTCACCGGGAGAGATCAGGATCTCAGCGATATCAGCAGACTCGACGCCTTCGCCGATATTGGGAAGTTCAAACTCGATGCTCATCGTGGCCAGGCGATCGACAAGGATAGGTTGATATGTACTGTTCCGGGCAGCCGAAGCGCGACCGTCACGCCATGATAGTCAACGTGCCAATGCGGCGACAGAGCATCGACCGGGGCGCTTATTCCACGGGGTAGAATTACCGGTCACCCCGTTCCGGTTAGCTGGACGAGGTTGCTGTGAGGGTGTTCGCCGGTGTCTCTTCGATCTGCTGTGTGTCAAACACGACGTCGACCAGCGTCGTCACGCCGTGGCCAGTGGGGGTATGAAAGCCCTTGCGGATATGCATCCGCCAAACCGATGGACCGTCCAATTGATCGAGGCCCTCTGGTTGCGAGGGGAGGAACACCTCGACTGACTCTCCCGGCTCCAATCGCTCTCCGAGGTGTTGATTACGGATGTCCCATTCGCTGCTCAGGGGATGATCGAGAATATACGCCATCGAGCCATCACCGCTCGATGCACGATCAGAACGGATGAAGTTGTTGGTCAAGAACTGCGAAGATTCATCATCGAATTCCCGTTTGAACAACAACGTTCGATCGAGGGGCACGATCACTTGATCGTGAGAAACGTTAGTGAAGCGAACCCAGAGTTGGAGCACGGACGGAGTGCTTTCGTGTTTCTGCTTCGTGTCGCCCGAGAAGTGCACATACTCCAGAGGCTCTCGCGTGATACGAAGCGGTTCGACCAGGATATGGCCAAACTGCTGCTGTTGACCGAGGGGCAACGTATGCCCAGCCGGGAGTAAGGCATGCTGAGGAGCATAGCGAAACTCGTTGGCTTCCAACGGTTCGACATCAGGGAGGTTTTCCAATTCGTGCGATCTGGACTGCATAACCGTCATGAGGAGGTACAGGCAGGCGAGCGTAACTGCGCTCGCATAGCTGGCAAGCAAGATCAGCAACAATTGGCGACGCTTGTCGGTGGACTCAGTGGGTGAGCCTTGCAGGGTACCGGCGTCTTTGCGCTTCTTTCGCCCCGTGGGTCTGTCACTCGTCTGCATTTCAGCTTCGGAGAGTTGCAAGTCTAACGAGGAGGGCAACTCAGACGACTTGTCAGATCGGTGTGGACCATTCAACACAGGCAGTTCACTGCTGCCCTCGTTGGTTGAGCTGTGATTGGATCCGGCAAGAACATGGCTATCGGTGACCTGTGGTTCGGCTCGTTCGTGACGCAAGTCTGCGGAAGTTTTCCTTCCCAGGATGGCATGTCCGTCGGACGACGAATCACTCCGCTCAGATGTCCACGGAGTGCCTTCCGGCGAGGCTTGCACGTCAATGCCCTCAAAGTCGGGACGGGAGTCTGCAGGTCGACGTCCATGATTGCGACTTCGCATGTGGACTTTTCCGGGAGTCTTGGGATGGGTGGGCGAGTTGAAGGAAGGCTCAGGTGTGTGAAGGAATCACGTCTGGGGACCGAAGTGGCGTGTCCAATCTATTCTCTCTGCACCATCGATAGGACGCAACATCTCTCGCTCTCCAAAATGCATCTTCGCAAGAATGGGAACTGTGGTGCGTGTGGTAATTTCGGCAATGGTACTCTCAGAAACCGCATCGGTCACGGGACGAATGTGATTCACCACCAGTCCGGCGATCGGAAGGTTCCGAGTCTCGGCAACCTCAATCGTCAGCAGAGTGTGGTTGATTGTGCCCAATACTAGCGGACACACAATAACAAGTGGGAATCCAAGATCACCAGCGAGGTCAGCGACTGTCTCGTCCTCGGTCAGCGGGCATAACAATCCCCCGACTCCCTCAATGCACAAGAGGTCAACCTGGTCCGACCACCAATTGGCCCCCTCACGCAGGACAGACCGGTCGACTTCGCGGTTCTCGTGTCGGGCGGCTGCGGGAGGTGCTAAGGGAGCTGCAAACTTCTGTGGACAGATCCGTTCGGGAGAGAACCGGTCATCGAGAGCTTCCGAGAGGATTTCGATGTCTCCCCACCGTAACTGGCCGTCCGCCGTGGGCTCACCACCGCTGCAGACCGGCTTGTAGCACCCGACCCGATGCCCTTGCGAGCTCAGATCACGTGTGATCAGATTCGTGCAGTGAGTCTTTCCTGCACCGGTATCGGTTGCCGTGATGAATAGGCCTCGCATGAAATCCTCACGTCGAATCGGACCGCCAGAGACAGCATACCGGCTCGTGAGTGATTCGCGAAGGCGACGCATTGTAACGAGTCCACGTAGTGAAGTGCTGGCGAACTCGATCATGCGTGTTTTGAAGCCACGCGACCCGATAACATTGTCGGTCCACCTCCTCTCTCAGCCTTTCTCCCCAATACATGAGATTCTGACCATGCCTCGATTTCTTCCCATCGCGATTGTGTTGGCATGACTGACCGTCACCTCAAGTGCCCGTGAGTCGAAAGAATTTGATAGTGATGTCAACTATGACGAGGCCAGCATTCCACACTATGACTTGCCGTCGCTGCTGGTGACGTCCGAGGGGCGCAAGGTCACGACCGCAGAGCAATGGGAGATGTTGCGGAGGCCGCAGATTCTGTCGCTTTACAGCAACCTTGTGTATGGAACCGTACCACAGCCGCACAGTCCGATCGAGACGGAGTTTGAGGTGATCAAGACGGATGCGGAATTTATGGAGGGCAAGGCAACTCGGACCGATGTGGCCATTCACTTCCGTAATGAAAAGGGCGAAGCGAAGATGACGATTCTGGTCTTCGTCCCAAACGGAGCCAAGCAACCTGTGCCCGCATTTATGAAGCATAGTTTTAATCGGACCACCTCTCGCGACTTCGATGAAGACGAGGACCACCCGGGGTTAATCAGGAACGGTTGGCCGCTGGGTGAGTTCTTCGACCGGGGTTATGCGTTCATCGCCGTATATCAACAGGATTTGGTCGGGCACAATGAGGTTGGATTCGGTCGTGGGATTGCCCCGCTGTTCTTCCGTGATGGGCAGAGTTTCCCTAAGGCAAATGAGTGGGGCGTCTTGTCGATTGTGGCCTGGGGAGGCAGCCGGGCGCTTGACTATCTGGAGACTGTCAATGCAATCGATCACACTCGCGTGGCCATCATGGGACACTCGAAGATGGGAAAAGCAGCTTTGTGGACGGCAGCGCGGGACGAACGCTTCGCGCTCGCGATCTCGGCTCAGTCCGGGTGTGCAGGAGCAGCGCTCTGGCGGCGGAAGTCGGGAGAGACTCTGAAGAAGATGGTCACTCGTTTTTCGTACTGGCTGTGTCACAATGCGTGGAAGTTTGTCGAGCAGGAGGATGACTTACCGGTTGATCAACACATGCTGTTGGGTTTGATCGCACCACGACCGGTGTACGTGGCGAGCGGCATTGAGGACACGTGGGCTGACCCCCGTGGAGAGCATGCGTCGGCGTATCATGCGGGCGAGGTCTATCGATTATTGGGTCAAGAGTCTCGGGTACCAGAGACGCTTCCGCCGCTAGGTGAGCCGATCCTGGACAGCCCGATTGGCTATCACGTCCGTGCGGGTGGACACTCAGTCGAACTCTTTGACTGGGAGCGGTTTATGGACTTCGCAGACCGACACCTGCTGACGAAGTGACTGACTTGCTCGGATGCTATCTTGCAAGTCTTCTTCCGCTGGCTCGAACGCCCCTCTCCCCAGGGTTTACGCATCGAATTTGGCGGTGTGAAAGACTTTGAGCAGGTAGTTGGGGTCGAGGGCGCAGGCCATGCGTTTGCATTTGGCGACGTGCCGGAGTGTTGGTTCCTGGCGGAGCAGGCTGAGGGGCAGGCGGCGGACAGCCGCGAGGTTGGCCGCACCGTGGCGGTCCTGTTGGCGGCGGGTGTCTTC
>JAJDEJ010000072.1 GCA_029259815.1 Planctomycetaceae bacterium | reverse complement strand
GCATGCGGATGCTCGCTGGAAGGCGGCAGCGACGAGTTCTGCGGATTCTTTCCGAGGCGGAATTCCAAGTCTTGAATCCTGGCCTCATCATAATCGATGATCGTCCTGACGAGCTGTTGCGCATCGGCTGGCAACCCGGCCAGCTGCTGTTCAGAGATCGGCGGTCCTGTTGGTCGCTGCGACATGCACGAGATGTCGCAGAAATCGCCATCTGTGAAAAGACGAATCCCTCACCCAACCACGTTCGGGGTGTGAACGGTTACCACGATTTGCTCATCTGTCTCGCCACGTCGCTTCACGGCGAACAGGGTCTCGTTGAGGATGCCATCAGCCTGTTTGTCTGCCTTGATCCGGTGATAAACCGACTCGGGCACCTGCTCGGCCCAGAGTTTGACTCTTTCTTCCCGGCCAGTCTCGGCATTGAGGATGTCGCGTGACACAACATCACCTGAGGGGGCTTTCGCTCTGACAATGACGTAATAGCCGGATGTGCAAGTTCCGTCCTCGTCTGTGATGTAGCGATCGACGCCGCTCTGTTGGCCTTCCCCCGTCAAAATGTGCACCTCGTACGCTTCCTGCAGTCGACTGTCGAGCAGACTGAGTTGTTCTCGTAATGCGACCAATCGATCGACATCTCCCGCATCACCGGCGACGGCGGCTTCTTGCTCCATTCGGTCGACTTCAGCGATCACCTCACGTTGTTGAGAGACAGCACGGATTGAGGCCACCGCGTATTCAATCTGGGTCATGTTGGCGGCGATCGCGCGGTTGGTGCGTCCGCTCATCGAGAAGGGACCGGTCGCTGCGAAGAATAGCCACCAACCCACACAAGCGACGAACAACAGCAGACAGGCGATCAACACGATGCGCCTGCGCCAGATGTAGATGTGTGCCAACACGGTCGACACGCCGGGTGGCGGCTCTCTGAAGGTGTGCAGGTTATCAAAGTACAACTCAATTGCCGCATCAACCTGTTCGGGAGTCACCACGTCACCAGTGATCTCTGCTGAGGCGAGGAGCTTCTCTCGCAGCAACGCAGCCGTTTCCGCCCGGTTGAATTCCCGCTCGACAGTTTGTTGCTCCTTCCGCAGGGTCCGCGCCACATCCATCACTTGCAGCATCTCGTGCAGCGAGAGTTCTTCGGGGATGGTCTGGGGCGGGACGTTCATCGAGTTTGCGAAAGGTTCCACCGGAGCTGAATTCGCAAGAGATCAGCCCGATTAAGAGGAGACGGTTTTGCTGAATTCTTGCGAATCCAGCGACGAATTCGAGTCATCACTTTCAGCGGCTTTGCCGTCTCATCGGTCCGTGCTACGCTGTTGTCCACCTTAACCGAACTCCGCATGAGATCGCAGTATCTCGACGACCATAACAGATCACGATCGACTTCCGGGAGAACGCAGCATGGCCAAAAAGACCAAAGCCGCAAAGTTCAAGCCCAAAGCAAAACGTCCTGTCAAGAAAACGGCTAAGTCCAAAAACAGTGGGAAGAAAACCGAGTCGGCCAAAGACGGCAAGGTCAAGAAACTCAAAGCGGGGATGCAGAAGTATCTCGACCAGGCACTCAGTACGCTCGATGAGTTGGGCATCTCGACACGCGACGATGTGCCGCAGGAATTGATCTCACTCCTTGAAGAGGTCAAGCATGTCAATGAGGCGAAGGCGATGGCGATCGCCAACACAATTCGACACATGAGCACGTTCAACGCACTTGTCCGCGACAATGTTGAGAACATCAACGTCGGACACCGCTATCTCGAAATCACGCAGATGTTCGACAGCATCCGCGAGGACTCAAAAATGCTCATCGCCCAACTCGACGACGGGAAGATCAGCGTTCCCGAGAAGGCACAGAACCTGTGGATGCGGATGCGGCGAGGCACTCCCTCTGCCCGCTTCGAGAAGATCGTCGACAAGTATCAAGACGTCTCCAAGGACACACGCGAGCAGCTCGAACGCGAGTCGACGATCATGAACGGGTACATCGACTTCCGTTTTGCGCTGAAGGAAGCCGAAGTCCTCGCTCGTGATCTGTTGGAGGCACACGCCCCCAAGCTGGAAGCGGCCAGGCAGGGGCTGACGAATGCTCAGGACGCAGTCGACCGATTCGCCGGCGAGGATGAGGGCACGCGCTCTCGCATGGAACTCAGCCGCGATGAAGCACGGCATAAGTACGAGCAGGAGGATCGCACCTTCCAACTGCTCAAAGACATCGCCGAGAACCTCTCGGTTGGATACGACGTCGGCGAGACACTCATCACCAAGCTCAAGCAGACGCATGACGTCAAAGACCGTGTTTACCGTCGGGCCGTCACCTTCTTCACGACTAACGAGCACGTGTTCACGATCCTCGGCACGGTCTACACCTCACAGCATGGTCTGCATGAGGCGACACAGGCGACTGAAGCGATGAAAAAGGGTGTCAATAAGAGTCTCGAAGACGTCGCCGACCTCGGTCGCGAACTCGAACGAGCAGCCCTCCGCGCCGGCTACGGCTCGACGATCAATCCCGAGTCGGTCCAGAAACTGGTCGATGCGATCAGTGACTTCCAGATCGAAAGCCTGGAGATGATCGCCGAACTGCGCAAGGAGAGCGAAGAAAACGCCAAGGAAATCCGCCGCGTCGTCGAAAACGGCAAGCAGCGATTCCAAGGCACACTTGCCAGATTCGCCCGTGAAGGAAAGGCATGAAATGACGGATCAGTTTCTCACCGCTGCGATCGACGAAGCCCGCAAAGGTCTCGCAGCTGGCGGCATCCCGATTGGATCGGTGCTTGTGATCGACGGTGAGATCGTCGGTCGTGGGCATAATCAGCGGGTCCAGCAGGGGAGTGCGATTCGGCATGCGGAGATGGACTGTCTGGAGAACGCCGGACGCTTGACGCCGGCGGACTATCTACGATCGACGCTCTACTCCACCCTCTCCCCCTGCGACATGTGCAGCGGGGCGGCGCTGCTCTACAAGATTCCCACGGTCATTGTCGGCGAGAACCGCACGTTTCAAGGGCCGGAAGAATACGTCCGCTCACGAGGCGTCGACGTGCGTGTGGTCGATGATGCGGAGTGTGTCGCCATGATGGAGGAGTTTATCCACATGCACCCCGAACTCTGGAACGAAGACATCGGCGAAACGGTGTGACTCACGCCGTAGCTGAACTCACCAGAGTTCAGACACAAGCGATGACACTCCACAGCTGAATTCTGGCGAATCCAGCTACCATGAGTGCGTTACTCGGCTGAATGATTGAGGATCGCCTCCTCGTCAAACACCACATGGTTGATCTGCTGTCGCTTGTGGGACGTGTACATCACATGGATCTTGCCGTCGCTCGTCTGCACGGCAGTTGGATAGGCAGCAGACCCCATCAGGTCCTTCCCCTGCTCCAGCGTCACGATGTCTCGTTTGTGCTTCCATGTCTTGTCGTTGTCGGTCGAGATGGCGACAGTCAGAGGCATGCGCTCTCCCTGATCGCTGTTGTTATAGACCAGCAAGAGGTGGCCATTCTTGAGGCGGATCAGGTCGGTTGCAGCGTTGGGGTTGGGAAACTGTGAGTCTTCACCCGGACTCCAGGAACGACCGCCGTCTCGCGACTCGGTCCGCACGAGAAAGCCGTCTTCCATCGGTTCGTAACCTCCGCCCCGTCGTGAGTAGGCGACGAGATACTTGGCGTTGATCTGTGCGACGGATGGCTGAATGTTGCCCAAGCGAGAGGAGACCCGATTGGTCTCGGTCCACTCGCCCGTGTCAGGATCGTATCGCATGAACAGCGATGTGCTGTCGGCTCCGACGAATTCCTTGTCGTGTCCTGTCTCGTGATAGACGGGGAGCAGATAATCACCGTCGTTGAGCACAATCGGATGCCCACGGACCATCAGTCCTTCCTCGAATGACATCAGCCGTGAGTCGGTCCAGGTGTGCCCGTAATCAGTGGACGTCTTGTATTTGATGCGAGAAGTCGACCACGTGTCGCCGTAACGTGTGAGGTAGAACAACCAGACAACTTCCTTGGGCCCCTGCCAGATGACGGCGTTACCCTCGGATCGACCGGGCGTGTCGGCGATGATCTCGGGCGTCGACCACGTGTCGCTGCCCTGCTCCTTCCGAAAGCCATAGACGGCCGTATCTCCCTCGTACTCACCGGCTCCGCCGTAATACACGACGTACAGATCGCCGTTATCGAGCTCGTCAAACATGCAGGGATGTCGGTAGGGGCCGGGAGCGTTGGAATCCGCTGGGATCACGACTTCGGTCCACAGATCGTCAGCCGCGATGGCCGAGGCGGGCAGCAGCACTGTCGGAACAAACAGGGCGAGCGTCGTCAGCCCGCAGGCAAGCCGAGAGAGATGGCCCCCGGGGAGAGAAAAGGTTGGTCGTTGACTCGTCACGGACAGTGTTCCTCGCGGGACAAAGAATCGAATTCGGACAGAACCCTCAGTTCAGAGGCTGTGGTTTTTTTGGCAGGCGTGCCCTTGCGTCGTAGGACGGACTTCCAAGTCCGTCCAGGACCACCGTCAAACAGACGTGTCTAACGACGGAATGGGCATGGGGAATGGGACGGATTTGGAAATCCATCCTACGATAAACTCAAAGGCTCTCACCGGACATTATGACGTCTGCCAACTGAATTTGCCTCCCATCGGGTTGATTGGTAGGATGAATCGGTTCGTCGGTAAGTCGACGGACCGGACACTCTTCCCCTCTACGCTGCCACTGGCTCCGATGGATCGCCCGCACAATCCGCTGACTCTCTCGTTCTCGCTGGGAACGTGGCTGCAGACATCGGTACGGATGAGCGTGTGGTTCCCGCTTGCCCTGCTTGTCCTGTGGGGACGACTGGGCCTGCAACTCGGGACAATTTGCGGTCTGCTGCTACTGGTGAGTGTGATCGTCCATGAGTTCTTTCATGTGTTTGGGGCCAGACTGACGGGCGGAAGTGGAGATGAGATTCTCATCTGGCCTGCGGGAGGTCTCGCGTACTGTCAGCCGGGTCCGTCGTTTCGCAGCGAGATGCTGACGGTTGCTGCCGGCCCGCTGGCGAATGTGTTGCTCGCAGCGTTGATGCTTCCGGTCGTGCTCTCAACCGGCTCGCTTTCAGAATGCTTTCATCCGATCGTGCTGCCATATGTCAAACTGGAAGATCAAGTGCTTCAGGATGTGGCCATCCTGATGTTCTCGCTGAACGTCAAGCTGGTGTACCTCAACCTGCTGCCGGTCCGCCCATTCGATGGAGGGCAGATGCTGGAGGTTGTCCTGTGCCGCTGGTGGGATCCGGTCCTGGTTCGCAAGATCGGCTTCTGGACGGCTTTCGCTGCCTCCGTGATCCTCGGACTCATCGGCTACGCCATCGACCCTGCAAACGGTATCGTCCTGGTAACCATCTCGTCCTTCATCCTGCTGCTGAACATCCTCGAGATGATCCAGCGGCAGATGTCACATGGCTACGACGATTCATTCCTCGGCTACGACTTTTCGCAGGGATACACGAGTTTGGAAGGGGCTGAAGACGATCACCTCCGTAAGCCGGGGATGGTCGAGCAGTGGCGTGAAAACCGTCGCCGCAAGAAGGTTGAAAGGGAACAGCAGGAGCGAGCCGAAACCGAGATCAAACTCGACGCCCTGCTCGATAAAGTCCATCACCACGGCATGGACGCGCTGACCCCTTCAGAGCAACGCTTCCTCAAGCAGGCCAGCGCCCGCTATCGCAACCCGGGGAAGTGACGTGCAGCCGCACATTTGAAATGTGCGGCTCAACGGATCTCGCGTTCAAAGAGCAAACGTCAACTGCTCAGCTCTCACCCGTTCCGAGTGCCTCGGGTGATTCGTCGAGGTGAACCGCCTTGTATCCACCGGCCATTTTGAAACCGATGATCAGACAGAGATACAGTATGGCCATCATCGCCGGTACGTAAGCGGTGAGTTTGAGTGCCGTCTGTCCTCCGTAGATGGTCGCGTGTTGGACTTCCGGTTTGTCTTTCTCCGCATGCGATCTCGCGTCTTCCCACCACTCAGCGAGTTTTGCGTGGTTCGGATCTTCGCGATTCTCAGAGGCGAGCAACTCGCCGACACGGTTGAGTTCTTTGCCATCGTCCTCCAGCACGCCGACCTTGGCACCGTTAAGGCCGACTGTACTGAAACTCAAAAACTGACTGGGTTCATCGGCTTTGTAGCGTTCGTAGGTCTCGGGAGCCTTTGCCTGCAGTTCGGCTGAGGCATTGTAGTCCTGCATGAAGCCAATGGCCGGTCCCCCCAGAAGTCCAGCGGAAAGCATGCCGACACCGCCCAGCATCCCGATTGCCACCGCCCCCCCCTTGGGGAATCGCTCGGACACGACAGCCAACATTGTTGGCCACAGAAACGTCTTGCCAAGTGCATAGACCGTCGCAGCGACGACACAAGCGATCACGGTCGTAGCACTACCCAGCATCGTCAGTCCAATTGCCCCCAGGATGCCGCTCAAAAACAAGAGTCCCAACGGGGAGATCTTGTGGACGATCGGTCCAGCAAAGAAGCGGAGCACAAACATCAAGGTTGAGGTGTAGACGAACAAACTCAGCCCTTTCGCCGGACTCGCCATAATCGAGCCGGTGATCTTTGCAATCCACGAATCCGTGCCGAGTTCCACAAAGCCGACCATCGCATGGATGACCAGCAGCAGAATCATCAGCGGGGCAAACAGGGTGCTGACCATCTCGCCCAGTGTGGCTCCGGCGGCAGCGGCCTCAGATTTCGGGAACGGTTGGCCCCACAGCATGATTCCAAAGGCCATGACCGGAATCAGGTAGAGCGACATCTGAACCCTCCAGTCGATGGCAGCCTTCACGACGGTTCCGTCGTCTCCAATTGTCGCTGCCATCATGGCCGAGGCGAGTCCTCCGAGCACAAGTCCCGCCGGCCACCCCGCGTGCAGGATGTTCAAGTAGTGAGTCTTGTTCTTCGGGAACAGTGCGGCTGTCAGCGGATTGACAACTGCCTCTGCCAGTCCGTTTCCAATCGAGAACAGAAACATCCCGACTGACAGACACCAGAATGCGGACGACTTTCCTCCCGACTCGAACGCCATCGGTGCTGCCAGGGTAATGATCGCAGACACGACGGCGAACAAAAACGCCAGTGCCATCAGCTTGCCGTAACCAATTTTGTCGGCCACCAGTGACGTGACGATGATCACGATGCCGAATCCTGTCAGCCCTCCGCCGGTGATCGCCCCCAACTCGGTCATCGTAAAGCCAAACTGAGCCGCCCAGAGGACCAGGATGCCACCACGGACTGAGAAGCCGACGCCAGCAGCCAGAATGGCCATGAATCCGGCCCACAACAGCCGCTGGGCATTCGGAGCAGCCCCGTTTTGATTGTCGTTACTCATGGAGTTCGTTTCCCCTGATCGTGATGTTGTCCAGCTTCGTCGGCGACGGCGTCGGTGTGACTGGTCGCTGTCTCCCCCACTGACCGAGTCACAAAGCGACTGTCATTCGCCGCGCGGAATTTGTGGGGGGGGATTCAAATGAGAGACACATGGTAAATGCAACAGCGACGCGGCGAAAGCAGGTCGACCCTCGACACGTGAAAAAAGTCTCGTTCCGATGCCCATTCGTTTAGCCGCACATTTCAAATGTGCGGCTAAATGAGTGACGATGACCCGCGCTTGGTTTGCATGATCACAAGGGTCGAGCCCTCGCAAGTTGCATGCAGGTCGTGAGGCAGGCTCATCGACTTTGCCGATTCCGGGGACTGGACAAGCATCGCCAGTCGTTGCCAGACATCGAAGCCCATGCGCTGTCGCGGCCAATCTTGCTCCAGCCACAATTGACGGAGCACTTCACGCAGCAGATGCGTCGACAGATCAGACAACCGGTCCGCGTTCAATCGCACAAGCGCGGGACTGCTGTCCAAGATGACCGCTCGCAGCTCGCTCTGGGCACATGCCTCGACGAGTGCTTGAGCATCAGTCGCTTGCTGACTGAGGCGTAGCAACGCCCGATCGACCTGCGGATTGAACTGCTCACGCAGCAGTGGCAGCAAACTGTGACGGACACGGTTCCGGGTGAACTGTTCGTCAGTGTTCGAGTCATCAACGAGGTACTCTTGCCCCATGCGTGCGAGAAAATCGATGACCGACTCTCGTGACGTCTCCAGGAGAGGGCGAATGAGCGTGACGTCCGGCGACAGCGGACGTAACGCGGGCATCCCCTGCAAACCCGATAAACCGGTCCCGCGGACGATGTGATGCAGAATCGTTTCTGCCTGATCGTCTGCTGTGTGAGCGACAGCAACGTAGGGACAACTGCGTTCGTCAGCCGCTCGTCGAAAGAAGTCATACCGCACCTGACGGGCCGTCTCTTCAATGCCCTGCCTTGCATCACTGGCTTGCCGAGCGACGTCCACCCGCCCGAGGGCAACGGGGAGATCGAGTTGTTCCCCTAAAGCCGTCACCCATTTCGCGTCGGCGGACGAATCTGACCGCAGACCATGGTCGAGGTGTGCGACGATCACCTCTAACCCCAACGGCGAACGACACTGCTCCAACGCCAGCAACAAGGCGACACTGTCTGCTCCGCCCGAGACGCCGACCAACAGCCTCGCCCCTTGAATTCGCTGCCCCTGAAGCCAGTTGGCGACGTCCCTCACAGCCTCAGGGAGACGCGACAGCTCGGCTGAGTGGAGCGATGAAGCTGTCATTCACGATGAACTCGAAGGTCAGGGACTGCGACTGATCAACATATCACCTCCCATCGCGGCAACGCCATGCCATCCTTGAAAACCCGACCGCTTGTGGTACGATCATGTTTCGGCGCTACACAGCCGCGCGGCTGTGTAGCGCCGAAA
>JAJDEJ010000071.1 GCA_029259815.1 Planctomycetaceae bacterium | reverse complement strand
CATTGTTCGGGAGATTCCCAACGACATTTCGACTTTGCCATTCCTTGGCTCTCCGATCGCCCGCGTGTCTTGCAACCGCATTGTGATCGGAGAGCCTTTTTTGTGGAGATCAGTTACGAACGTTTGTCAGAAAGTGCAGTTGGTCCCGAAGGGATAATCAAGACTTGAGTGGCTCAGATGCGGGTGGCCCAGACGCCCCTGCGTCTGTGGTCACGAAGTGACAAGAGGTTGACTGGGACAGGTCGCGTATTCTCTCGTGTGGCTTCTTGTGCCTCCGGCACACAGACGCGGGGGCGTCTGTGTCACCCCATGCCGTCGGGCGCAACCGTTGCCGTTGATTTCAGAGAGCGATGTGATCGCTGTCGGCCTCGGGGGGCATGCTCATCGAGGCATTCGTTGACTTGTTGGCCACTCTGCCCGTGGACACGACTGCGGCAGAGCGACGTTTGCAAACACAGGCAAGTCAACGGACATGGCCGTTCTTCCACGGCGATGACAAAGCTCTCGATTTTCGGACCGGCCGGTCCACTCTTTTTCTGATATTCAACGCCGGGGACGACGGGTTGCCCCAGAGGGTGCCTCGACATTCGGTCGCGATCACGCTTTGCGTGATGAGCGCGCGATGGTGCAGGTCTTTGGCATGTTCAACGCTGTCCCTGCGCTCGTGTCTTCACGCGGAGCGTGATGACTACTTTCTGTGCGTCCAATTGCACCTGTGCCAGGCCGATGTCATTGTGGACGCTTCCGTTCGTCGTGCGATGACCGTTAGACTGAGAAGGTCGTCGCCTTGTGCGAATCTTGCTGTGGGCCGTTCTCCAATGGATCTTCCCCAAGCCATGTTTGAACGATCACATCTTCACACATTGGGAGTCTCGCTTTGCGTGCTCTTGATGGCACAGGCCGCAAGCGGCGGTCTCATCCAATTTTCCAGCGTGGACTTCGGGACGACGCCCGCCTTCAACAATGTTCAGACGTTCTCGTTTCTGATCGACATCGCAGGCCCTTTGGCCCCCGGTGTCTACAGCGATCCGACGCTCAACGGTGTTGAGTACAGCGTATCCGGGTCGTTACCGAGCGGTTCACCATCCGGCTTTCCTGCATTCAATCTCCAGCGGACGATCACCGGGGCCGATTTCTATGCGCAAGGCAGCTCGCTGAATTTCGAGATTTCGGGCGGGGCGGACCTCAGCGATGGTCTCCAGGTCAGCGAACTGGCTGGAGCCGGTCCGGTATTCACCTTTGATGGCCGCGAGGTTGGGACCGGCCGGTATCATCCGGCCCTGTTGGTGCTGAATAGCGATGGAACCGGCAGCATTCGCAACTCGAATAACATGGGCGGCATCAACCCGTCGAGCATGCAGGTGGTCGACGTTGACTTTGGCGAAGAATACATCACCGATCTGACATTCGTTCCGAGGGAACTCACGCTGGCAGCGGCCGTCCCGGAGCCGACATCGTTGCCGTTCCTCTGCACCTTCGGCATGATCGGAATCCTCCTGATCCGCCGCTTCACCAGCTGATCTGCTTCGCCACTGGGATTTGACTTAGGGTGGGTGAAGCGATCGCGGAGCTCGCCGTTTCTGTCGTGGTGAATGCACGACCAGGGACGACGGTTCGACTCAGCCGGTATCACCTGCTTCATGCGCCTTTCTGAGATGAGGGCTTGTTCATGCGTTCGTTGTCATACGTGCTGCTACTGTGGCTTTTGACCGGTCAGCCTTGCTCGGCTGACGACATCAAGCAGACGGACTTGTTCAAGCGGATCAAGACGTCGATCGATGCGGTGCCGGCGATCGACACGCATGACCATCTGCGGGCGTTTGCGGAGCTGCCGAATCGGGTCAACACGCCCCAAGGCAAGGGGATGACGCTGCACAGCATTTTTCAGGGGAGCTACTACCAGTGGACAAATCCGCTCACGCCGTGGCCGGCGAGCGGCGAGTTTGACGAATGGTGGGAGACGGCCCAGCACGACTTCGTCGATGCCCGGGCGACGAGCTTTTACCGGTATCTGCTCCCCGGTTTCTCCGACCTGTACGGCGTCGATTTCGACACAATCACGACTGTGCAGGCCCGCAAACTTAACCAGGCGATCTTTGAGAACTATCAGGACGACACCTGGCTCAAGGATGTGGTCATCAATCGGGCGAACATCGAGTTGATGTTCATTGACCCGTATTGGCAGCGACTCAAGTTCTCACGTGAGTACAAGTTCGCTGTGCCTCTGCTGAATGTGACGACCATCATGCAGGCGAGTCACTCGGATCGGTTTCCCGCAGCGACGAACAGTCCATTCGCATTCGCAGACAGCCGCGGGATGTCGACCGAGACGCTGGAAGACCTTCTCAAAGTCATCGACCGGATCTTTGCAGAAGCCGTTGCAGCGAACTGTGTGTGCCTCAAGTCCACACAAGCCTACCAGCGGACGCTGCGTTACGAAGACGTGTCTCAGGATCGTGCCGAGCAGGCGTATCTTCGAGCACCAAAGGACGTGACTGCTGAACAGCAGAAGGACTTCGAGGACTTCATGTTCTGGCATGTCTGCAAACTGAGTGCGAAGTATGACCTGCCGTTTCAGATTCACACCGGACAAGCCCGCGTGCAGGGCTCCAACCCGATCCTGCTCGTCGACGCCATCGCCGCGAATCCCGCCACGAAGTTCATCCTGTTTCACGGCGGCTACCCGTGGGTGGGGGAGACGGGCGTGATTGCCATGCGGCACAAGAACGTCTGGATCGACTCCTGCTGGCTCCCCACGCTGAGCTACACGATGGGCAAGCGGGCCTATCAGGAATGGCTGGAGGCAGTCCCCTCCGACCGCATCATGTGGGGGGCAGACACGGTCAACGCCGAGGGCATCTACGCCGCGACCGAGTTCACGCGCCGCTGCATCGCCGAAGCCCTCGCCGAGAAAGTCCAGCGAGGCGAACTCCGCGAAGAACACGCCAACCACATCGCCCGCCAGATCATGCGCGATAACGCCCTCAAACTCTTTCCCAACCTGAAACGCATGCTCTGGCGCAAGCCGTTGTGAACTCTCACATCGCACGATGGCCCTGCTGCGGTTGATCACGCTGGGCCGACTTGTTCTCGACAAGCCATGCTTGGGCGAGTGGCAGTCTTGTTTGTAACACTTCCCTCCTCCTCACGCTTGGCAATGAAGCTGCGGCTGTTGCCCAGCCTCTTGAAACCGGAGGACAAGCCATGAAACTCAACGACTTCACACAACGAATCCGTCAATCCTTCACCATCAATACGCGACGTCGCAATTTGAAGGCCACGCCGAGCGCTGCGATCGAATCGTTTGAGCCGCGTGTCCTGCTGACAACGGCAGTCATCGACTTCGATGGAGAGGAAATCACAGGCGAAGAGATGTTTCAGGGCGCGTATCCCGTTGGGCCAAAGTCTGCTGACAGTTTCGAGAGTCTGTTCTCCGGCCAGTATCCGCATCTCGATATGAATGGGAACGAAACTGTGGACGAAGACGACGCGGCTCTCGCCCAGGAGCGGATCATGGAGAAGGTCCGGATGGACTATATGCCCTACAAACTGACGATCATCGAGGGTGATCAGGACGATTACCAGTATTTGATGACACCGGAGCTTCCCAATGATCCCTCTGATGACGATGGCGACGTGATTGTGATTGTGAGCGGGAATACGCATTCAGAGATGGGATTCGCCAGCCCATCGCTGGGCATTGCGCCGAGTGTCGACGTCACGAACAAGAACGACACGATTGTGTTCGTCTTCGGAAAAGGGATTGCGGAAACGACGGACACTGCTGATCAGTTCATCAATTTAATGGCGATTGCAACGTCCCACGAGATGGCACATTCATTTGGTCTGGATCACGTGACCACGCCAGCTGAGGGATACGATGCTGAGGTTCTGAGTCATGAGATCATGTCCGCTCCCTATGTGGACCTCAACAATCCGAACGTCGATCACGATGATCAGGTGATCGAAACGCGGGACTTTGATCACAATTCCGTCTTTCAGGACATTACGTATGTCAACGAGAGCGGCTTCGAGCAGAATTCTCATCAGCACTTGACCAACGTGCTGGGAGAATCCGGCTGGGCCTGGATGGCTGTGCTCAAGCCGGGCGAACTGACGTTGCAGGGTGCCACCCATGACTGGACGATCGCAAATGATCTTTCAGTCACTCAGGTTGATGGAAACACTTGGCAGGCGCAAGTTGTGTATCAGCGTCGCTGGCCGGAAGGCTGGTTCCGAACGATCTCACACACCGCGTTTGTGGACACGAGTAATCCCGATATCAATTCTCTGAACCCCTTCGCGCAGGAGTTGACGAGCATCACGATTCAGGGAAGCGACTACCACGACATCATCGACGTCGACGAAGCCATCACAGTCCCGGCTGAAATCAACGGCATGGGCGGCGATGACGATATCTCCGGCGGCGGAGGCAACGACACCATCATGGGTGGTGACGGCCTGGACAAAATCATGGGCAACGGCGGCGCCGACTGGCTCGACGGTGGCAACGACCGCTTTGAGGACATCCTCGACGGCGGTAACGACCGCTACCGGGATACGTTCGTGACGTATTACACGGAAACCTTCAACTCACGGTTGGGAAAGATGGAAAAGACGACACTCGACACGGTGTACAATCTCGATCGTCTGGAGCGGGATGAACTGTATGCCTACGCGACGACGCTGGCCAACCCTGAGAAGGACAGCGACGATCCTGAAAAGGATGGTATCGATCTCGGTAAAGAAGAACCGTTGAGGAAGTAAGGGTGCGTTCGTAAATAAACTATCGAAGTTCTAGTTCTTACGTGGGGCGATTTGATAGTTCCAATCACCGTGGAACGCATTGCGTTTCAGTTTGATGGCGTTCATTTCGGCATCACGGATTTTGCGCCCCTTGAGA
>JAJDEJ010000008.1 GCA_029259815.1 Planctomycetaceae bacterium | reverse complement strand
CACGGTTTCTCAACGACCCTAAAAAGCCATTCATCCTGACGATGGCACGTCCCGACGAACGAAAGAACCTGGAGACGCTCGTTCGGGTGTATGGCGAAAGTGAACAACTTCAAGAACGGGCGAATCTTGTGATGCTCATGGGGTCGCGCGATGATCTCCGCACGATGGAACCTGCTCAACAGAAGATTGTGCAAGAAATTCTGACTCTCGTCGATGTCTACGACCTGTATGGCAAGATGGCCTATCCCAAGGCTCATGAGACGGCAGACGTTCAGGAATTGTATCGACTCGCTGCCAAGCAACGGGGGGTCTTCATCAACCCGGCTCTCACTGAACCATTTGGCCTGACGCTCCTGGAAGCGGCGGCATCCGGACTGCCGATTGTCGCCACGAATGACGGCGGACCGCGAGACATCATTGCCAACTGTCGAAATGGCCTGCTCATCGATCCTCTGGACTCGCATGAGATTGAGCATGCCCTGCTACGGGCCCTCAATGAACCGGAGCAGTGGGAAGTCTGGTCAGCCAACGGCATCGCTGGAGCCCGCGAACATTACTCGTGGGGCAATCACGCCAAGCGGTATCTGCGAGATGTGCAGGACATCATCGCCCATTCGGCAACGCCCGCCCTCGCTCACACGCCCCAACGGCGACGTCTTCCGGAATTCGACAGGCTGATCATTACCGACCTGGACAATACGCTCACCGGCGATAATGAGGCACTCAGAGAGTTCCTGGATCGGCTCAATGAGTCTGATCACGTCGGCTTCGGCATCGCCACCGGACGACGAATCGACGACGCACTGAAGTTAATGAAAGAGCTCGACCTGCCCACTCCCGATGTGTTCGATTCCTCCTGTGGAACCGAACTGCATTACGGCGCCACCCTCACAGCGGACAAGAGCTGGCGAAACCAGATCGGCTATCAATGGAAGCCGGACGAAGTCAGATCGATCCTCGATGAGACACCAGGGCTGTTCCCGCAACCCGAGAATGAGCAATCGCGGTTCAAGATCAGCTATGAGGTCGATACGGAAATTGCTCCGGAGATCTCCGAAATCAAGAAAATCCTCCGCGAAGCGGGACTTCGGGCCAAGTTGGTCTTTTCACTCGGCATGTATCTCGACATCATCCCCGTCCGCGGAGGCAGCGACCTTTCGATGCGGCATTTGCTGTACAAATGGGGGTTTGCTCCCGAAAAGGTCCTCGTCGCCGGGGACTCGGGCAATGATGAAGGCATGCTCAAAGGGCGCACGCTGGGAGTGGTTGTCGGGAATCATAGCGAAGAGCTGGAAAAACTTCGCAAGTGGCCACGAATTTATTTCGCCGAAGCATCACATGCGCGAGGCATCCTTGAGGGAATCGACTACTACAAATTCTGGGACCACATCACGATTCCCAATGACCGGATCGAATGACAATGGCCGCCCGATCGATGCCACTTCAGAAGCCGACCTGACGCTCAAGCGACTGCGGCCTCGGTTGGCAACGATCTGGACGGAAGAACAAGCCGCACCTGAGGCGATCAGCGCATTCGAACGACGCTTGGCCGAACACTGGCCGCAGTTATTTGGGTTGCTGTTTCGCCTGTATGGTGACCGGTACGACTTCTTCTATCACATCGAACAGATCCTGTTGACCGCCGCCCGAGGGTGGGCCATGCGTCCCGCGTCGCTCAAAGATCTGGACGAGCGTCGCGTCAACGAGCCGCGCTGGTTCGAATCTGAGAAGATGGTCGGTGGGGCATTGTATGTCGACCTGTTCAGTGAGAACCTCGGTCGTCTGAGAGAACAAATCCCGTACCTTCAAAATCTCGGGCTGACCTACCTGCACTTGATGCCCTTGTTCGCAGTCCGACCGGGTGATAACGACGGCGGCTATGCCATCAGCAACTATCGCTCAATCGATCCCGAACTCGGTACGATTGAGGATCTCAACCAACTCGCGACCGAATTGCGTGAAGCGGGCATTTGCCTCGTCCTCGATTTCGTCTTCAATCACACCTCGGACGACCACGACTGGGCGAAGCAAGCGAAGACGGGAGACCGTGAGTACCAGGATTTCTATTACATCTTCCCGGATCGCACTCTGCCCGACCAATATGAGCGGACGCTCCGAGAGATCTTCCCCACAGTCCGTCGCGGCAACTTCACCTGGGACGACGGCATGCAGGCCTGGGTCTGGACGACTTTCAACAGCTTTCAATGGGATCTTAACTACCGCAACCCGGCTGTCTTTCGGGCGATGCTGGACGAGCTTCTCTTCCTGGCCAACACGGGCATTGACATCTTGAGACTGGATGCCGTCGCATTCATCTGGAAACAGATGGGAACCGGCTGTGAGAACCTGCCTCAGGCGCACGGGATTATTCAGGCCTTCAACTCCGTCGTCCGTATTGTGGCTCCCGGGGTGCTGTTCAAGTCTGAAGCAATCGTTCATCCCGATGATGTCGCCAGGTATATCAGCCCCAACGAGTGCCAACTCTCCTACAACCCCACACTGATGGCCCTGTTATGGGAGTCACTCGCCACTCGCAACGTCCGCCTGCTCACACGATCGCTGAGTCATCGCCACCAGTTGCCGGAGTGCACGACGTGGGTCAACTACCTCCGCTGTCACGACGATATCGGCTGGACCTTTGACGATGCCGACGCGGACGCCATTGGCATCAATGCCTTCAACCACCGACAGTTTCTCAACGATTTCTACACGGGACAGTTCGAGGGCTCCTTTGCCCGGGGCGTCCCCTTCCAGCACAACACCCAAACGGGAGACATGCGCATCTCCGGCACGATGGCGTCGCTCGCAGGACTCGAACAAGCGATCGAACGGGACGACGAACACCTCAAAGAGATGGCCCTGCGGCGCATGGCCCTCCTGCACGGAATCACGATCAGCATCGGCGGCATCCCACTTCTGTACCTGGGCGAAGAGTGGGGCCTGCTGAACGATTACGACTACGTCAAGGATCCCGCCAAATCGGGCGACACCCGCTGGATCCATCGTCCCAAGATGAAGTGGGAATACCTGGAGACCCTCAACGACACCATCGGCACTGACGGGCACGGCTCAATCCGCAAACGCATCTTCACGACGCTGAAGACCCTGATCAACATCCGCAAGTCGCACCCGGCCTTCGCCGGCGTTGACATGCAGCTCATCTCTCTCGACAACACGCACGTGCTCGGCTTCACCCGGAAGCACGAAGGCAACACCATCCTCGTCCTGGCCAACTTTTCCGAGAGACCACAATCACTCAAGGGGAACACGCTCCGCACGGCAGGCATGGGGCGCTTCTTCGAGGATCTCATCAGCTCGGTCTCGATCGCCACGTCAGACGACCTCACTCTCAATCCCTACCAACTCATGTGGCTCCACCGAGTTTGAAGGTCAAAGCCACGTCGGGCATCCTTGAGTCTGGTTGTCAGCAAGCACATCAAGAGAAATGGACTGGCCAGTCCGGAAGTCGAGAGAGCAGGGGATCGCCAGGCTGTTCGGCCAGGTCCGTCGACTTGCCTGTGGTTGCAACCGGTCTTCTGCCCGTGCCGAATCACGGGACAGAGAGGCCGACAAGCGACGGAGTGACGCCGTGAGCATGCTCACGCGTCGTAGCGAGGAGACTGCCCTCTCTGGACCAATGCTGTGAGGTTGCGCGAAGCCGTCTCTGAAAATGCTGTGTGGGCGTAATGACGTGAAACCCACCGTCCGCGACCAACCTTTGGTCAGCTATGCTCGGCTCACCCTTCTCCAATGAAGCTCACTCCAGAAACATTTCGCTCTCGTTGACATTGTCTGACAGGTTCCTCTTGACGAATTACTACAGCAGTCATAAACTGCCCCTCCCGCTTATGACACATGTCGTAAAAGAGGTCGTCAATGAAGAAGCGTCGCAAGGAGCTCCGGCTGGCGACCGGAGAGATTGAAATACTGGAAATCTTGTGGCAGGCCGGCGCAGCCACGATCGCCCAAGCGCATGAGTCGCACAAGCGCAAGGTCGGCTACACCACGGTGCAGACCCGATTGAATCGGCTGGTCGAGAAAGGGCTCGCCAAGAGAATCGGTTCTCATCCCGCTTCTTATCAAGCGGTGATTCAACCGGAAGATGTCAGCCGGGATGACCTCAAGGTACTGGTCGATCGCGTGACCGGCGGGCGAGTCGTTCCCCTGGTGGCCCATCTTGTGAAAGACCGGAAGCTGTCGTCAGAGGAAATTCGCGAGTTGAAGGAATTGATCAACGAAGCAGAGAGACGGAATCAGAAGTCCAAATCGGGAGAGGGGGAACAATGAACGATCTTCTCATCCATTTGACGGCGAATGTGTTGCGGAGTAGTGCCTTGCTAATGCTGATGGCCGGACTTGTGGCAGCGGCTCTCCATCTGTTCAGGATCGCATCTCCCACAACTCGGCGAATCGCGTATCTCGCGGTTGTCGCTCAGGGATGTTTGCTCGCACGACTGAACATTGAGCTTCCCATTCTCGATGCAGCTGCACCGCATGTTCAACACGAGTCAACTGCAAGTGACCAGATGGAGGTCTCAGAAAGCACGGCTGTTCCAGCATCAAGCGTGTTGCCGATCGATGAAGCTCACAAGAGGGTTCTAGCAAGGGGGCTGCCTGCGATTTTAGTGCATTCACCTCGGCAGAGAGCCGTTCCCTGGACACAACTCTTCGCAGTCGCTTGGGCAGTCGGAGTGATCCTTCTCGCAGGGCGTGCCCTTTGGAATTACTGTCGCTTCTGGCTCAACCCACCTCGTGAACTTCATCCTGAACCGGAATGGCTGAGTGAATGGGACGAGTTACAGCGAAGCGAGGGAGTCGGCTCGCCTGTCCCGCTCTATGTGACCGAACACGCAGGGCCGATGCTTTGTCGATTGCCCGGTGGCTATCGGTTGATCGTCCCTGCTCACTATTGGAGCGGGCTGCAACCCCAGCAACGCCTCGCCATCTTGCGACATGAGCTTGCACACTTACTGCGCGGCGACGTCTGGAAGTCGCTGGGGATCAGAATGTTGGCTTTGCTGCAATGGTTCAACCCCGCAGTCTGGTGGGCGGTCAACCGTTTCGAGGAATGTGCCGAATGGGCATGCGACGAAGCCGCGAAAACCGCTGAGCCGGAGCATGTCGCCGATTACGCCCGAGCACTTCTCTCGCTGGGGAATCACAAAAGAGCCATCGTATTTTCCAGCCCTGCTGTCAGCGGGTCCGGACTTTCGCAGCGTATCCACAAGCTGCTCTCCCAAAACTCACTGGAGGATTCCAAGATGAAAAAGATCACGATGCTTGCCTTAGTCGCAGGAGTCTCGTTGATCGGCGTTCTGAACGTCGATCTCACAGCGCAGGAAGCGACAACTCCGAAGCAAGCCAGCAGTACCGATGAGCCAGCGGCAGATTCTGATGACTTCGAGCTGGGCATCGTGACTGTCGTTTGGAAATCCGACGAGGCGACTGTCGACATGGCCATATTGTTTGAGCATGACGAGATATTTCGCCAAGATCGTGAACTGCTGCAGGATGCGATTGAGCAGAGTTCCAAAGAGTCAAATCAACATCTCAGAAAAATCCAAGAACTTAGCAGCAAACTGGCGAACCCGAAAAAAGAGCCGGAGAGTAAGTCCCAACGTGAGGACCTGAACGAAGAACTTGCAGTCGAAAGAGCAGGCTTTGAAGCTCGGCTAACGATTCTGCGACAGCGTTTTCTTCGCAGGGAAGGAGAACTCTACCAA
>JAJDEJ010000070.1 GCA_029259815.1 Planctomycetaceae bacterium | reverse complement strand
CGGGAGCCGCGCCCCGATGATCCGCAGCGGCACGATCGAATCGACCGCGAAGCCACGCGTCGGCTTGCGGCTCAAAGGCCCCGGCCTGCACGGGAGCGAACGAGGCGTCCTGGCCGTCACCGACCTGCGAGCCACCGACCTCAACGGCCACTGGCACCAACTCTGGACCACCCTCACACTGAACGCCTGAACCACCACCAATGACGGACTACACCCTCCGAATTTGTGGGATCTACCGTTTTGTCACCGTTTGTCTCAGCCGATTGTATGCCCGGCGATCGAGTGGATGCAGAGCCGGTGATGTAAGACCCTCCTCTTCAGCCGTTTGCAGTGACGCCTGCGCCGACGCTTTGTCGCTGTCGGCTGCCTGAGCCTCGGCCAGGTGTAGATAGGAAACAGGACCCGGAGCGGCGTCAACAATCGTCTGCAGGATCTCCACCGCATCCTGTGACTGTCCCGCCGCCAGCAGGACAATGGCTTTCGTGTCGAGCAGCTCCGCACTTTGGCCGTATTTCTGGATGAGGTGATCGATGAGCGTCAGCGCTTCGGGAATCCGCTCACCCTGCCGGGCCCAGAGATAGGCCAGGTTATTGCCGGCGGAGACATCGTTGGGGTTCTCCTGAACGATCTTGAAGAATGATGCGGCTGCCTGCTCGTAATCCTGGAGCAGATCCTGCAGGCTCCCCAGCTCGAAGAGACGATCTCGCCTGGCTTGAGTCGTCGTGGCCTCGTCGATCGTGGGTTGGAGCCTGTCGGCAAATGGCTGCACTATCTTCGGATCTGTGATGCCGTTTCTACGTAGGAGGGCAGCAACGACGGTGGCAACGTGTTCCGGCCGGTTGGTCTCCCAGGCGCCACGACACAGATCAAGGGCTTCGTCGGTCTGTCCGTGCTTGCTCAGAAACTGGGCCCGTTCCAACGTGGCTGTGGGGCGAGGTGAACGCTCGGCGTACATCTCGTAAAGCTGCTGTGCGGTGTCAGTCTGCTTGATGCTGTCGAGGAAATCAGCCGCATTCTTGAGGGCATCCGTTCGCAGTTGCACAACGGCCATTTGGGCTTCGGCGAGTTGCTTCAGGATGGCCAGCGCTCCGTCTTCATCATCTGACTGGATTTGCTTGTCCGCCTTTTCCAGAGATGCAGAGACTGTTGGATCATCCTGCAGGTGCTTTGCTTCCCTGAGGATTTGAATGGCAGCGACCGCATCTGTCTGTTCTCGAATGTCATCGAAGACCGGATCGAGCGAAACATCGGAGAACTGTTGAACGAATTTCGAGAGTTGGCGGGCGGCCTCGGCTGGCTCGTCGCTTGCAGCAACCCAGTGTGCCTCGAGGTTGGCCGTGCGGTAAGTTCGCGGTTCGATAAGGCGGAGCCGGTCGAGTGTGCTGCGGGCTTCGTCGAGATTGACAGCTTCGTCAGCAGTACGTTCAATCAAGGCAGCCGCGAATTGTGCCAGGGCGGCGGAGTTGCTTGGCTCAGCGTCAATCCATTCTCGATAGGCTGTCTGGGCCAGCGGCCAGTCTCCGGTCGCCAGAGAATACGCGGCCAGTTGATACCGCTCCCGGGTGGTCAAGACCCCGTCCGTCAGTTCGTGCAGCTCCGTCAGCACGGTCAGCATGTCGTTGCGATCGGCGGTTTGATTTCGCGAAGTATAGATGGCGAGTTGGGCGCGGAGGTTCTCGATCCGCCCGGCTTCACTGACTGACGACGTCGCCTTCAGTTTCTGCAAAGCTTTCGTTGTATCTTCAAATGCTCCGGACGAGGCGGCAACCAATGCCTGCCGTCGCAATGCCCAGGCGCGAAATTCCGGTGGAGCCTTGCTGTCTGGGGCAAGGACTTTTTCAATCCGCTCCAGCGCCTTGCCCATGCGGTTGACCCGCGTGTAGAACTCGATCAACCTCAATTCTGTACCGAGATTCGCGGGGTCGGCCTCCACGGCCGCGACGTAATGGTTCTCGGCGCCGTTCCAGTAGATCTCCTGCTGCTCGGCATCATCCGCCCGTAGCATGTCATAACAGCGGGCGATGGTCAGGGGCTTCAGGATTGGGGGATCGTCCGGAAGTGCGCTCTGTGCTTCGTCGATCGCATCAAGTGCGTCCACATTTCGGCCAGAGCGTCCATAGAAATTGACAATGGCCAGCCAGGGACGCGGGGATTCGGGCATCTCATTACAGGCCTGCCTCAACAACTCTTCGACTTCGGCATCACTATCTCCGCGATCCATGTAGTCCAAAGCCATCGCGATCTTGACATCGGCATCATCAGAGGCCGTTGCCCGCTCCCGTAGAACTCCCAGTGTCATACTGTTCTCTTCCAGGCGACGACCGATCGTCCAAGCGAGTTGTGCAAACTTGCCGGACAGGAGTTGGGGCCGCTCCCGCGCGACAAGCTCCAGCAGGCGTTTGGCTTCGTCGTTACGCTCTTGTTCGAGATGAAACTCGATCACGCGTCCGACGACGGTTTCGCTGCGATCGCCCAGTTCGATGGCCTTCTTGAGATGGGCGAAAGCGGCTTCCCGATGAAGCAAAAGAGTTTCGAGTTCGCCCAGCATTCGAGGAATCGCTGCCCAACTTGGTCGTTCTCGCTCTGCCCGTCTCAGCAGGATGCGGGCCTCCGGGAGTCTCTGCATTTCGTCCGGTTCGACGGGGGCCGTGAGAATGATGTTGCTGGCTGTGTAATAGGAGGTGTAAGGTCCGTCCTGCCCCTCGATGTCTGACAGGTGAGCAATCATCTGATCCCAGATGGCCTGATGGTCTCCTAGAACGCCGCTGTCTTTGACGATCTGTTGAATCAGGAGTTGCAGTGCCGATGTGGGGATTGTGATATCGGTCGGCTGAAGTTCAGCGGCCTCAACGTACAACTCCAAAGCGAGGTCTGGTTCGTCAATCAACTGGTAGGACCGGGCCACACTCATGAGAAGGTCGACGCGCTCGTCGGTGCTAAATTCAGGGTTGTCACGCAGAAGCACGAGCAAAGACGGGAGGGCAGATGATTTGGGTTGGAGAATCGCAGCAGTCGCGGCGGCGCGGCGAATCGTCACGTCGTCACCCAGGTGAGAGACAGCTTCGGTCAGCACGTCCTGGCAACGGGAGACACGCTCCTCCGGATGCAAGTCGAAATTCCTCACGATGAGTTCAACCAGCGCCACCCGAAGGTCGACCTCGTCAGGAGCCTCCGCGACTGATTGCCGCAGCAACCTCTCCGCTTCATCCAGCTTTGCCGTGGCGTTCCCGCTGATGTCAGTGCGACCCGCAGATTGATGTGCCTGTTGAGCCGCCAACGCCTGTTGATACAGCAATTCACTGCGCAGGATCGAAGCGCTGTGGACATTTTCCGGCTGCTGTTCCAGGTGTCCGAGGGCGTTTTCGATGGCCTGCCATCGTCGTCGCTGGAATGGTTTGCGGGTTTCTCTGGCGAACAGCAAGCGAAGGAAACGCTCGGTAAATTGCGGCTGAGCTGCAAAGGCTGAATATTCCTCGATCGCTTCTTCAAGCCGTCCGGCATCGAAGTAAGCTTCGGCGTGCGCCACACGTGCCGGACCCCAAGTCGGTTCCATTTGGACGAGGGCCAGAGTGTGTTCAACCTGTGCGTCGGTGTTTCCCAATCGGTCCGCACATTGAACACGCAGTAATGCGACACGGCGGGCAAAGTCTGTCGCCTGACCAGCACCGGCAGTCGCGTTGCGGAGCGCCTCCTCTGCTGCTCTCCACTTCTGGTCGGCCAGGTACAGCCGCCCATTGAGAAACTCAATCAATTGCTGAGAGTAGTTTGCGGCCTGCAATTCCGGAATCAGGCCTGTTGGATTGATTTTGTCACTGGAGCGGAGTTCCTTGCGCAGCCCTTCTTCATTTGCGGGATCGCGCTCCAGCTGGGAAATGAGAACGTCCGCAAGTGTCCAGATGACGGCGACCCGTAACGGGTCATTTGCACTCGCATCCTCGTCGGATTGGGGATCGGCTGATTGCAGGATCTGGTAACTCGATTGAAGCAGTGATTCTGCCTCATCCAGACGTTGCTGCCGAACACTGGCATCGTCAGCGAAGCCCAGAGTGCGGAGTTCCAGCTGGGCCTGGGCGAACAGGGAAGCCGGAGAGCGGTCGTCCAGTTCCGCCGCCCGTGCGGCATGTGTCCGGGCGCGGACGACATACTCTTGCGCCTGAGCGGGCTTCACGTATTGCAGAGACTCCGCCAGCACCAGAAAGACATCGACGGCGGACTTCAGTACCGCGAGAGTTGCCTCGACATCTTCGCCGTCCGCGATTTCCTGTGCCCGTTCAATCGATGCCTCGGCTTGGCGCAAGCGACTGGTTGACTCCGTTACGATGAGCCGTTCAACCAATTCCGTAGACTCGATGCGACTGTCACCGTTGCTGTCAGTGAATGCCGGTATTTCGGAATCGTTGGACTCCTCACTGCTCAGGGTACCGTTTTGATCCTCGTCGAGTCTTGCGAGCAACGCGTCGGCCCGGATCTCAGCCGCTGGCCGTTGTTGGGGCGCCTGTTCACGTGTTGATCTGAGGGACGACAGGAACACTGCCCGCTGACGGTGGGCCTCCCAAAGTGGTGCACCATGCTCAACCATCATGGCGAGAACGGCATTGGACGTCTTGAGGGCTGCTGCTGCACTCCCATCGGTCTCAGCGGGAAACGCATCGCTGACAAATGTCGCGACACCTGCTGAGACTCCCGCGATTTCCTCTCGTGTGCAAACGGCGTCGGGATTCGTGGCGACAATTCGTGCGAGATTTACGTACGGCTCGCATTGACTTGGGTCGGCAACGACACTTTCACAAAAACTCTTCTGTGCACCGGTGATGTCGCCCAACAATTCCAGACAGCGACCGCGCTGCACGAAAAGCTCGTTCCAATCGAGATGCGGTGAAAACGGCTCGTCCTGAGCCAACTCTTCGGACTGGGCGAGCAGTTTATCAATGTGCGCCAGTGCGTCCCGATTCCGCCCCATCAGCAGTGACAAATCCACCAGTTTTGAGCGGCTGTCGTGCCTGTCGGGATCGAGTCGGAGGACCTCCTCGAATAACTGGAAGGCCCGTTCTGCGTCTCCGAAACCGGAGGCGCGCCGCTCATACAGGTTCGCCAACCGATTCATCGAGTCCACATACGGCAGATCTCTCTGACCGGATGTCTCACGGAGGAGGCTCACATAGAGCTTGAGATACTTGATGGCCGCATCCAAGTCTCCGTGTGCTTCAGCCTCATCAGCCTGTTGCACAAAGTACTCAACATTCTTCCGTAGTTGAACGGAATGCACAACGAAGGTCGTGCCTAGCACGACTGCGGTGATTGCTAAGGTGATCAACAGCAGTCGAAGATTAACGTGGACCAGAACGTCGGGAATCGGTGTTGTCTCTGACTCACGGACTTCGCCCCCGGCACGGTCGATCTGCGGCGATCCGTCCGGGTCGGGAACCTGTTTGTCAGACATTCTTGGCTTACAGCTTGGCATTGTGGCCCCAGACTGAATTAATAATGAGCGAAGGATCTGGATCCTGACGATGGCGAACTTCGCCAATGCGCTCCGAAATTCACACACCAGATCTGGCTGCCTCGTGGTGCTCGCCGTCGCAATGTCGCCAGATCAAGCGGGATCATCGTGTGCTATCGCGGGAGTTGGGAAGCAGCCTCACGATTCTCTGAATGATGCTGTTCCGCTCCTGTTCAAGAAACTCGATCCGCTCCGACAGCGACGAGTGTGCTTCGATGTCCTCTTGAGACTTGGGCTCCCGCGCAAGGTGCGGCAATTCAGCGGGATCGAACGGTCCGTCCTGGGTGAGATTTCGAGGCGGAACTCCAGGCAACAGTGGCGGACCAAGCGGCAGCGGTGCGCCTGCTGCTGACTCCACCCGCTTTTCCAAGTCACTTCGCCAAGCCTGGAGTTCGCCCGCAATGCTTTGAATTGCGGCAATCTGCTCGCGAAGCAGGTCCTCCTGACTTCTCTGGTTGGTTTGCGCACCCGCGGCGAGTTGAATCATCAGCGAGGTTTGCAGTTGCGACTGCTCAATTAGCATTTGCTGGAGACCAGTCAACTGTTCAACCAGCTCAACCACATCCGTGTTAGAGGAGCATGAGATCGCATCTTGCTCTCCCGAATTGTCCTGTTGCTCGAACCCGGTCTCGGCCACTTTGCTGGCCGAGTCGGAGTCCAGAATGCCACTTTGATGAGGTATGAGGGATCCACCCGGCTTCTCTCCAGTCGCCAGCGGCGATGAGGACGTGGCGATGAGGTCAGTCGAATCGGGAAGCTGCACCGAATCAGGTAAACCAGATGAGGCATCCGCTGGCGGGATGGTTCGCACCGCCCTCTCCCGCGGGATCAGGACGGTGGACGAGTCACGGTGCTGATCCACTTGCAATTGCATGAGGAATGGGCCAATCGACAGAATGTCACCGGACACCAATTTGATATGCCGCACGCGGTGGCCATTCACCTGTAGCTCACATTTCCTGGACAAAGCGAGAATCCAAATCTCGTTCCCGGTTCTCACAATGCTCGAATGGAAGTCCGGAACGTCAGGATGTGATAACTTGAGGTGACTGCGGCTCGAACTGCCGATCAGTGTCATGGTGTCGCGGAGGTATCGAGCCGATACTCGACCCGTGCGTGTGTGCCCATTGACAAATCTGAGGCACAGGTTTGTGTTTGGTTGATTCGGGAGGCGTCGAATTGAGAAGTCACGCTGGTACCGCGCCGCCGTATCCGCGTGGGGGCTCCGCAGTTCAGCTGCCACCGTATACGGACCAACTTTGAGACGTTCACGGTTGCCTAGAAGATGAGCGGCAGCCGGAGCCCCTTTTTTGGTCTGGCGCGGGCTCGACAATCTGACGGCCAAAATGCCTTCATCCACAGCCTGGAAGTACAGGCGGCGGGGCTTGGTCAAATCCATGTCGGGGATCCGAACATCCGAATCCTGACCGGAACCGACAATCGCGTAGGGCCTTCGGACGACAATTTCTTTGTCGATTCCGGCCTGATCACGTACGTGCAGCGCCAAGTCCAACATCATCGCTGACACTCTCCGTCCTCGGCCCCAGAACAGAACATCCAACCGCTAAGACTAACTAATTCGCGGACCAATCATTAGACCATCCGGGCCGGTCATCGACAAGTATGAATGCGCTCACTCGGCGGATTTGATTACGGTCGTGACCGCCGATCGTGGCGATTCTGGCGACAATTGGTGGAGTTTCCACGCACTCGGTCGGCCCCACCAGCCGCTTCACACTTTGACCTGAGAACGGCCACTCGCTTCGCCGCGAGAATTGGTCACATGCCTTCTTGCCGGCAGATCAGACCTTGGTCCCCCGTCATACCAGCCAGTCTCTGATGCTCACTGAGGCAACGTCGAAACTGGTGAGGTTGGATGGGGCAGACTGAATGCACACTGGCTGATTCAACATCATGTCTGCATTGTATGACAAGGCCCTTGAGATGCCCTGTCCTGCGAGAATTCGTCTGGCCCCTGGTTCAAGGGAGGCCCGGCTCACATGGATACTCATCTCGCGTGGATCAGTATCTCACAGGCATCCCAGATGGGCTCCAGGTTTCATCGAGCAACACGATTCGATCCTGATCCTAGTGAACTGGTCGAACTGACATAGTTGCCACGCCTCGAACTGGTCCGAAAAAGGATGCACAGAGACCAGATGCAGGCTGTTCTCGTATTCTACAGTTACCAGAATCTCGTCATGTCTGGCTTTCGGGTTTACTCACTCTTCGATTCTCTCTCTGAAGGCGATCTCGGCCAACTTGAAAATTGACTAGTTTTCAGAGTCACCACGATATCATCAGCCGTCACCACGATGTCCTCAGCCGATATCTGCTGAATCGAGCCGGACCTGGGTGCTCCGGTTAAGCCAACCTTGTTGAGTGGCTGATCTGCGGGCACATGCTGTGAGTCTGCCGGAAGTGTCAGAAATGATACCGCAGCCGACGGAACCTTTTGAAGACCCTCAGGATGCTCGAAAGTGGGTGCCATGAAGCCGCCGGATGCCTGTGGAGTCGAGCGCTCAGGTACGGTCCACACATCATGTGACGTTCCATGAGGTTCGGGTGGTGTTTCATGAGGTTCGGGAGGTGCATCATGAGATTCAGGTGGTGCAAGATATGGTTCAGACGGCGCTCCATGGGGTTCAGGTGGCGCTCCATAAAAGTCAGGTGGCGCTCCGTGAGGTTCGGCTTGGCAACCCCCGGTTTGCGGGCATCGTAGGCATTCCGGGTGCAATCGCCAGCAGGTGGGATAATATCCGTAATGACAGTCGTAAATTGGAGGGCATGCCTCGTGCAGCAGTTTCTTATGATCCTGCCATTTGAGATACCACATGAAGCGATGTTCGCGACCCCGTGATTTGCGGCTGTCGGAGATCCAACCGAATGGGCCAGAACATGGGGCCGTTGCTCCGTAGCCGCATCCGTCACATCCAATCTCATCGCAGCCACCGGCATCGCATGTTGACGTGCTAGAACAGCTGTCTCCACTGGAGAACGATGACCACAGACCGCGACCTGCATGGGTGTGAACCGCCAGGAGCTGTTGAGTGGCGAGAACGCTGATCAGTGCCAATAAGGTTGTCGAAATGCGGGTCATAACAGGGATCCTTTCCCGACTCTGCTCAGGAGAGATTGCGAAGGGCCGAGTCAACTTCGTGAGCGGTTATGGAGATGAGCATTATCTGCTCATCACCTCGTTCTGGAACCGGTGTTCGCAGGATAATAACCGCCAAGATTCAGGAATGAGGTCTGGTGGCCGGTCGGCGCGAGACCGCTGTCGATTTCCTGCTGCAGCGCCGATTGGCGGCTTCGAACCTGACTGAGAGAGCTTGTCAGCCTCTGGTCGGCTTGCAATGCGCGCTGTTGCGGCAGGAGACGCTGATAATAATTAAATCCAAGTCCGCCTCCTCCGGCATTGGGACGACGAAGCAGATTCAAATAAGGGCTGACGGTTGGTCGCCTCGGTGGTGGTCCGATCCGCGACTGTGCCTCAGCCGACGCGCAGCTGGCGAGAGCAATGGCGGTCACAATGATGAAGGTAGTCAATCGAGTCATCGAAATCCTCTGTTATTACACTGGAAAGCGAAGCAGACTCTCTCTTGTCTGCGGCCCTAGAAGCCACCGCCACGTGTTCCTTGCTGCGTCCAGAACCGGAAATTCTGCACGACCCCGCTGCCGAGTAACGTGAATCCAAGGATCCGCTCAACCGGGTTGAGGAGTTTGGAAATGGTGTTGTCGAACGCAATCAGATGGTCGGCATTGACGTAGATGCGATCGCCTGGGGCCAGTTGATAATTTGTCGTGGTGATCCCTTCGGCCGTGATTGCCTTCCAGTGCACGTCCAGGATCTGCGCACAGTCAGTGCCTGAGGGCGCAGGACGGGCGACCCAGATCTTCTTGGAAGACACTTGGGACAATCCCTGAACCTGGGCGATGGCGTCGAGGACGGTTTCATTCCCCGTCCAGGCCAACCGGGCCACTTCTTCACCGAAGCCGCCACCGTCCTGAATCACGTAGATAACTTTGCTATTGTAGGCGAGGACGTCGACATTGACCTTCGGATTCGGATTCCCCTCGGCGCGAAGGATCCCGATCACTTCGTGCCGAATCTCATCCAACGTACGTCCGGCCACGTAGATGCTCCCATAAACACCCAGAGAGACGGTTCCGTCGGGACGCACGAGATGCTCACCAGCGATCGGCTGCTCTCCGACCACGGCTGCCAACTGTACGGCAACTCGCGGCTCACGTAACCCGACTCCCCCTTGGCTTTGCGGCGACGTTAAGTGCTTGAAAATGGCTTCACGAGCTTGAGACAAACTCAGCCCTTCAACTTGAATGGCTCCGTAAACGGGCCCCAAATCCAGCATCCCGTCAGTGCCGATTACGAACGGCCCATTGATCACACGAAACTGCACCTGCAATGGCATTTCCGCCTGGGCCTGCAGTGGTGGGATGTCCGGGTCCACTTCGAGCGGAACACCGTTCTCGATTTGGACAATCAGCTGCTCGCCCCGCTCAAGCGGCTTGTTACGCGCCCGAACTGTCTGGCCACTCTCAATCAGCAGAATGTCGGGCGGCTCAACGCGGTAGCTTGGAAATGAGACCTTATCCAACTCGCGTGGAATGTCTGTTGCGGCCAGCGCACCATATTCCATTTCAAGCGCGGTCGTCGCGCAACCTGGCAGCGAAGAACTGACAGTGATCAGCAAGATCAGCGCAATTGTCGATCTGGTCGGCATCGTCCCCCCCTCCGTAGCGATAGCCTGAAGTTTCTTTCCTTATCATCGGCCCTCACAGTGTCGCACTACAATCCGATTATTCCAAATAACCTCTCAGGGCCGCAAATTCTCGCCAGTCGTCATCATCCTTATCATCCTTGAGAGGCGATTGGCGCGTCTGCGATCGACAGGCTGGCCAGTCCCAATACCGCGGACGCACATCCGACAATGATGTTCGTTACATCGGCCACGCGTTCGGGAACAACTGTCTGTAGGACTTCGATCCCAGCCACCGAGACCAGAATCAACGAGACTGCCAGCCCGGTCATCGGTAATTTCCACGGCGGTCTAAAACGACGGATCCCCGCGCCCAACAAGAGGCCGAGCGGGAAGTACAACAGAATGTCGCGAAGCAGAACGGTGGACATCTGCAGCGGCGAACTGCTGAGCAAGCTCACCAGCGGAAGCTGCATCATCCCCTGGAGCTCTCGTTTGATCGCTGCGGAGTCGATCACGAAATCAAACGGCCACAGCAGAAAGAACGCGGGAATCAGCACGTAAGACAGAGCCGCCACCACCCAGGGTCCGGGCCGTTCAGACCAGCGTCGCTGCTTTGACTCGGATGACTCTTGCGGCCAAGCCAAGTGCATGCCCACAACACCGATGGCCACCCCAAACGATCCCATCACAATCTGCGTTGCGTCTGTAAACCGGCTATAGACGAACAGTTGGCAGAGTTCGATACCGACGAGCATGGCCACGCCAAGAGCGATACTGTCCGGAATGTTCCTCAAGGTTCTCCAAGGCATCCCGAATCGAGCCGCCAGGGCCCCAAACGGAATGCACGTGAATCCAAAAAAGAGCATCTCCAAAATGAGTTCCGAGGTCCACTCGTGTCCGACGAACGGCACGACATTAATCTGACCACGGCGGAATTTCTGAAAGAGTTCGACAGGATGAATCGTCACGTCAAGGGGGAACAAACTCATCGCGAACTGGAAAACGAAATATCCCTTCAAAAGAAGGTCAAACCCGTGGTGGTTCTGAGGATCGCGATACACCCTTTCCAGCCATCTGCGAAACCAAGGACCGCCAATCAGCCAGCCAAGGCAACCCAGACTCGCACCCGTCATATGGGCCAGAACATCGTAGCGGGAGGCAATTCGGCCAGGGAGGTATGCCTGCGCCCCTTCGCACATCAGACTGACCCCCACGGCCAACAGCAGCACCATCGGGAGAGACAGCCAAGTCAGAAGGCTCCAGCCCTTCCTCGTCAGACAAGCCATCCCGCCCATGCCGATCGGGAGGAACAGACAGACATTAGAAAAGAAGTCAATCCGGCCCACTTCGTCCGTCATCCGGGCCGGGATGTCACCCAGTTTCTGCCAGGCAGATGAGTTCTCGGGGAATCGAAAGTTGAAGGGGGTCAGTGAGCCGTAGACCGCGAACAAGACAGTGCCGATGAGCATGATCAGCCCCCAACGCCGCACAGCCCTGGCAACGGCCACACTCGTCGCCGGCCGGTTTACACTTGACCTGACGCACGTCGTCTCAATCGGGGCATATTTGCCTTCAGCGGAATTGGTGCCCATCAATTTCCCACGAAAGCGGCCGATGTGGAGTCGCCGGGAGCGTCCGCCGCGCGATCCCCATCGCTGATGATCCGGACGGGGTTCGTGTAAAACATCAGGTCCGGTCCGTCGTCCAGAAGACGGCGTCCGCGGGCGCGCACCGCGATCACATCACTCTCCAGGATCGTTTTGTAGTGAACCGCCATCGCGGCTTGGCGATCACAGGGGAAGACCTTCGTCTGCACATCGGTCGCCGTGACGAGCAAAATCTCGACATCATCCACGCGACTGGCCTCCCCTTGCAGGTCGACAGTCGGCGCATGTGCCGTCACGGTGATTTTGACCAACTGACCAGCCGGAAGCTCGATGGCCTCTCCCGCATAGGCTGGACGCTCCAAGCCCTGCGTGTTGACTGTCAATTCGACGTCTCGGATAATCCCGCCATGATCGGCAAAGAACGTGCCCCGACGTAATCCCCTCAGTATGGCGTCGATGGATCGTTCAGCCGCATAGACCCAGGTTTCGGAGAACTCTCCGGGCCAATAATCTCCCCATTCATCGCCTCCCCGTCGATGAAAGTCCGACGGTGCCAGCGCGCCCCACACATTGCTTCGGGATCGCAGGAGCGTATCCCAGACGCTGTTCGGTAAGACCATGGGATCCCAATGATCCACTGTCTGGACAGAGCCATCATACGCGCCGATGATCCGACCGGCCTGGTGACCCGGTGCACCGGAGAAACCTATAAGCACTGGACTCGCGGCTGCGATTTGTGCGTAATAGTCGGCAACTTCCTCACACTGGTCCCGCTTTCTGCTGGGGTGATTCAAACTGACAACTGGCGTCAACCCGCTATCTCCGCCGAGATCCTCCAGCCATCGGATTGCCTCAATGGCGAGGACTACGTTGTGATCCTCACGGCCATAGTCATCGAATCGCTCACAGAATTCGGTGAGTACCTCGATCGTCGCCAATGAATCAGGAAAGAGCACAGTTGCATGTTCGTCACCGCCACCGGGTGGCACATTCCACTCCAGTCCGACAATCACAAGTAGCTCCGGAAACTGACGTCGGGCCAATTCAATGGCATCCAGATAAACGGGGATATCCTCAGCATCCAGACGATCGATGTGATCCGTGATCGCAACAGCGTCACAACCAAAGTCGCGGGCCTTCGCAAGCACCTCGTGGACATCATGCGCTCCATCAGAAAATCGCGTATGCACATGGGTGTCGACTTTCAACCATTCCCCCTCACCAATCCATGACACTGGATCGATCAATCGAGCCTGGGGCAACTCAGTGACATCTCTGGTGGATGTCGTCGCAACATCCGGCTCTCCGCAACCATGCAGACACAGAAACATAATCAGGCAGGCGGGAACGATCCGTCCCTGTCCGAACAGCGATCTCGACAACACTAGCAACCCCACTCCAAGACAGACTCCGAAAATGTTGGCCATCAGATCGGACAATCCATAGTAACGGTTTGGCACAAACACCTGAATGATCTCGGTGACTGCCCCGTGCCCGGCGCAAAACAGCATGATCGTAGCCAGCGATCGTTGCCCGACGAAGGCGGCCGACATCAGCAAACTGAGTCCCAGATAGGCACTCGCATGCTGCACAAGATCTGCAAACGTGGCATCGACCTGCCGCTCAACCTCCTTGCCGCCGCTCCCCAAGAACTGCCACGCGTCGGGAAGGACCAGAAAAGTCGTGAGGATTGCCAGATAACCGAGGGCGATTGTGCGTCGCATCCTGCGTGACCGAAAGTCCCAATCGCAGGTCGGCGCATCAGTCTCACACTCAGATCGCTCAGTGTCGCTCATGTTTCGCGGGCCAACGCGATCCGGGTAACAGCTTCAACGAAGGTGTCGACCTCTTTAAGAGTGTTGTATAACGCGAAACTGGCCCGCACCGTCGGGCCATGCCCCAAAGCTTCATGGAGAGGTTGTGCGCAGTGGAAACCACTACGAACGCAGATCCGGTGACGCTGAGACAGAATGCGTGCCAGCGCGTGCGATTCGAGGCCGAGCATCGAAAAGCTGACGATCGGTCCCCGTGCCGAGTTCTGGGCAGGACCAAAAACCGTGACGCCAGGAATCTCGCGAAGTCCCCTAACAGCATGAGCAGTCAGAGAATCAACGTGATCCCGGACCGCCTCTGGTCCCACGGAATCGAGATATTCGCAGGCTGCAGCTAAGCCGAGGACGCCTTCGATGTTCGGAGTGCCAGTCTCCAGCCGCCAAGGGATCTCCCGCGGATCGAAAGAGTCTGCATGGACCGCTTCGACCGACCCGCCGCCAAAGCTCGTCGTCGCCAATTGCTCCAAACACGTCTGCTTTCCATACAGAACACCGATGCCTGAGGGACCGAACATCTTATGCCCTGAGAAGCACAGAAAGTCGCAATCAAGTGACACCACGTCGATTGCTCGATGGGCAACAGCTTGACTGGCGTCCACGAGCACCAGCGTACCAGCCTGATGTGACAACTCGACGATTGTTTCGATGGGCTGAACTGTGCCTAACGCGTTCGAGACCAGCGACACGGCAACCAGATTTGGAGGTTCTTCGTTCAGTTGCCGTCTCAAATCCTCCAGGTCAATGACACCGCTCTCAAGCACCGCCGCCGTCGATCGACTCGCGTTCGTTCGCCATGGCAAGTCGTTACTATGATGCTCACTCAGTCCGACAAGGATGCCCTGCGGCCAATCCCGTCCTTCAGCAACCAAGCGGATGGCGTTTGTGCAATTGCTGGTGAATACGACTTCCCGCGTTTGGGCATTCAGCCAGGCTGCGATGATTTCCCGCGATTCCTCAAACCGTGTTGTGACCGCTTCGGCGAGCCAATGCACACCACGTCCGGTGTTTGCCGTGGACGACTCGTAGAAGTCCCGCACGGTCTGGATGACAGACGCTGGCTTGAGACTTGTTGCTGCCGAATCGAGATAGATCGGCAGATCTCTGTCGTCACCGGTGAGCATCGGGAAGTCACGGCGAACGGCAGCGACATCCAATGGTGACGAAAGTTGCGACGGCATACTCACGCTTTGAACGCCGTGAATGAGGAACTTTTGCAGTGACAGAATTTCCCCGAACCCTCCGGGGCAATCGTCCGCACTTGCCGCAGCAAGATTGGCCGTGGACTGTCGAGGAACTGTTGTGCTTCCTCTGCCAACGAGTCTGAAGAGAAGTCAGATCCTTGGGGAACCACACGCAACTCCATGCGACCGTTGGACCGCTCGAGAAGCTGGTAATCCGAGACCTGCGGCTGCTGATACAAGTAGTTGCCAATTGCAGCATCGGTCAGGACCGTGCCGTTGGGACGCACAAGCGTATTTTCCAGACGGCCCTCTGTGAACAGGCGCGACGTCGTCCGGCCACACGGACATGGAGAGCGATCAATATGCACAACGTCGCCAATCCGATAGCGGATCAGCGGCATCGCCCGATTGTGAAGTTCCGTGACGAGGAGTGTACCGAGCTGGCCGTCCTCGACCGGTTTTCCATTGCAGACAACCTCGAAGTAGCACAGATCTTCGAAGAGGTGCATGCCGGACCGTTCGCGGCAGTCGAACGCCATGGGCCCCATGTCGGAGCTGCCGTAATCCTCGCGGACTTCGCCGCCCAGGACATTCTCGACATACTTCTTAATCGGTGCGGTCATCAAGGCGCCCATCGGCTTGATCACTTTGATCTGAGGAGGCGCGTCACCGCTGCGTTCCACATATTGGGCCAGACCGTACAGATATTCGGGCAGGGCCTTCAACAACCTCGGACGCGCCGTCCGCAGCTGTTGCACATACCACCCTGCAGATTCGTCATCGATCGTCGAGCCCACTGCGCCGAAGGGGGGCAACAGCGTCTGCCGTTTCACCCAGTTGTTCATCACCAGCGTTCGCAGATCGCCGACCTTGTCCGAGTCATTCCATTGTCGTTGGATCAACATCTGGCCGAGTTGATGCAGGACCGACGTCTCTCGCAATCCTTCGACCCCGCACAGGGTGTTGCAGGCATCTGGGGGAATGAAGGCACTGCGATCTCCGTAGCGATAGGGCGCATCCTCCGTCATCGAAACGTTGATTCCGGCGAGACCTAGATCTCGCTTCAGAAAGTCGTAGACGACGATCGTTCGCCGCGACGTTCCGCGAGTGCCAAACCACCGCCAATCGGAACGATCACCGACACTCGACAGCATTCGGTCTGGGAAATTGGCCTCAAGGTCATCTTTCGTCGTTGGCGGAATCCGCTGCAGATCATCCAGGCTCTGCAGGTGTCCATTGACCAATCCCGCCTCGGCCAGCCGGTCCCGGTAGAACGGAATGGTTTCAGCCGCATGCTTCACAATCGCCACCAACTTCTCCATTTGCCATTCTCGGCGACGTTCGACCGACCAGAATTGACGGCGGCGGATCTCTTTCGCGCGGCGCTGGAACGAGCTCCGCGTGGGCCACAACATTAACGGCAGGGCAACATGATTAATGAGCGTGGAATACAGAGTTGGAACTCCTTAATGACAAACTGAAGAAAGGATCGACAGGCTAACCAGCCATGCGCAGAACCGTCATACACATCAGCTTCAAGTCCAACGCCAGTGACTGTCGGCGGATGTATTGCTTTCCCAGCGCAATCTTGTCCGGCAGAATCACCTCAAGATACGTCGCCTCCGGATCGTCGGACGCACCAAGCAGATCCGATTCGTGACGGTACTTCAGCGAGGCAATGTCGGTAATGCCAGGACGCACACGCAACAACTCAGAGTAGTCCGTGCGAAATTGGTCGACGTATTTGGGCACCTCGGGTCGTGGCCCGACGAAGCTCATTTCCCCTTTAAGCACGTTGATCAACTGTGGCAGTTCATCGATCTTCGTCGCGCGCAAGAGTCGACCAATGGTCGTGATTCGAGGATCGCGACCTGCGGTTAACTGGCCTCCCTGTTGCGGCGCGTCAACGACCATCGTCCGGAACTTCATGATCCGAAACGGCTGAAAGTTGCGACCGACTCGCTCCTGACAAAAAAAGACAGGCCCTTGGGACGTCAGCTTGACCAGTGCGGCCGCCATCACAAACACCGGACTGAGCAAAATGAGACCCACCAACGAGACCGTGAAGTCGAACGCCCGCTTCATGAACGATGCTCCTCCACCAACTGGTTCACTGTCCCGGCAATCACTTCCACGTCCTCTTGGGACAACTGCGGATGGATCGGGATCGAAATCATCCGCTCGAACAGCCGGGCTGCACGGGGCAAATCCTCAACCTGATAATTGAAGCGTTCACGGTAGAGCGGATGCATATGAAGTGGCAGGTAATGCACGCTGGTACCAATGCCTGCCTGATTGAGCTCTGTGATGAACCGATCTCGCGAAATCGAGAGCGATTCAATCTCAAGTCGGATCACATACAGATGCCAGGAGTTTTGGACATTCAGCTCCGTTGTGGGCGTTCTGATCTCCGGGGTCTCTGCGAAGGCCGCATCATATTGAGCAGCCACCCATTGCCGACGCTCCCAGAAGTCGTGACACTTCTCCAGTTGAGAAATGCCAATCGCAGCCGCCATGTCGGTCATATTGAACTTGTAACCGGGGGCAGTGATCTCATAGCACCAGGATCCTTCCGCGCTAAAGCGTTTCCAGGCGTCCTTGCTGATGCCATGTAAGGACATCAGTCGCACGCGTTCGGCGATCACTTCGTCGTTGGTGGTCACCATCCCCCCTTCGCCCGTCGTGATCGTCTTGTTCGCATAAAATGAAAAGCAGGTGATGTCGCCGATGCTGCCGACGGGGCGGTCGCCGTACCGGGCAGGGAGTGCGTGCGCGGCATCTTCAATGACACGCAGACCATGCCGACGGGCAACGGACAAGATGCGATCCATGTCGCACGGGTGTCCTCCATAGTGAACAGGAACCACGGCTCGGGTGTTGGCCGTGATCTTGGACTCCATGTCATCCACATCGATCAGAAACTCGTTCCCGCAATCGACCAGGACGGGAGTTGCGCCGAGATGCATCACGACTTCCCCCGTTGACGCGAACGTCAAGGACGGAATCAAAACTTCATCGCCGGGACCAACACCGATCGCTTCGAGCGCCAGGTGCAGAGCGGATGTGCATGAATTGACCGCAATCGCATGGTCTGCGGAGACGTGTTTCGCGAACGCCTGTTCAAATTCTTTGACCTGCGGTCCCGTCGTCAGCCAACCCGATCGCAAGGTTTTGACAACGGCAGCAATCTCCTCCTCACCGATCGAAGGAAGGTAGAACGGAATTTGATGTTGTTTCAGGGCTGTCGTCATCAGGTCAGCAATTCCCAATCAAGAGGTAGAGACATTTCAATGAGGTTCTCCGCAGGCCGGATGAACCCCCAAGTTTTTCAAACAATATCAACGACGACGTCACAGAATCGAATCGTGCCCGATTCCCAGCAGAGCCGTAGCACATCGATCAGTGAGGAGCACCATTCCAGCAAGGTCTCGACATGCTCGCCTCTGCTGCTTTCAAGACGGGCGGAACGATGTGGGCTCCCACCAACCACGCGAGTGTGTCGACTCGACTCGTAGTCTCACGAGGCTGAGTTGTTTGGTAGGACGGACTTCCAAGTCCGTCCCAAAGTCGATACATCCTCACGGACGGACTTGGAAGTCCGTCCTACGATCCCGTCAGTTCAGCCTCGAAGCACCACTAGGGCAAATCCAAAGTTGTTATTCAGGTCTCATGCAGGAGGACCCTTCAGCAGACAGAGGTCATCCCTCGAACAAACTCCTGCACACGAACCATGGAAATGGTCTAACTGGCAGAGAGTACCGGTTCGGCGTGTTGCAGCGTCTGGCTCCAGTCGTCATCCACACGAAGGACTTCGATCACGCCAGACTCCTTCAAGAACTTGACGTTGCTATACCGCTTATCGCGGAAGTCGACCACAGCCCCACTGGCCACAGCTTCCAGGACCTGTTGAATCCCCTTTTGCACTGTCCACTGAGGCTTGTAATCCAGTGCCTGGTTCACTTTCGCGAAGTTGACGCGATAGTTTCGTTTATCAACATCGTCACCGGCAACAATCAGCTCCGCCGCGAAGACCTGCTCGTGGATCATCTCTCCCACCTGCTGAATGGTATAGTTCTGATCGTCGGAGCCGATGTTAAATGTTTCGTTCCCGACGACCGACAGCGGAGCACGCAGGACCGAAGCAACGCCCAAGGCTGCGTCATCAACATGAACGAAGGGACGCCACTGGTCTCCACCGTGGATCGTGATCCGGCCATCGATCTTGGCCATCGCAGTCAGCAGGTTGACCACCAGGTCGAATCTCGTGCGACCGGAGAATCCATAAATCGTGGAGAATCGCAAGACCGTGGGGGCGAACGACTCGTCGGCCATTCGAAGCAGACCCTGTTCAGCGGCCAGTTTGGTGCGTCCATAAAGTGAAATGGGGTTCACGGGAGACTGTTCATCTAGCAACTCATCGCTCGCTCCGTAGACAGAACAGGTACTGGCGAAGACAAACCGAGGCACACCGCAGGCTTTAGCCACCTGAGCGATCATCTGGGTTGCGGTCAGGTTGACTGCCACTGTGACACGTTCGTCCAATGCACTCGCTGGATCACCGACAATGGCGCCCAGATGCACAACGCTATCCATTCCTTGCATCCCTTGGACGACTTTCTCCACATGTCGAAAGTCGCCTTCGAGAAGTTCCAGCCGCGGGTGATCCAGCAGATCCTGAATCGGCTCGTATCCGTACAAGAACCGATCCAGAATGCGGACACGACAACCCTGATCGAGCAGCTTGGGCAACAGCGCCGAGCCGATATACCCAGCGCCGCCAATCACCAGCACATTCTTCGCCGGACCCTCTTGGTTACGGATTCGCAACTCCCGGTCGGGACGAACGACATTCTCCCAGAGCAAGCTCCAAGTCCGGGCGGACAAGCTGAGTCCGAGACAAATGACAGCCGACAGCAGGAAAGAGCCGCGCGGGATGTCTTGCAGTCCCAGCAAGTCCCAGAAGAGATAAGTCAGCACACCAAACATCAAGAACGACAGCGCAACTGCCTGCACAATGACGAGCATTTTGAACTTGCTGCTATAGGCCTTCCCATAAGTATAGAAACCATCCACCGCAAAAACACTCAGGCAGATAGCCGTCAAGATTGGTGCATTGTGAGCATAGGCTGTGAAGAACTCCCAGAACACCTCCTGGGGATTCTGAAGACCGTCATTCTCGATGTACGAAAGGATAAGAAACCTGACTGACAACGCGATGAGAAGTGCGAGATTAACCAAGACGGCATCCGCCAGAATGCGGACGATCATCCCATAACTGAAGCGAGTCGTGCTCTTCTTACTCTTACTCATTAGTGCGGCCCCTATTGTTAAAGTTTTTGCAGGTTCTATTATGCCGATCGCGGCAATCGGCGATCGGAGAGCGATTCATAGTCGCAACCAGGCTGAGTCGATGAGAGTGTCGCCTGATGGTGACCGCTAAACGTATTTTAAGAGTGCCATTGATCAACAGCGGAGAGACTCGCGGAGAGCAGTCCGGCGGACTTTCCCGCTCGCGGTGCGTGGCAGGGTGTCGACAACTCGAATTCGTCGCGGCTGCTTGTAGCGCGGAAGCGACTGCCGACAGGTTTCGAGAATTTTCTCAATGTCCAGCGAATGATCGGTTGCGGGAACAACAAAAGCGACAGGGATCTCCCCCCACATTTCATCGGGGTCTCCGACGACGGCCACTTCCGCAACATCGTCATGACGGAGAATCACGTCCTCAATTTCGTGCGGGGAGATTCGATAGGCGCCTGTCTTGATCATGTCGTTGTTGCGACCAATGATGAAGAGATGGCCATCGGCATCGGCATAGGCGAGATCACCTGTCCGCAATCCTTCTGGCCGAAGAACGCGTCTGGTGCCTTCCGGGTCATTCCAGTACCCCAGCATGATCCCTGGACCACGGGCGACAATTTCGCCAACCTCGCCCGAAGGCAACCGACGTCCCTCCGAATCCAGAACCGTGAGCGTCACACCAGGAATCCCCCGACCGATTGACCCCAACTTCTCGTCAATTTCCTCAGGCATCAGCGTCGAGAGCCGAGCCGTCGCCTCCGTTTGCCCATACATCAAAAACAATTCACTGTGGGGGAAGAGTTCACGCACTTTGGCAACATGTGATGGCAGCAGGCCGCCGCCCGCACACGTCAGATATCTCAGGTCGGGGAATTTTTTCCGCGCGGCATTGGACCGAAACAGAAGCATCGCGAAAGTCGACGGAACGCCTGCGAAACCTGTCACACGTTGCTGCTCAAGCAGGTCCATATGACGATTCCAGAAGACAACGTCATTCGCCAGCACGAGCCGTGCTCCCGTCGACAAATGCGTGATCAACAACGAGTTGCCATAGGAATAAAAGAATGGCAGCACAACAAGCACACTGTCGCGATGATCGAGCGCCAGATAATTGACGATGGATTGACAGTTTGACACGAGGTTTCGATGTGACAGCATCACACCTTTGGGTCGACCGGTCGTGCCCGAGGTGTAGAGAATCTGAGCCAGGTCTCGAAGCCTTTGGGGCAGGCAATTCCTCACGACACCGTTGTTTCGATGCGGCTCGCCGTTGCCTTCTGCGGTTTCCGTAACCGCGAGCTGCTGGCTGCCATTAATGACGGAGAGCACTGCGACTGGAACCGAGATCCGGTCACGAAAACGTGCGATCGTCTCTTCGAAAGCGTGCGACGCCTCGCCGAGAATGACAACTCTTGGACGACAGTCTTCCAGGATTGTCTCTAACTCCGTCGTCGACATGCCGGGATTCAGCGGGACCGCGACACGACCTGACTTGAGAATCCCCAGAAAACAGGTGACATATTGAATGCAGTTGGGCAGGAGAAGAACGACGCGGTCCCCTGGATCAGTCCCCGCGTCTTCCAACCAGTTTGCGAACGCGTTCGCCCCCTCCCACACGTCTTGGTAGGTGTAATCAACACCATCGTGATGGACGGCAACTGCAGCCGGACGCAGCTGGACCTGTATCTCGAAAAGTGACCAGAGTGTCATGTTCAACCTCATTAGTCAGCGCAGGTCGTTCACCTGCTGCATGGACGCACACGGGAAGACAGCAATCGTCGCTCCCGACCCTAAACGGGATGACAACGCAGCTTCCAACTCATTGACGCTGCTCAAGACCCGATATCCGTCCCAGTACAATTGGTGCACTTGACGGCTGGTCAGTCCTGGAGCAAAGACCCACAACTCACGTCCGCGTAAGTGGCGCAGTGGTGCGGGAGTTCGATAACTCATTCCCCCTGGATCAAATAGCCCGTGCTTTCCGACTCCGTGTGATGCGGCACTCGCTAGAACGATCAAACCATCTTCGTGAATAACTGGCTGCCGGGCGGTTTTCCAAGCAATAAAGCTGTTGGCTGCCTGGACAAGATCACAATCTTTCGGATAGGCGTTCAAAATGGCACAGTCATACGTCTTGGCGACCGGGGTCTCGAAAGCACGTTTCGCTTTCAGACATGCCGCTCGATGAGCCTCTACAACATCGCCGGCAAAAACTCCGATCGTTTCTCGCAATGCATTCGTCACCACACAGACAACAAAACTCAACTGGAGTTTCCGTGCAATCTGTTCCGCCTCGACTCGAAATCGATTCGCGTTCGGTTCGCTTCCACCGCGGAGTCCCAACTGCACGAACTTGTGGCTGCGAGCAATGGATTCCAAATCGGCCAGACCAGGCAGAACCAACTTCGCCCCTCCGCTGAATCCGGCGAACGAGTGAGGAAGCACTGATCCGATCGAAATTTTCAGGTCCGCCTCAAGGAAGTTTCGATTCATACGGAGTTCACGGTCTCCGTACACGATGCCGGTGCCGGCCAGATTTGATCGGCAGTCATGGGAATGCACTCGATGTTCGCCAGCCATCCGCTCCCCAACTTTCCAGCGAACCTCCTCTGAGGACAACGGACCGTGCGACCCGGTCGCAATGATGATCTCGATCGAGTTCGCTGAAATGCCTGACCGCTGCAACTGTGCCGAAAGGATCTCCAAAATCTTGGTGGCTCTCGTCGGTCGCGCAAGATCGTCGACAACAATGCAGGCAGAGATGCACCCTCGAGCCAGTTCAGGAAGTGGTCGTGTGCCGATTGGATCATCGAGCGATGCAGCAATTTGACTCCCGGTCAAAGCCCGCTGGTCCGCTGGAGCCAGCACATCAATGTGCGCATCTTCGGGTAACGACAGAGCGAACTCCGTATCTTGATACCAGGCCCCCCAGGGGAGATTGATGGTCGTCACCGCTTCGATCTTGTCGTTCAAGAGGCCGATGTGCTCTTGCCAGTCGCCTGTTTGCTGCTGACAAGTGTCACGATCGCGTTCAGACTATCAAAGTTTTCAGGGGTCATTTCCTCATCTTCGATGCGAATCTCGTAGCGAGATTCGAGAAACGTAATCAGATCGACCATCGTGACCGAATCGATGACGCCCTGTTCGAGCAGTGAGACATCGTCAGCAATCTCACCGGATCCCGCCGCGCGATTCTCAACCAAAAACTTGCGTATCTCGTCCATTACTTTGATTCATTTCTCGCCAAAGTGTTCTTCGGAAGATCGAACATCCACACACCGCTGCATGTTCGAAGTCACAAACTGCAAACCCGCCTGAATCCATCGGTTCGCGAGAAATGGTCGATGCATCACACATCACGATCGCCAACAGTGATGTACCATTCCCCGCCTTCCACAACCTCATGCGCCCAGTCGGAATCGTCCGCTGCATAAGTAAACATCTGTGATCGCTCAGCCCGCCGGTGGTATCCACACCGACAGACAGCTTGTTGTAAGGGTGTCTCTTCGAGAACTGTGAATGTCGCACTTTGAAGCTGTCGCTGACGACCAATCCGAGTGACCTCAGAGAAGAGATCTCGCACGAGTGCCGTTGTTGCAGGAAAGACGTCTTGGACAACGATCGCATCATCGATCACCGAGTAGATGAGGAACCCGCTGAGACGGTTGCCTTTGTGTGCAGTCAAAAGCCGGAAGTCGGCCAAAGGATTCTGACCGTATCGCCAGTGAAGATAGTCAGCGTCTCGTACGCCGATGATGCCACGCTCGGGGCGAACTTCGTGAAACAAGCGGCTGAACTGTTCGCCAAAGCGTAACTCAGATTCTTCGCAAATGGTGTACTGTCGACGACTGAGAACCTGCGGATCCGTCAGCCGTAGCGCCGGATCGAGGATGGTCTTTCCGACATCCGCCAACAGCCGAGAACGAGAGTATTCTTGGAGTATTGGTCCTGTACTGAGGAGCTTTGCATATCGTTGAATGGATCCGATGTTTGCATGACCGACTCTCTGATGAATGACGGCCATGCGGTCGTTGGGATGTGCGTACAGGAAGTCGATCTCACCCGCGTCAATGGCTGACTTTGCAGCCCGCCGCAACTTCGTCGCAAGGCCTAAGGTCCTGTACTTTGGCAAGACGGAGAAATCTGATCCGATCCAGGCCAATCGTTCTTCGCCATTGACGATCATCCGTCGAGGAATACAGGCGGTGAACCCGACCATTTCTCCAGTATCAGATCGCCTCAGACTCCAAATGACGGCGTGACCATCAGGGTTCTGATGATAGAGCCACTCAAAGCGGTCGGCATTGACCTTGCGAGAGCGAGTCTGGTTAAACACACCAACAAGCTCGTCCCGGATTGGTCCCAGGGAACGCTCTCGGATCACATCGTACTGAATGGCAGTCGCGACAGAGTTCATGAAGTTTGAACAGTTGATGACAGAACGAAAGGAGAGAGGTTGAGCTGACGGTCGTCTCGACGTCGCATTAGTTGGCCGCCATCTCACCAAGTGTGACAGCGGTTGCCCCATGTTGGTCGATGCAATACTCGCATGTCGCAACAATGCGGCTCAGAAACTGCTCCAGTTCCTGCTGATTCCGAACGTAGGGGGAATTTCCCGGAACTAACGACGTGCTGTGAAACATCATCACCAGAGAACTGCCAGGTGTCGCGCAGTAGCGGTCCACAAGTGTTCGTAAATCGCGCCCACCAGTGCCCTCCGGGCTGAGTTTGATGCGTTTGAGGAGCCGCATTTCATCCAGCACTCCTTCAATGCGCGTCCACCGAAGAGACGGCCTTCTCAGCTGATGCAGGCAGGCCATCGCTCGCGGAAAGTTTTGCCAATTGAATCCCACGCTGACAGGAACTTCCAACAGAGTTCCCGTCCCTTCGGGAGTCTGCAATGAGCTGTCACCGACGAAATAGGGTTGCCAGGGCGCTCTCGTGAAGTCGGGTCCACCATCAGACGAATAGTCCGTAAAGGGAATCACACTCGAGTCCACTCGATATCCCAACTCCGCCAGAATTCGAGCGCCGATGACATCCAGTCCGTAGCGACCGGCTCGGAAAGAGATTGGTCTTTCCCTGAATCGATCAGAAATGGCGTTCGTCAGCCAATCCAACTTGGCCCTTTGCAACCCGACCGGCAAGTTGCAGAAAAACGATTCTCGGGAGTCATACAGCTCATCGAGCGGTGGATTACACCAGGGATGAACGTGAGCGCCGATCTCGCAGCGCGCCGCACTATGAATTTCAGCAAGAATGTCAGACGCACGATCATCCTGAACCACAGGGGCATCTATCAGATAAGTGGGCCGGATGCCCAAACGATCGCACAGCGACTGGAACCGCGGCAGACCCTGGATGTTTTCAACACTGTTCCCGGTCATCCGGTATTGTCCGCTCCACAGCCCTTCCTCTTCTGTGTCAATCGTGATGCAGAGTCGCGGTGTGGTCGCCGTCGTTGCACGGGATGAATGACGGGCCGGATCCTGGCAGTTCGACTGGGGATTCGTCGCTGGTGCTACAGAAAGCAAGTGTCGCGCTTTCTCAGACATCTCTGTCGCAGGAGCAGCATGATCTTCAGGTGACTCTTGTCGCATCAGGCAAGTTTGGAAATAAGCCAGGGGCCGAGCCGACGGGAAACACTGACCGGGAGATGGCTCCAGATTTCTCTCGCCAGCCCGAATCGTTCGGCGGGGTCGTCGATCTCCTCTGCGACCGTCCCAGCATCCCCGAGGAAATACCAATAGAGAGGGAGTCCCTCAGCACCCCACTGTTGCTTGAACTTGTATGTGCCGGAACCGACGGAACTCCGTCCGAAGTGGAACCATGAAAATCCCGATTGGCAGGCGTGCTCGAGTATCTTCCAGTACATCGCATGATTGACGCAGAGGTGATTGTACTTTCGCAGGCTGGAGGCCCACGGGATCTCGAGACAGGAGCCGTTCGCCATTGTCAGCCCGGCACCAATCGTCTCCTGGCCGAGCCGAACATTCCAGATTTGAACCTCGCTGGGAAATGCACTGCAAAGTGCTTCGAAAAACGCTCGTGAGTGAGCCGGGCTCGCCAAGTCACGCATGTTGTGAGAATAGACGTCATAGAACGGCGCGAGCAGTTCCTCGCCGCCGCAAACAACGTCCAAACCCGACTTTTCTCCCTTACGCACTTGGTTACGGACTTTCGCCTTCAACCCGTTCCACAGTTCCTCAGAGTCGGCTGGCAATCCAAGACGCATCAACAGCTTGTCCACGCGATAGTGAGGCGAAAGACCATGCTCCTCAATCTGACGCAATTGAACCAACTCCGCAGACTTCGCCTCACTCAACTGGACAACGGCTTCCACTAACGCCCGACTCTCCGGCTCGTCATCCGCCAGCACTCCCGCTGCATCGAACCACGGGAGTGAGACCAGTTGGTGCTTGAATAAACGGCTGCGCTGTTCGACGACCGGCAGGACTCCCACAATCCGATCACCACGATAAGCAGCCAATCGATAGACCGGCAATCGATAGACCGCGAACACGTCATTCCAGTTCCAACGATGGAATAACCCTGACCCATCCCTGCCAACATACTCATCCCAGGCACGGCGATCAGTACATTCACCCACACGAAATACATCACCGCCGGCTTCGACAGCTTTGACTTCTGTTGTTGAACTCATCGTGGGTACATCGACCAATAGATCGCCGGTCCCTTTTAACAGATTAGAATGCATGGTGCCGGTTAGGGAGCCGTCACTGGGAGTTGACGATCGGTACGTTCCCAAGTTCCATGAGTTGTTTCGTATAGAGACTTGACCATTCCAACGAGCATCGCCACATGGCTCATGGCGAAGTAAAAAGGAACACCTCCCCAAGCTGACTCTCGTAGTGGCCGTGAGAAGGTTGCCAGCCCCGCCAGGAGGTAACAGAATCCTTGGGCAAGGACGATCACTCGCATCCCCCATCCGGTATTCCAAAGAAGGCACGAAGAGACAAACACTCCGATCAACCAAAACGGGCCGAACCACCGTAACAACTTATGTGAGATGTACTGCCCCAGCACAATTGGTTGCCAAATGGAAGGGAAGAACCCTCTTCGAATGGATTGCACTGCCCCACGTGTGGTGCGAACTCGGCGACGGAACTCCTGCTTCCAACTCGGCGTTCCGTTTTCATCCGCAATCGCCGCTGGTTCATAGACGACTCGCCGCTTTTGCAATACGACGTTCATCGTTGTTGTGAAGTCATCCAGGACCGTGTCCGGGGACAATTTGCGGTATAGCTCTCGCCGCAGGACATACATGCCGCCATCGACACAACATAAGGATCCGAAGCGGGATTCGCCCAATTGCACGGCTCGTTCCAGCTTGTAGTACAAGCTTTCTCCCTCACCAAAGTCTGATTGCTCGCTCGCCAGCCTCACATCGCCGGTGACTGCGCCAATTGATGTGTTGGACAGATGGACCACCATTTTGCGAATAACATCCGGACGAAACATGACGTTGGCGTCGCACAAACAAAGTACGTCACCGTGAGCAGCTTCAATTGCATCGTTCAAGATCGATGCCTTTCCACGGCGAGGTTTCAAGTCGAGCACCCTGACGCCGCGGTCCTCAAATGCTAAGGCTTGCTCGACCGTGCCGTCGTCACTTCCGTCGCTGGCGACGATCACTTCCAGTTTCTCCGAGGGGTAATCGATATCCAGTGAGTTCTTGAGTTTGGCATCAATGACGATCGACTCGTTATGTGCAGGGATGATGAGCGACACACTCGGCCAATCGATGGGGGCCGGCGGGGACTGTGCTGGCTTCCTCCGGGCTGCCAATGCCATGAGGAGAGGATACAAGGCCTGCGAATAGACCAGCGCCGTCAGCGATACGCCGAAGACAATCCACACGATAATGTTCAGTACACCGCTCAAAAGATCAAATCCGAGAAAACCCTCAAGTCACTGTGCCCCAGTCAGGACGACCGTGCTCGGCTGTCGAGTGGCAATCAGATCACGGCGCAGGTCGACAACTTCGCCTTCAAAGTCCGTTCGCCAGTCGATCTGGTTGGCGACATCGGTTCCCAGCACGAGGAAATCGGCATGCTCATAAATTTCATCAACCGCCGTGACGAGTAACTTCGCCAGGTGCGGCAGATGCTGGTCGACGTAGGAGCGGTTGCGGCCAACCAGCCGGGAAGTCTCGACCCAGGGATCGTAAATCCGCACATCGTACCCACGGCCAATCAGGCTTTCGGCCAGTCGAACCTGCGGGCTCTCGCGAAGGTCATCGGTCCCCGCCTTAAAGCTGAGCCCCACGAGACCGACTCGACGTCGGTCCCCCGACCGATCCTGAATCAGTCGGACTCCCTGATCCAGAATCGCGTCGTTGGATGTGAGAATCGAGCGGAGGACATTGGCCGGGATGGCATCCTTTTCCGCGAATCGAGTGAGGGCACGCAAGTCTTTAGGAAGACACGAGCCGCCAAAGGCGAAGCCGGGTCGCAGATAGGCTGGGGAGATGTTCAACCGTTCGTCGCGGCAAACGATCTCCATCACATCCTCGCCGTCCGCTTCCATTGCCCGAGCCAGCACGCCGATCTCATTGGCGAACGCAATCTTAAGGGCATGAAACGCATTGCAGGCGTACTTGACGAGTGCCGCCGTTCTGAGATCGGTCACAATTTGCTGTGCAGGAATTTTGCTATACAGACTGAGCACCTGATTGGCCGCTCCCACATCATCCGCACCTACAACAACAAACGGAGGACTATCGTAATCGCGAACGGCCGTCGCTTCTCGGAGAAACTCTGGATTATAGCACAAGTGAACGCGGCCTCCGAGTGGTTCGCCGAGAGCCTGTTCCAACGCAGGTTTGATTTGCTCCTCAACGCGGTGCGGAAGCAGCGTCGACCGGATCACGACGACGTAGTCCCGGTCTGACTCCCGGAGCGATTCGCCGATGCCCTGAACAACCCGCAACACAGCTGAATCATTGATATCCCCGCGATCGTCGGACGGAGTCCCTACGGCCACCAGCGCCATATCACTCCGCTGCACGGCGTCGGTGACAGACAATGTGGTCGTCAGATGTCCCGCGCTCACCGCCTCCTGGAGAAGTGCTTCGACTCCAGGCTCGGCGACCGGTGACTTGCCCTGATCGATGGCAGCCGTTTTTGTGCGGTCAATGTCGACGCCCACGACCTCATGACCGTCACGGCTCAGACACGCCGCCGTCACCGTGCCCACATAGCCAAGACCAAATACTGCGACGCGTTTCGTCATTCTCAATCCTCTTGTAAACAGTCCACACTTGTTAACAGACCGCGCCAGTCGCTGATGCCCGACGGAGGGTGATGTAACCTGCCGAACTGGCGGTCGCGAGACAGATTCCTTCGAACTGGCGGGCGATCACAGGAGTCGAAAAGTTCTCGCTGACGTGCTCTCGGGCCGCGTGACCGATCCGACGACGTCGCTCATTATCGCTCAGCAAGCGGACGACTTTCTCGGCGAACAGGTCAGCATACTCTGCGAGTTCAAGATGTTTGCCCTCGATGAATGTGAGCCCCTCGGCACCCAGCGGCGTGCTCACCACCGGCTTTGCCATCGCCATGGCTTCGTAAATCTTGATTCGCGTGCCTCCGCCGATCCGCAGCGGCACCACGACCACCGCGGCCTGTTTGTAGTACGGCCGCACGTCCTGAACTCCTCCCGTCACTTCGACCCCCTCGACACCATCATATTGCTTCACAGCGGACGTCGGGTGGCGTCCAACGATCTGCAGCCGCGCGTGAGGACACGCTTCCCGCACTCTTGGCCAGATTTCACGTGCGAGAAACTCCACGCCGTCGACATTCGGCAACCAGTCCATCGACCCCACAAAGATCACCAACTCAGGATCGACGGACGTCTCGTCCGGCTGAAAAAACTCGACATCCACGGCTGTGTCGATCGTATGCACGTGTGACCAGCCGTATCGCTGAGCATACTGCTGACGGTCTCGATCGCTGACTGCGATCACGGTATCAAATGTGAGTCCCGCTTCACCCTCGAACCGGCGCATCTTCCGCGCCTGATATGCCATGTACGCTCGTCGCAGCACTCCAGAGTCCTGCTGCGCGTGCCGTTCAAAGATCTCAGCCTCCACATTGTGCTGGAAGAGCAACATCGGCGGACCATTCAAGCCGATGGCATTCGCAGCCATTTGAACGAAGTCGCAAATCACCAGATCATATTGCTCCCGGTTGAGCAACTCCTGGGCCCGACGACGAAGCCGTTCGTCAAAGTCCTTGGCCACGTTGTATGGCTGTGTGGTGAGACAGTTCGCTGCGAGTTCCGCACAGAATCTCATTGACCGCCGTGACGTCTCATTCCAAGGGATCGCTACAACTCGCAGCCCAAGTTCCTCCATCTTCTGCACACTGCCAGACTGCTCTTCCTCTGGCAACAGGTTGCAGAGGTAAGTGACGTCGTGCCATTGAGCAAGATGTCGCAAGACATTCAGCGTACGGATCCGCCCGCCGTTGTCAGCCGGGAAGAGCGGTCGCTTCTGGAGAAACAGGATCTTCATGTGGGTTCTTGAGACAGCCTTCCGCGCGACCCGGAAGTCGCGGACGGTCACAGATCACTCGTCTATCTGTTCCCGTGGTTTGATCAATCGACAACGCACAACAGATGTAAAGAACTCTCCAATTCGTGGGATTCTAGCCAACCATTGACAATGATGGATCGGTATCGCTTCGAATGCTGCCACGTGGAAGGGAGACTCAGCAAGGAATTGACGAAACTTGCCAACCGTCATTTGGCTGAGGTTAATTTCAGAATATTTGCGTTTACCATCCATTCGATACTCATCGCGGACACGCATGATCGATTCTTCGGAGAAGATCAGATGCGTCCAAGGGATCGGCTTGAGATAGCCCATGTGGACTCCACGCGGGTGCCACCATACAGGTCCAAACCAGACATACACCTCACCACCGGGGGCCAACAGCCGCCACATCTCCTCCAGAATCGATCCAGTCTCCACGATGTGTTCGAACGCATCGATCGTGTAGATAACATCAACCATCTCCCGGAGAGACTTGACGTCCTCACGATCAGCTACTCCGTCGAGAAAGCGGCACTTTCCGGACACACCTCTCGCTGCGGCGTGGGAACGAGCTAAGTCCAGATGGTCTCGATTTATGTCGATCCCAACTACATGTTCTGCACCCAGCTCCGCCAATGCGACTGCCTGAAAACCCTTCCCACACCCGAAGTCGACGACTCGTCGGCCCTGCACCTCCTGCAAGAATGCCATGCCAAACTTCTCTGAAAACTGTTCTTGATCGGTCTCCTTTCGTAAATCGAGAGTCGACGGTAGAGTCGACTTGAACACTGGCTGGCCGTTCGGAAGACGTGAGGAGATGACTTTTGATAAGAGTCGATATCCGATTTCACCGCCGAGTTTCATGTTCGAGGCCTTCGATTCTCGTTAACTCGTGGCAACAATATCGCCATATTCTGGCTGCCTCGTCGACACATACTTTAGGATCGTGTGCCGTTCAATCGCTGTTCGAAGAATTCCAAGGTCTCACGCGCGACATCACACCAACCCCGCGATCGGACGGATTGACTGATCGACTCCTCATCCCATTCGCATTCCAGTGCAGCACACAATCCTTGGGCCAGTGCATCGGGGTCGTCGAACGGAACAATGATTCCATTCTTCGGTGGATCAACATACCGCTCATTGTCACCCGCAGGCGTTGTGACAATAGCACGCCCACAAGCCAATGCCTCGAGCACCGCGTTGCAGCATCCTTCCCGAACGGTGGCCAGCGAGAATACATCGGCCGCGTGCAGCCACTCCTGAATGGCATCAGGGTCCAATGGTCCTGCCAAGAGCACTGATTCAGTCATCCCGGACTCTGCAATCATCCGTCGAAGAAACCTGGGATAGGTTGGCTCATGAGCAGGTCCCCCAACAATCACCAACGTAGCCGTCGGCAACCGTTCCTTCACCTCACGAAACGCCTGCACGAGAACATGGTGTCGTTTCCGTCGAATCAGTGATCCCACAGCCACGATGATCGGCCCCTTCTCCATCAAACCCAAGCGGCGTCTGGCCGCGAGTTGGTCTCCTGGCCGAAAGTGATCAACTTCGACCGCGTTGGGAATCACTCGAATCTGATTCGCTGGCACCCCGTGTTTCACTGCTGCAGCCTTCAACGAGTCACTGACTGCGACTACGCCAGCACAACCCGAAAGTGCCTCCACCAATTGAGGCCCAATCCGCTTATCCTGAATGTCCGTCTCCTCGACACCCCGCAACGTAATAAACACCGGAATCCCCAACCGCCGTCCAACTCGAAAGCAACCCACACCCGTCGGGAACCCAAAGTGTGCATCGATCAGATCAATCTCACTTGTTGCTTGACGTTGGCGGAGTTGCGGCTCCACGCATCTCCGTAACCAGACGCTGTCCCAGTGCTTCATGTACTTCGGCAGGTAGAACATCCGTCGGTCATAGACGGGTATTCCATTTTGAAGGGACCTCTCGCCAGCAGTGTAAGGTCGATAGATTGGGAACCATGGAACTGGCCTTAATACGCTGACATCAGCATGTTCCACAAGACCATTGAGCCGACGTTGAATAAACACACCGTCCTGAGAATGACTCACCGTTGGATAGAGTGAGGTCACAGTTAGAAAGTCAAGTCGATGCAAACTTTCCATTCCGACCTGCCTTGGAATTGATCGGCTAAAATGTTAGCTGACAACAGAGTAGCTTTGTTGCAAGAGTAGTAGTTGCTCAAAAAGTGAGCTACAGAGAAGTTGAATCTCGGGAGACAACTTGACGTCCTGCCCTTTCCCCACGGATGTCTTAAACACTTGACCACCGGGAGAGGCCGAAGGAGGTCTCAGACCAATGAAAGAATAAATCCTCTCAATCACATCCTCCGGATGGGCGACCAAGTCAGCGTAGTTGCAAAGCAACACCCGCTCTGACTGGCCAAGGCTCTGTTCAAAAAAAAGAACGTTTCTTGCATACCATGCTAATCCAGCAGCATCAGATCGCATCATATCAGGCGAATAGTACTCAGATACAATCTCATGTACTTCATCGGAGACCCCCTCAGACCGCCAATCGCTAGATTCTCGATTGACAATGGCTTCGAGATATGAAACTTCACTGTTAAACTTCTTAAGCTTCGAGCTGATGACATCCTGATAGTGCCTGAACATCCATAAGACACGGCTTCCCGAGAAGAAACCGAGAAGTTCATATTTGCGCGCTGACTTTCGACCAATGGCTTCGCGACAATTAATGGTGTTCGGCACCTTTCAAAGTGCTGAGCAACCTTGGGTAAAGGCTTGAGACGAAGCCGCTTTCCGTTGTGTCCGGAAATCTCGCTCGTTTCAGGAAAAGCCGCGGCGCGAAAGTCTTGCCCTAGCAGATCCAGAAGTAATGTTGTACCAGATCGCTGACAGCCAAGTATAAAAAGCACTTGCGAAGGTGATGAGTGAGCACTCGTCACCTTCCAATAGGCACGTCGAGTAATAGACTTTAGCTTGCGAGCTAAGCGTACTCTCATAATTGTGGACATCTTGTTTCTTTCTGGCCGACGCCGTGTGTATCGCTATTAGAGTACTCGAGTACGTTGGCATGCCGCAGGGTCGGATCCAGTTTCATCATAGTTCGTCATGCTGATCTACAGGTCCATCAAAGTGCATGTCGATGCGCCGTCGTAACTGCATGGTGACCGAGTTGCATCGCCACAGGCCACGGCCGAGATGGTTTGCTTGCCGCACGTCCCAAGCATGCAGTCGGCGAGCGAATCGAGTGGCAGGGCCCTCCAACCCAGGAATCAGAGCCATTGGCACAGCCCATTTCGACCAACCATAGAAACCCTGGACAGCCTCGACCACAAAGTAACGCTGCAGTGTTCGAAAGTCTCTGCGGGAGAACGGCCAGTTGAATGCAGCATCCGTCCGGAACGTTCTTGCGAATCGCCGGGCCATCCAGACAGGCAATGACGTCTTCATCGGTTCCATCGTGACCAGCATCCCACCGGGTGCCATCCGGTCGAACAACGGGACCAGCACATCTTCCAGAGGATGAAAGGCATGCAGCACGCTGTTGGCATAGACAACATCAAACGGTTCCTGTGGAAACTCCACGGCCAAAAAATCGCCCGCAATCGTTTCAGCGTCAACGAGTCCTTGGGTATCAAGCTTTCCTCGAAGGACAGCAATCGCCGGCTCACTCAAGTCGCAGGCCAAGTAGTAATCCGCCTCCCGTGCCATATGGACGCTGATATTATTTCCCTGTCCACAACCGAAGTCGAGGACTCGCTTGCCTGCAAGATTCCCCAACCACTCCTTCTGCAACGTCCGGAAATGTTGTTTGATCCCGGCATCTTTTCGAATTCGGTCAGCGACCCCCCGCATGGCTCCCCAACGCCGAGTGAGCAGGTTACCCCGATCGTTCATCGGTGTTTCGAACTGACCTGCATACCAGTCGTGGGCATTGTCAACGGCAGGCGGGCTTTCTGTATGAGCCATATTTTCCTGCTATGCTAAGCGAAGACAACGTCGGGTCGCTCGGACTCGACATTTGTTTGTTGAGGCTGGATAGAAACGATTTGGTACAACATGGCGCTCTGGTCCGTCACATTGGAAAAGACCCGGTCATATGCCGCGACCATCGCCACCAGCCAGTATCCCCATTCATTGTCGAACACATCGCCAAAGACACTGCTCACGCAGAAGGCCGCTATCCCTGACAGTAAAGCTGCTCCCAAGAGCGCGTCATTCGATTGCCCAGTCCGGCTTAATTGTCGAGAGCGGCGAAGGGCAAGTAGAGCGGCATACACGACAAGTGTCACTCGAAGCAAAAATCCCTGGACTCCCCACTGACAGGCTTCGTTGATTAAGCCGCTGTGGACGGAACGCTGCGCGTAGTGGTGGCCTAGGGAAGCGAGGTACTTCATGCCGTAGGCATCGCTGAATCCATCACCACCAGCTCCGAACGGATGGTCATTGACCATCCGCAGTCCGGCCTTCCAATAATCGAGTCGGCTGGCTGCAGAGTTGTCTCGTTCCTCTTCGCCAGCAAAAGTCGTTAAAAATCGGTTGGCAATACTCTCATCTCGCATCAATCCGACAGTACAGATCCCTCCCAAGACCACGACCCAAAATGCAACTCGTCGTGCCCGCGGCGGAGCAAGAGACAGAAAGACTGGTGCAGCCAGCAATGCAGCCAACAAGGCCCCCCGGCTCTTTGTCATTAGCAGAATATTGACGGCAAAGGGTGCCGCGCACAGGATGATCATCTTCTGCCATCTGTTGGCACAAAACAGAGCCGCTCCAAATAATGGTAACAATGACGCAAAGAGTGACCCCAGTTGGTTCGATGTTCTGGCAGCAGGTGGCCCGACATTTTCAAGCCTTCCGGCAACAAGAGTGCCTGCGTCATTGACCTTGACTTCGTATCCAATATGACCAAGAGCGATGAGAAAGATCATGATCAGGACGATGAAGTCACTGCGGTCGGTGACGGCTGTTTTCATCAAGAAGAACAGCAGCACGAACTTGATGAGTAATTCGTAGGCTGTCGCGCTGACTGTCAGATTGGGAGCCAAAGCAAAGTGCACGAACGTCGCGTTGGCAGCAATGGCCAGCATCAGGATGCTGAGCCAATCAGTACGGTGGCGATCAAACCACGGCTGTCCGCGGACAAGCACCGCAGTCAGCGCGATGAGACCTGCAATGAGGTTCCAGCGAACAGAAACAATTGGCACTCCCCACCACCATGTCGCGGGATCGCCAAAATAGCTGAGGAAGTACAGGGCGATGCCCCAGATTGGCTTTGCGAATGCCATGACAGCGAACAGGGCGAACGCTGCCAGCCATACAACGAGGGTCAGACTCATTAACTGCTCACCATCCCTGTTCGTTCATTGGTTGTGAACGGTTCTTGGTGAACCGAAGGTTCGATTCGATCCACTCGTGAAGCCGGTGGTCGGTGGTCGCCTCGAGTCGCTTCTATCAACTTCTCAGCAAGTTTCTGCGTGAGCGTTATCCCATCATAATCCAAGCGTGCTTGTGTCCATCGCGACGGGTCGGAATACATTGCGTGGTGGGTGATCACTTCTCGAACGGCTGTGGCGATGCAGTCCGCGGAAGAAGGATCGGCGACAACTCCAAGGCTGTACTGACGGACGAGATCAGCCGACGCCCCCTCACCGGTCAATGCAATGATCGGTTTGCCAAAAGAGATCATTTCAAAGATCTTGCCGGGAACTTGAGTAGCGGTACCTGGTTGGAGCAGAATGAAAGCGTCTGCCAGAGCCATCTGCCTGAGACAGTCTCGATGAGGCATCGGTGGCTGCAATTGGATCTGTTCTTGCAGATCATGCTCTGCAATGAATTCCTCCAGTGCAAAGCCAGAATCGCACGCGCCGATCTGCTCCAACTCAACGCAGACTCCGTCGCGACGGAGCGCGGCAATCGCTTTGACAAGCGGCCTCGGGTCGCGTTTGCGATAAACCGACCCGGGGTGGCACAGCACAAATCTTGAGGGAACAGGTTCCTGTGAATGGCCAGACTCCTTATGGCAAAACGACCGGATCATCTCGGTCATTTGCGGATCACAGCCATTGGGGATCGCTACGAAGTTCTCAGCGTGGAGATTGCGATAACAATCTCGGAAGTCATCTCTCATTCGCGTCGTGTTCAGTATGATTCGATCGGCTTGGCGAATGCAGCTTCGTTCAAATCGGCCGAGGAGACGTTGCCCCCAAGGATTCTCCGATTTAAGCCCCCAAGGGCGGCGTGCCCAGGGATCACGAAAGTCCGCAACCCAAGCAATGCCAGTCAAACGCTTCAACGCCATACCGATTAAGTGTGTGCTGTGCGGCGGACCCGAGGTGAGAATGACATGGGGCTTATGTTGGCGTACCATCGCCAGCGCCTTCCGCAACGTGGGAAAGCACCAGGCGATATTCTTGTCTGGTGTCGCCAGGAATAAGTCCCGTGTGTTCCTTGCAAGGGTTCTCAATCGCTGGTGATGAGGCGTTTTTGCTTTTGATGAGCATCCCGATGTAGCAACAGCCGTCTCTTGGCCCGAGGCCTTGCTCGGTTGGTTCAATCTCCCCCAGCGTTGACTCCGATTCACAACCAACTGTGAGGGAAGTTCAAGTTCATTCGCGATCTCCAATGCGAGACCGTCCGATGTTCCCTCGGAGAGCACAAAAGGTTCCCATCCGAACCGAGGGAGGTAACGAACGAACCGCACGATCCTGTGCGTGCCTGCCGACATTGTCGGCGGAAACGCCTTTGCAATAATCAAGACTCGTCGGGGACTACTCACAAAATTGCCGTCGTGTGTGACTCCGCAGCGATCCCACTCGCTGTAAGATCAGTTTGAGTCAACGGCCGCTCATGTCGCCGAAGTGACTCGTAAAGTTCTTCGTACGTGGTAATCATTGCCTGTAAATTGTAGTTGTTGTGATGGCGCTCGTGTGCATGGTCTCGGAAGTCCGACCGCCGTTCGGAGCACACCATTTCGATCAAAGAGCCAGCCAAGCTTTCTGGCTTTCCGGGGATGGCAATCAAACCGCAGGCCGGTGCATGGCCAACCAATTCCCGGTTGGCGCCGACATCCGTGGCCACAATGGGCAGTCCGAGGGACATGGCCTCAAGCACTGACTGACTCATACCTTCGCTGAGACTGCTGTTCACATAGATGTCCATCGCTTTGAGCCAGTCGCCAACATTCGATTGCTCTCCCACGAGGTGGACGCGCCCTGAAAGTTTCTCTTGCTCGATTGTTTGCTTGAGTACGAGCATCTCCGGGCCATCTCCGACGATCATCAGATGAACCGGCTGTTCTCCCATCGGGATTCGTTTCACGGCCTGAATCAGACTGCTAAAGTCTTTCACGGGAACGAGTCGGCCCACCGACCCAATGACGACGGCTTCTAAAGGAATGCCGAGCGAATTCCGCAGCCGAGCCGCCTCCCGCCCAGTCGCGTCATGCACAGGGACATCGATTCCGTTGGGAATGACTTGAATCGAATCACGCGGAATCCCCCACACCTCACACATTTCTTGACGTACCGAGTCCGCAACCGCGATCACGCGATCGGCCCGGCCACATGCCCATCGAGTGGCCAGCCGTCTTGCCGCTTGCTTCCACGGCGAGGCTGCTCGTCCGTGGAAGAACATCCCCCTTTGTGAATGCACATGCACAGGAGTCTTCGCCATTCGCCGTGCCAGGGTCGTCTCTACCAGCGTCGCCCAATTGTGCGAGTGCACGACATCAATCTGCTCATCCCGCAACACGTCCGCCAGGCGCCTCACCACCGACCAATCATTGCCCGGCCCCTTGTGAAGCTCATGAACTGGCACATCCCCTCGAATCCACTCCGCTGCCCGCCCTGAATCCTTCAAACAAATCACCACCGACCGAAACCGATCAGCATCCAATCCATTGACCAACCGAGCCACACAACGCTCAAGGCCGCCGTAGCGGAACGAATCGACGATGTAGGCGATTGCTATCACGTGGGGATGTTATTGGAGGGCTTGATGTACCAGAGATGTTGAATCAGTAGTTGAGTCACCAACACCAATCTGCGGAAGTATTGTCTAGCAATTTGCAACGATCCAATCCCCTTTGATTCACCCCAAGGGATCAATGAACGCGGTACACTATAAATCATCGACCAGCTGAACACGATCATCAGCATCGACGTACAAGCGATGAGACTCGCTCGTCCCCGAGTCCGATTAAGAAACATGAGCTTTCCTCGCAGCAGGTGCCACGAGGTGTCGAGTGTGTCGTTCTGCCGAGCGCTGACGCCTATCAAATGAGTTGCACTGACATCCGGAACGTACCACACTTGCCACCCGCGACTCTTCAGACGGAAGCAGAAATCCGCTTCTTCGCCGTAGAACAAAAGCTTGTCATTCAGAAGCCCCACTTCATCGAGCGCTGCTTTGCGGATCAGCATGCACGCCGCTGAGACAATCTCTGATGGTGCAGACTCAGACGGGCATTGCCTGCTCTCACTCGCTCGACGAACGAGGTAAGGACCGAAGGGAGGGAAATGCTGACGGACCGCAACTCGCAACACATCTAGCACGTTCGGAAACGTCTGGCACTGCAACTGGACCCGACCTCCCTCATTCAGCAGCATAGGGCTACATGCAGCGACTCGCGGTCGGTTGGACATAAATTCGACCAAGCCGGAAATCGTGCCATCATGGAGTTGTGCATCGCTATTTAATAGCAAGATGTACTCACCACAACTCATCTCGATTAGCTGATTGTTTGCCCGCGCGAAGCCGACGTTCTCGGCATTGCGAACCAGCCGCACCTCCGGGAACTCCGCCTCCACCATCTCCACGCTGCCGTCTGACGAAGCGTTGTCACAAACGAGGATTTCGTAAGCGACATCGCCCAGTGTCTCTCGAACGGAATTCAAACACGACTGCAAGAGATTCCGCGTGTTCCAATTCACGATGCAGATGGAGACAGTAGTCGCCCCGACACCTGAAGTGACTGCCTTTAGATCCACCGGATCAGTTTTTAGCGATGAACTCATTCAGTATTGTGCTGAGAGACTCAGTCAACGTACGACCATTGAAGTCACGCAACGCTGCCGTCCAGCCCGGCGACTCTTCAAACTCCTGACAACGCTCCAGTAGGGTGACCACGGCGTGACGAATCAACGCCCGGTCGTGCGGCGCCGCAACAACCCCTACGTTGTATTTACGAATGATGTCTGCAGTCGCACCGTCGCCGGTCAACGCCAGAATCGGTTTGCGGAGAGCCAACATCTCGAATAGCTTGCCAGGAACCTGAGTTTGGGTGTTGGGCTGAACAATGACACCAAAATCACACTCCCTTGCCCGCGCGAGCATCTCTTCATGGGGCATGAATCCGTCGATCAAGACATGTGACGCGATCCCACGCTCGTCTGCGATCTTCTTGGCTGTCGAGCAGTGGGTCCCGGAGCCAATTTGGTGGAAGCAGAGCTCCCGACCTTCGGCAATCAAATCTGCAATCACGGCAATCAACGTCGATGGGTCACGTGGACCGTACAATCCGCCAGTATGGCAGAAACGCGCAGGTGACGTCCCAAAGGAATCGGAGTTTTTTGAAACACACTCTCCGAGATCCTCCAGAATCGCTGGGTCGTAGCCATTGGTGATTGTCAGAAACTTGTCGCTGAGATCCGGATACCGTCTCATAAACGCTTCATGCAAGCGTGCGGTATTCAGCACAACTCGATCAGCCGCGACCAAAGCTCGCCTCTCAATCCAAGGGAGCAATCGCCGCCCCCAAGGATTGACATCGCCCATCATCCATGGGTCCTCGGACCAAGGGTCGCGAAAATCGAGGACCAACGGCAGCCCAGTCAATCGTTTCAGCATCGCACCGATCAGATGCGAGCTGTGAGGCGGACCAGTGGAATAGATGACATCGCAACGAAACTTCCGAATGGTTCGAAGGCCCCGTGTTACAGCCGGAACTCCCCACCAGATTTTCTCGTCCGGCGTGCAGCAGCTCAGTTCCAGCGAGCACCGTACCGTCCGACGCAGCCGTTTCAGTAACGACCGCTTCGTCTCGCCACCGACCGTCGACCCATTAGTCACTTGGCTGCCGTCCACATCTCTTTCACGGCCTTGCGTACTCGCGGCCCTGCCAATATTTGGTGCCCCTCGGAGGCGACGCAGCATCTTTGGAACACTCCATGGTCTAACACGCACTACCGTCGTTTCGGGCGGGAGATCTGATAGCAATTCCTCACCGTTTGTATTAGGCGGCGACGCCGTGGTGATGACCACCGGAGTCCATCCAAACTCCCCGAGATACCGGACAAACCGCAGCGTCCGGTACACCCCACCCCCACCCTGCGGGGGAAATTCGTGAGCAAGCATCAGAACTCGCCGACGCTCGCGCACAGTACTGTCCTTATCTAATTGAAACGATTCAGAACATGTCTGACTCGGCAACACCGTCTCCATTGTCGAGTACCTTGGAGCCATTAACGGTCGCTGTCACCCCATCCCACTATGAGACCTACACCATCACGATGGCTGCCGATCGGCGAAGAATCAGAAACGCTTCAATGTCTACGATGCGTCTCAAACCACTCTCTGACGGCCTTTCAGCCGTTATCGCAAAAATGCGTCTTTTAGTAGAATTGCCGTATCAGCAGCCAAGTACTCGGTCGCGATTGTAAGTTATTCGCATCAGAATCAGAGCGACTCGACCACGGCGTCTTGCATGCCTTCAGCAGACTGCAAGACATCCATATCCACTGCCATCCCCACCTTCATGCGGTAGGTACAGGTTGCTGATGCCGCCACTGCACGCAGTCTCGATCGCCAACCCAAGGTTTGTGTTGCTTCCTGAATTCTTCTCGCGAATTGCACCGCTGGATCAGGAGATAACATATTCTTCAGGTAGGCGGGTCCGGAATCGTTTCGATCGTCCATTGCCTTGAATCGATTCAATTCCGACTGTACCTCGTTCAAAGTCGTTGCCAATCGACACCCTTCGAACTGCCACGAATAGATCACATGTTTACCTCTAGCTAGGGCATCCATCACCATTCTGGGCATTCCGTCATGTTCAGTGATTCGTAAAAGCCCACCGACTTGGTTCCAGATAGTCTCCATATCGGAAACCCATCCAAGACTTTCGACATTGGAGAATCGCTTTAGTCGATGATTTTCATCACTGACGATTACGAAGCGAATATCACTGTTATTGGCCACTAGCTGCTCAATCAGTCGACCACCGTAGAACTCCCAGCGATCCGATGGAAGATATACCAACAGTGTTCGCGGCATGAAGTCACATTCGGCAGTCGGTGCTGTCAATTCGACATCCGTCATAGAAGGTATAAATTCTGCTTTGACAGACACCGACTCCAACTCCAATGCTAAATGTGGCGAGACTGCGATCTGAGCGACTGTAATCCGAGCGAGTTCCCGCGCGGAATCACCGACAGCCCTGTAACGAACAGCGTTCAATACGTCTGTACCAACCCACCACCGCACAACACCGACTCCTGCCGCCGTCGCTAGTGCCAATTGACGTATGATGAATGTGCTGGGTCCTGCATAAGAAACTACAACAACTGCGTCATATTTGCGGGACAACTTCACCCACTGCAGTGTGTCGCGAGTCTCCAATCCGTTGGAAATCGCACAAGTAGCAGCCTCTGTTCTCGCCATCGCACGTATAGCGGTCGCTTCTGGTGCAGAAAGTTTTGCATTCTTCGTTAGAAAGAGCAAACGCAAATCTGCTGAGCCACCTTCTTCGCTGTGGTTGGCAACGTCATCGTTCACAGATTACCCGCCTATTGTAGCATCGTAACTTGGCGACTTCTTGAATGCGGCAATTACATAGAGGCCAAGACCTCGTCTCTCCAATCCGCGATCAATGAGAGTGGAAGCTCGATAGATGCCAGGGATCTTGCGAGCCATACGTCTCGCTCGCTTCATGAATTGACTCATATTCAACAACTCGGATAAATCAAATGTTGATACATCGTGGGGTGTAAACCACTTCGACGCTAGTTCAATGAGTTCAGACGGACGCAGCCAATTTTCAACGGGTTGTGGAACAACATTCTGATGTGCTTTGAAGTAGGTGTCCTGATAGCGGGCATTCGGAGTTGTGATAATCAAGTGTCCGCCTTGCCGGACTCTCGCAGCAAGGCGTCGAATGAACACCAATTGCTCAGGAACATGCTCGATAACTTCGCTGCACACAACAATGTCAAACACTTCGTCGGTTGTGTAATCTTCCAGCATGGCTTGCGAGATGTTTGCGTTTGGAATCCGACGACATGAGTTGGCGACGCCCGCCTCTGATGGTTCAATTCCATGCAGCACAGCGTCTGGACTCAGCTCGCTGATCGCCTGGAGAATCCACCCATTGCCGCAACCAACATCAAGGATGCGCGGACAACTATTCTTACGAATAAGATTCGCAGTGAGGCGAGAAACCAATTGGACACGTTCCGGATTTGGGGGCGACGCGCTCGATCCTTCTTGTTCCCACCGGGTGTTGTAGTACTCGCGCTCTGCGAATGCTTGATTATGACTTACAGACTGTTGGCTCATGCTTATCATTCGTGTGGTGAACTACCAAGTCGGAGCAAATATGCACGCAACCATGATTACGTACGTATGGATGAGATGCACCTTCCAAGGTTCGTTCTGTGATCGCCGTAGTTGCAATGTCACTTGCAGTCAGAAACACATCACCCGGCCGACGAAGCTGAAGAGTCCATGCATAAACGCCTGGTAAGAGTGGATTGTGATCAACTTCACATATCACTCGATTATGCCCAGCTGTCAATGGTGAGCACGCTGATTCCCTCGTCGTGATGCTTGCCACTCGACAATCATCATCCTTTCTGTAGAGAGCGAGAAGCATATGCACTCCGGGAAGTGGTGATTTTAGGGTGATGTCGATGTTAACGGTAAAAGGGGCCAGAAAGGGGAGCGTGCCTGTTTGCCTTCCCTCATAAGATTTGACTGTAAATGAATCCACATCAGCGAACTCAGAACGGAATGGAAGTGGAGGTGCTGAAAGAATGTCTACAGAACTGCTCACATGCTGATCGATGGCATTGCTTGGTATTCCGTCATACTGCAAGCAGCCCGCATTGACCAGTACCGCGCGAGTACATAGTGCGAGCACGCTAGGCATATTATGACTGACAAAGAGGACAGTTCTTCCGCCCTCGGCCACATTCTGCATCTTACCCAAACACTTCCTCTGAAACTCAGCATCCCCCACCGCCAGAACTTCGTCGATGATGAGGATTTCGGGTTCGAGGTGGGCGGCGACGGCGAACGCTAACCGCACTTTCATGCCGCTGGAGTAGCGTTTGATGGGGGTGTCGAGAAACCTTTCGACACCGGAGAAGTCGACGATTTCATCGAACTTGCGGTCGATCTCGCGTTTGGTCATGCCGAGGATCGTGCCGTTCATGTAGACGTTTTCGCGGCCCGAGAGTTCCGGGTGGAAACCGGTGCCGACTTCCAACAGGCTGGAGACACGTCCGCGAATGATCGCACGGCCCGACGTCGGTTTGGTGATGCGGCTGAGAATTTTGAGGAGTGTCGATTTGCCGGCACCGTTGCGACCGATGACGCCAAGAACCTCACCCTCCTGCACTTCAAACGAGACATCTTTGAGCGCCCAGACGATGTCCTCGGCTTCGCCGTGGTGGGAGTCGTAGGTGTTGAGGCTGCGGAGTCGTTGGAAGTTCTTGAATGGCGAGCGAACGAAGGACGATGCGGCCCCGAAGAGTGTGTCCGGAATCTCCTCTTTGAGGCCGATGCGATAGGCCTTGCTGAGGTTTTCGACAGTGATCGCGGCTTGTGACATGGAGGATCTGTACAGGATTCGTGAATCGACGTGCCTCAGGCGACGTCGGCGAAGATTTGTTCTTTGCGGCGGAAGTACATGGCTCCCGAGACGACGACGAGGGTGGCGGTCAGACTGCCTAAAGCCAGGAAATCCCAAGGCATCGGACGGGTCCCCAACAGAGCGGAGCGGAAGCCTTCAATCACGCCGACCATCGGATTCAGGGCGTAGATCAGCCGTGGGTTGAGCGTCACCGATCCGATTGTGTAGGTCGTCGGGATGATGCTGACCGAATAGACAACCGGTGCAGCATACATCAGCAGTTGGACGACGAAGCTCATCGCATATTTGATATCCCGATATTGAATGGCCAAGGCTGTGAGCCACATGCCTAATCCGGCAGCCGTCACCATCATCAAGGCGATTAACAACGGCAAGGCGAGGACGCCCCAATTCGGGGTGGTGCCGTACCAAGCCATCAGGGCCAACAGGACGAGCATGGAAATGCTGAAGTCGACCAATTTGGACAGGACGGCCGAGAGCGGCAGAATCATCCGCGGAAAATAGACCTTACTGATCATGTTGGAGTTGGACACCAGACTGTTGGTGCCCTCGGTGACAGAATTCGAGAAGTACGTCCAAGGCACGAGAGCAGCAAAACTGAACACGGCATACGGAACTCCGTCGGAGTCGATCTTTGCCAACTTGCCGAAGATGATCGTGAACACCAACATCGAGAACAGCGGCTGGATGACCGCCCAAGCAATGCCCAATGTACTTTGAGCGTATAGGACTTTGATGTTCCGCCACACGAGGAACCGGAACAGGTCCCGGAACTGGTAGAGTTCGTGGAAATCGATGAAGCTCCAAGCGGAATCCGGCTCGACAATCGTCACCGGAACGTCGACTGGGGCGAGGGGCGTGCCAACCGCCTTTGTCTGATCGACTTGAGGTTCAGCAGTTGCGGTAGGCATCGGCTTCTGGATTGAGATTGGTCAGGAGGAGGATACGCATGAGAATTCCACGGACTGCGTCGAATCGACGTGATCCGTGATCACTTCCTGAAGCGGGGCAAAATGGAAGTCATCAAACAAACGCCTCAGCCGCTGCGCGACGAAACGACGATTGAGCCCCTGAGAGAGTCGTGTGCGGTAAGGCATGCGCGGGCGGAACTCACGCATTTCGGTGGCATCCAATTCATAAGGATGGAGATAGACGATTGCCGGCTGGGCTTGGGACTGAAGGCGATTGATTGCGTGAACGGTCACCGAGAGCGGATACAGCCTGAGGTAACCTCCACCGGCCACCGGCCACCGCCGTCCGGCGAAGGGAATCGTTGAGAGCGGAACTTCAGTCAATCCATTGGGGAGGCGGTGAATCCGACGGGGATACCCGTCGATTCCATATCGGCGCATCTTGACCGGCATGATGCTGGAATCGTAGCTCATGCCATGTTCCGCCAGTATGTCGAGGGCCCACAATGAATCCTCAGTAATTGAGAAATCAGGCGCGCGATAACCGCGAACTTCCGTGCCGCTGATGTCTTCGAGCAGCTTCTTGGAGCGGATCAGTTCGTCTGCAAACGCATCCGGTCCGATTTCAAAGACCGGCTTGTGTGAGTAACCATGAGTGCCGATTTCGTGCCCCGCATCGGCGATCTCCTTGACAACGTCGGGAAACTTCTCGGCCAGTAACCCCAAGACAAAGAACGTTCCCTGAACGTGATACTCCTGGAACAACTCAAGCATGCTGCGCGTGTTGGTGACGGCTCGTTCCGTAATGGGCAAGGAATGGTCCAGTGACGACTGAGGCCAGTCCTCCACGTCAACCGTTAAGGCATGCCGGATCGAGTTTTCGGAAATTCCGGAGTACCCTGAATCAGGATGTGCGATGGTGTTGCTCACGATTCGAGTTTGGCAACCAGCTCGGAGTATCGGGCCAGAAAATCATGAATGAACTGGCGGGCGATCATCTCGGTTTCACTCGGTCCCTCTTTGCCGGTGACTGACGGCTTGAAGGCAGTGGTCGGCACGGAGAAATAGATGCGGTATAAGTAAGGAGCGGAGGCAAAGGTGAACCTCGGGTCCTCGGGAATCGACCACTCGGTGCCGTCCGTGCTCCATGCCCAGAATGTGCGGATGTCCGGGCCCGGCTTCGATTCAGGTGGCCGATAATCTGCCACCCAAAAATTCTCTGGGTCTTCTTGATTTGCGTGGGAGATTTGGATCTTTGACTCAGAATCCAGCTGTTTCATGCCTGCGAGCGTAAAACAGTAGTCTGGCGAATGGAGCGCAATGGGACCAGGTCGCCCACACAACATCGTAACCTGCACCCAGACGTTTGAATCCTTATGGACATATTGCCGCGAGAAGTAGCCTTCGGCACCCGCGAGTTTTCGAGTACGTCCCTCAAGCTTTCCAAGTGCTCGGGAATCCCAGCCCGCGATCTCCAGATCCAGTGACTCGACCTGTTCGGCGACTTTGAGGACATTCGATGGGGGCCCCCAGCGATCCGTCAGAAGGCCGTGCCGCCAGCCGGACACGGCGGCGATTAACAATCCAAGCGAGATGGGAAGGATAGACTTCATGGGAATCGATCAGAAGCGGGTTGTGTCGTTATGAGCCGCGCGGCGACGAGATGCTAGTGGAGCCGTGTGGATTGACGCCGTATCCGTACCCGTAATTGTAATAGGAGTAGGGGGACGAGGTTGGCCCATCGTCCAGGCCGATTGCAACGGCCCCCAGAATATTCACGCCTAGCATGGACATTCGCTGCACCGAGGCCGCCACTTTGGCTGCACGGCTGACATCTCGACGGAGCGAGAACAGGACACCGTCTACGAATTGAGACATGAGAAGTGCATCGGTCACCGGAAGAATTGGCGAGGTGTCGATGATGACAAAATCATACTTCTCGCGTGCGACATCGAGCAACTGCCCCAACCTGTCCTGGGCGAGCGCCTGAAGCACAACCGAATTCACACGTCCGGCGGTCAGCACCGAGAGCCCGACTGGGCTCATTTCATGCGTTACGTCGGCCAGTTCAACTTCGTCAAGCAAAACCTCGCAGAAGCCGGGTGTGTTGTCCAAATCGTAGACCTTGTGAATGCTGGGCCTGCGAATGTCGCCGTCGATGAGCAGGACTTGACGACCGGAACGAGCCAGACTGGTTGCCAGATGGCAGGCCAGGGTTGTCTTGCCCTCGCCCCCCATCGCACTGGCAACCATGACGACTTTTGTGCCATGGAGACTTGCATGGCGGAGCAAGAGCGTGCGGGTGCCATCTATCGACTCGGTGAGCACGCTGTGCCAGTATGCCGACTTCTGACTGCTTGCCGGATCGTCCTGGGATTTGAGCCAACGTGGAATCAAGGGGATGGTCGACATCACCTGCAGATTGAGATCGGACTGGACTTCGTTGACGGAATTCAGGCGATGGGCGGAATACTCAAGAAGCACGATTCCAGCCACGACCAGACCTAGCACGCCGAGACCGGCCATGCTCGCCATCTTGATTCGTTTTCCGCGATCAGGTTTCTTGGGCACCGTTGCCTCGCGTTGCACTTTGATCGGTGGATGCGTTTCCTGGAATTCGAGCTCGACTTTGCGAGCGTGTTCGATACCTCGAAGCTCCTTGACTTGACTCTTGTGCACCCCAACTTCTTCTTCCTGCAGCCTGAGGTCGATTAAGTCGCTGGCAAAGTCATCCTGCGTCACCTCGCCGGCGTCCAACCGCTGTTTAATCGCGTCTCGTTTACTCTTCAGAAGACTCAAAGTGTTTTCAGCCATGACAACGGGGTCCACCTGCACTTCTGCGGGCTCCACGTCCGCCACTTTGTTGACTGGGGGTGTGCTCAATGTGAGGGGTGGCACGAGCCGATCACGGATCTGTCCGATGAGTCTCTGGCGAATTTCAGGAGCATGTTCCCCGCGATAGGTGTCCAATTCCTGTGTCAGCCGGGTCACGTCTGCCTTGACCTCTGTAATCTTCAAGTGCGGGGCTGAATACCGTTTCTTGCACACAACCAGATGGCTTTCTGCGAGGCGAAGTGCCTCTCTCATCTCAACATATTCCGGTGCTTCGAGAAGCTTCGCCTCAATCAAGTCTTCTGAAATCTCGATGTCAAAGAGAGGTTGAATAACCTCGTTCGGGATTTCCGTTGGTGAGTCTGGTATCCGGTTCGGCTGACGATCAGTGTCGGCGTCGTCATCCTTTTCACCGCCGGCTTCCGCGAGAGGCTGAGCCGCCTTGACTTGGGACTGGGCACGGTGTCTCTCCAGTTCGACTTCTGTTTGTAGGATCTCCCACTCAATCTGCCCCAGTTGCTTCATGAATTCCAGGCTGAACCCACTTAACGTTTCGTACCGGAGTTCCGCCTGTTTCTGATCTGCCACTTCAACTTCTTGCCGACGTTGACGCAGTCTCTGGAGCTCTCGATCAAGTTCGACTTCCTGCTGCCTCATCTCTTCCTGCAGATCCTCTAGCTCCAGCCGTTGCTCCTGACGGCTCTTGTCGATGACTTCCTGCTTGAACGCAGCCACGACAGCATTCACAATCGCCGCAAGATCGGCAGGACGCTTGCCATCCAGCGAGACTCGAATGAACTGAGTGGCTGGGGACGAGACTTTGATATTCTCGGCGAGCCAGTCTTCCGGGTGCTCCTGACTGCGGATCGTCTGACAACGAGCGACGTCTTCGTCCCGTAAGGCAGCGGTTAAGACGAATGGATACGTGGCGAGTCGGACCTTGGTCTGCTTATAGACCGCCAGGGGTTCATGGCGCTCTCGAGTATCGCGGCTGCTATAGATGAAGGTGTCTTCTGGATCAATAATGAGTTCGGCAAACGCCTCGTAAGTATCGGGAATCGAGTACCAGACCCCCGCAGCGGCGGACGTGCTCAGCAGAATCCCGAGTGTTGCTGCGACAAACCACCTGCGTCGGAGCGCGCCGAGAATCGCCCGCAGGCGAATCGAACTCTGCTGCGAGTCAGCCGGTGCCGGCAGCCCCACCGGCTGGAGAGTCACGACGGTCTGCTGCGGGACCTGACCGTTCTGGGAGGTGCCGTTGATGTGTGGTTCCATAGTGTTATCAGTGCCCGCACTCGCGGTAATGTCCCAGCAGCCTTCGCCGGGATGGAATAAAAGCCCAACGAGAAAGTAGTGGGCGCCAATCAGGCATAAGGAGGCGTTTCACGCCACCGCCGGGCCGGACCCTCGCATACCGAAATCGAGAGGCTTCTTCTCGTCGATGATGAACAAGTGGTCCAGATACCACAACTCAAGCCGCAACAATCCGACAGCCATAAGGGGCATCACCCAGCCGGCAAAATCGTGGAAGAAATCGTCGGCCAATTCGTCGTAGCCCCACACGTACAGTAAGCCCGTAAATGTGATTCTCAGGATGTTAGTGATCAGGGCAATCGGAATTGCGCTGCAGGCTATCAACAGACGTTGCCAGAGGGGCCGCTCGATAATTATGGCTAGGCCGACCGAGAGGGCAAAAAACACCATCATCATCCTTAATCCACTGCAAGCTTCGACAATGTCGATGCGCACGTCGTTAACGGTGACGACGTTGCCCTCGGCAAACGCGGGTAACCCCAGAGTCTGCATGGCATACGTACTCGCGAAAGTGCCGGCTGCTCGCAGTGGATCGCGGAGTGCGACTTCCAGGGTAAATGGCAGCGGAATCATGAAGAACAGGAAGGCGATCACGACCCAACTCCACCTGAAGATCCTCTTGCCTCCGAACAACAACACCATTCCGGCGACGAAAGGAATCAACGACACGAAGTCAATCCACTCAAGAAAATGACTCGCGGCGTAAAGACGGACGGCAACGGCCAACAGCAGCACCGCCAGCCCCCACCAACTGGGCTGAACGTCAGTGTTGTCCAGCCATCCGGCTAACAGCGCCGCAAAGCCAACAAGACTCAGAAACACGCCAGATGCCTGGACTGCGGTCCAAATTGAACCCTCCACCTCGAACATCCATGGCCCCAGCCAGGCGATCACGCCGGGAATCATGATCCATGCGACTGAAGCGAGTTTTCTCGGCTTGACCTCCCCCAGCATGTCACGGCGGTGCCAAAGAATAAACACTCCGGCCAAGGGAACCATCCAACCGTGCGAGTACTCTGGCCGTCGCGACCACTTGTCAGCCATTTCAACGAAACTCGGCCAGTAAGCCCACAAGCAGGTCGCCAGAAGGGCCACAATGGTGAGGACTCGAGCGATGAATGCCCGTGAGTCGCGCGGGACGTATGCTGACGTTTCATTCTCCATCGGGCTGTTCACGTACCTTCCCCCCGTGGGTTATGCAGCTGCATTTCCCATTTCGCCGGTTGGGGGACTCTGGAGGTCCCCGCTTTGTAATGTCTTCATCTGTGACATCCCTGTCCCGATCATTCCCAAGAGTTGATTCGCTGCACATGACAGCAAATCAGTCCTGCGTCGAGGAACATTCCTTGTCCCCGATTATCTAGATCGCCTTGACCATCGAGCCATCAACCGAGACGGAGACGGCACGCTGGATGAAGTCGAGCTGAACGATAAACCTCAAAGCCTTCTTGTTCTCAATGACACGACCACGGTGCCCCATAAACGGGCCCGAGGTGATCTCAACCGCCATCCCCGGCTCAAGCCGCTCTTCAGCAGTGACCGGAACACCTGCGGTCAGGATGTCATTGAGGGCAACCAGGGAACCTCGCAAAGACTGCTGATCTGGTTCCTCAAGATGCTTCACAATTCCGGTAAGGCTGTAAGCAGACTGGCGCACCTCGTCAGTCTCGCCGTACGCGAAGATGTAACCGGGAAACAGCAGTTCCTGAACCTTGACGCGACGTCGCTGATATCGCCGGTCCTGTTCGGAAAATGGGAGAAAGTAGCCGACCCCGCCCCGACTCATCAGGCGTTTCGAGACTATCTTCTCCGCCCGCGGTCGGACCTGCAGGGCGGACCAAGTCCTGGAACGATCCTCAAGGACGTCGCCATCAAACAGGGATGGCGGCCAATGGCTCGGGATTGGTTTTGCGATTGGCATGGCCCGCTGCCTCGCAGCTGAATTCAGTTGACCCAAACTTCGGAAACTGTGACATGCGGGTGGACTCTTGGCGACAACCCTGTTGCACGTCCGAAACATAACCATGCGCAAATCGGGGTCGAATTGCAACTACCGAGTGGGAATTTCGACCAGTTTCTCAGAAAGTTCACCACATCCACTCAGCAGTTCAACGGATCTCCTTGACGACGAAGAGCCACGTTGGCTTCGAGCGGGAATTCGACAAACTGCCACCCAATCCGCAACCGCATTCCATTTCTTGCAAGTGGCTTACGCCTCGCGGATGTTCACACGCCCACTGGTCACTTGTTGCGTTGCGAGTGTCGAGGATCATGGGAAGACAAAGGGGAGTTCTTAGATAATTATGCTCCATCAGGCTCGATTCCACTCGATCTCGACGTTGGTGGATTGAATCAAGATCACCTTGATTTGCACTTTCTGAGTTCTTGGTTGCTCACACGGTGATGCGGAGCAGGCGTTGGAGCAGGGTGCGGATTTTTCGGGGGAGCTGTGTGCGAGTGAGACCGTGCGAAAATTCTTCGGCCAAGCAGGCAGCCTGTAAGGCTTT
>JAJDEJ010000069.1 GCA_029259815.1 Planctomycetaceae bacterium | reverse complement strand
GGGTGGCATCTATGAAAGCCCGTTGCTTGTCAAGTGTTGGTCATACGGATGTTGGGGAGTTGTGAGTCGAACTGGGGTGCCCAATCGTCTCTGGGAGCGTTCGGCAAGGCCGTAGCCCAAAGGGGTGTTTCGAAAGAGATCGGCTGCCCCATCGGGGGACGAGCGGGACTTCTCCGTATTGAGGAGAGGTTTTGCCCAAGCCACCCTCGAGCTCACCGGTCTCACGGGCCTCAGTTCGGTTCACAGACTCCGTGTTGATGGTTGATGGTTCGCTGTCAGACGCTCAGCAGCTGGTCCGGCTGCATCTGGTGATACAGTCGCCGCAGCCAGCGGTTGGCGACAGCCGCCACGATCACGTTGTGTGGTTTGCCTTTCTTCTGTTGTGACGGCGTGTCGCATGCAGCAACACGGCGCAGGGCGAACGCACTCCAGTGCGGGCTGAAGTTCATCAGCCGTTGAGCGGCCTGAATCAGCACGACCCGCAGCCCGTCGTTGCCCGCCTTCACCAGGCCGGCGTCCGCCTGCTTCTGGCCGCTGGACGCATTGCGCGGCGTCACCCCGCAGTAACGCGAGAGTTGCTTGCCGCTGTCGAAGCGCTCGAACCGCGCGATCTCCGCCCGCATGGTGATGGCCGTGATCGGACCGATGCCTTCGATCGACAGCAGCTTCGAGACGACCGCGTCATTGGCCGTCTGCTTGAGCAGGCGGTGTTCGACCTCGCGAATCTTCGCATTCAGATGAGTCAGTTCATCCAAGTACTCGTCGCGGAGGAAGGCGGTCGTCTCGTCGAAGTCGATCGCCTGCAGCCATTGCAGCCAAGCTTTTGTCCAGGCGTTGATGCCCGTCGGCGATTTGATCCGGTGCTCACGGAGGATGGCTCGCAGCCGCAGCTTGACCCGTGTCCGTTGCTTCACCTTCTGAGCACGGAGTTGAGCCTGTCGGCGAACGCGCCGAACACCGCACGAGGCTCCGCAACTGACGGATCTCTTCGGGAGCCAGCCAGACCTTCGGTAAGTAGCCGAGCCGAATCAGGTCGGCCAGAACCCAGGCATCAGCCTTGTCGCTCTTGTCAGGATTCTGCTTCATGCGATTGACCTGCCTGGCGTGAGAGACGGGGCCGGATGCCCCAGCGTGACGGACCAGCCGGTCTGTTCGATCAGTTCCTCGGCCAGATGCGCCGCCCCGCTGCACGACTCGATGGCCGCCCTGACGTTCACCGGCCCGGACTCGTCATCGATCGTCTCCCCCAGCACGCCCGCAATCGCCGGCCACCGGTTCTCGACACTTCGATTCACCAACACCTGCCCCTGCGGATTCATCACACACACCTGCACAGAGTCCTGATGATAGTCCAGACCCACAAATCGTGTTACGCTGCTCATGCTCGTTGCTCCTCGTTCGAAGACCTCGGTTCGTTCAACAAACCCAAGTCTAAAGACTTAGTGAGCAACGGGCCTTTCATACCCATCGGGGCTGGAGGACGAAGTCCGAAGCCCCGGCGAGCGCGCATTCAAGATCCGATGTCTACAGTGCACTCACCGGGGCTTCCCTCCTTGCGTCGGTCCAGCCCCGGCCACCCACAATCTCAATCTTGACGCTCCGCGAGCTGAGTCGGCTCGGGGATAGAGCCACCCGCGTTTCCAAACTAAACACAAGACGGTTGAGACTCCTGTTGCGGGTGTCCATCAGCGTCATAAAGTGTGAACAGTCCGGTGTTTACAGAGGGCCAATCACGTGTTTGATCGACGATAATGCCTGATTTGCTGATCTGTTGTGACTGATCAACACTAAGTGCAAGATGTTTGCATGATGTAACTTACGGGAATGTTCTTGCCTTCTCATCCGGGGGCTCCGTATGATGGAGCGACAAGGTCGTCGCCTCGCTTATCCAATCTTGTGAAGGAGTGTCACGGACGGCAGCCGGGTTTGATGCCCGGCCATCTGACGGAGAACTACGCCGCGTTTCAGCCGGTTGTCTCCCCCATGTGAGCCGTTCCTGATGTCAAGAAAACTCCCGCCACGTCAGCACCGCAAATCTCGCAGACCAGCCAGCCCACCAAGGGCCGCCCGTCGACGAGGAGGCTTGGTCAGGCCACGACAACGAATAGCAGGCGAGCGTGACTCTCAGCCGTTTTGTCCGCCAGAGCGATGGCACGAGCCGCTGGGGCGTGAGCAGATTGACATTGTGACGGAGTCCGCTGGCGAGGGATATCTTCATCCTGTGACGGCCCAGGAGGTTGCACATCGAATTGAGCAACTTCCAGCTCGATTTCGTCAGCCACTGGAGGTTGTGCAACTCAGCCGTATGACGAAAAAACGTGCCCTGATGCCTCTCTACGGGCTGCAATGGGGCTCGACGGTCTATCTTTACCCCATCGAGGACTCGCTGATTGAGACTTATACACGTCCGCCGTTGCCGGCACAGGTCACTGAGGCTCGGATGTTCGGTGGAAAATGGGTGCAGGATGGCCACAATTGGGAGCTGCATTGGACGCTGCCCGCCCTCAAGGACTTCTACCTGAACAACATTTTGATCCATGAGATCGGCCACGTGAACGACATTCGCAACTCCAATTCGCAGGATCGTGAGCGATTCGCGGAGTGGTTCGCGATCGAATATGGGTATCGGGCATCGCGGCGGCGGAATTGATGCACGGGGTCACAACTCAATCCATCTGGACAGATTTCGGCGATCCCGGTTTAATTCCGCCTCATGACGCCATCCAGGAAGGATGCCGTTACGTCTTCACTCTTAGGCTGGGATGGATCCGTGGAAAGCCTTGCTCGTCTGATTCCCTTTCTGTGGCCGCACCGCCGTCGTTTCGCGCTGTCTGTGGTGTTTGGGTTGTTCGTTGCCGTGCTCTGGGGGGGGAATCTGACAGTCGTCTGGCCCATCGTGAATGTGCTCTTTGAGGAAAAGAGCCTGCAAGAATCGGTCGCCACATCAATCGACCAGTACGCGACTGAGATTGTGGTGATTGAAGCCTCTCTATCAGAGGTCGAGCAGAAGATTGTTGACCTCAAAGCTCAAGGTGAAGCGGGCGATGAGGCATTGGTTGAGCAAATGCAGAAGCGAGCCTCGCGGGAGGCCAAGCTGAGCGACGCCCGCTGGTATCACTTCAGTATGACCTGGGTGCAACATCATGTGATGCCCCACGTCCCGACGAACCCGTTTCAGGTGTTCACGGGGATTCTCTTTCTCTTGATGATCGCTACGGCTCTCAAGGGACTGTGCATCTTCATTCAAGATGTTCTGGTGGGCAGCGTCGTGCAGTTGGTCGTGATGTCGATCCGTAAGCAATGTTTTCGGCGAGTCCTCATGCTCGACTACCAATCGCTGGCCGCCGATGGCACGGCTGACCTGATGTCACGGTTTACGAATGACATTCAACAGATGTCTTTCGGTCTTGGTTTGCTCGGTGGTCGACTCGTTCGAGAGCCCCTCAAAGCCATCATCTGTGTCGTGCTGGCGATGATGGTCAACTGGCGGTTAACGCTGCTCTCGATGGTGTTCGTCCCCATCCTGGGCTCGGTGTTCTACCAGTACGGGAAGCTGCTCAAGCGGGCGAGTCGCCGCATGCTGGAGAGCATGTCCCGCATTTACAAGGTTCTCGAAGAGACGTTCGTCGGCATCAAGGTCGTGATTGCTTTCGGAGGTGCCCCTCGGCACCGCAGACAGTTTCATCAGGAGCACAAGACGTTCTATCGCAAAGCCATGCGAGTCGTGCAGATCGATGCCTTGACCAAACCGACGACCGAACTTCTGGGCATGCTGGCTGTCGTCGTTGCCATGCTGCCGGGAGCATATCTGGTGCTCCGAGGAAAGACGGAGATTTGGGAAGTACGCCTGGCAAGCAATCCCATGGATATTGGTCAGTTGGCTTTGCTCTACGCCATGCTTGCTGGAATTCTCGACCCGTGCCGCAAGATGTCAACGATCTACTCGAAGCTGAAGAGTTCGACAGCCGCGATCGATCGTGTGCTCGAACTGATGGACCGCAAGTCCGAAGTCCGCGAGCCTGAAGTTGCCACGCCGCTCCCTCGTCTGTCTCGGTCCATCGAGTTCGACCATGTCACCTACCAGTATCCGAATCGCGAGTTGTCACCTGCGCGACGGGCCGCACTGGAGGACGTGAACCTCACGATCGCTGCAGGAGAGGTCATCGCCATTGTCGGAGAGAACGGCTGTGGCAAATCGACGCTCGTGAATCTGATGCCTCGATTTTTCGACCCGGAACGAGGTGAAGTCCGGATCGATGGAGTGCCGATCAAGCAGGCGGCCCTCAAGGAGCTGCGCAATCAGATCGGTCTGGTGACGCAAGAGACCATCCTGTTCGATGACACAATCTTCGAGAACATTCGCTACGGCAAGCCGGACGCCTCACAGCAAGAGGTCGAACTTGCCGCCGAGAAGGCTCATGTGACGTCATTCGTGAATGAGTTACCCGAGCGATTCGCAACGTCTGTCGGCGAGCGGGGTGGTGAGTTATCCGGCGGACAGCGGCAAAGGGTCTCGCTTGCCCGCGCCATCCTGCGCGATCCGGCTTTGCTGATCCTCGACGAGGCGACGTCTGCAATCGATGCTCAAAGCGAGTCGCTGATTCACTCAGCTCTGAAAGACTTCGTCGTCGACCGCACTGTTCTGATGGTGACACACATGTTGTCAAACAGCCTGCTCGACATTGTGACGCGCATCGTCGTGATGGATGAGGGGCACGTTATTGCCACTGGATCGCATGAGAAACTCCTAGCCACTTGCCCGCAGTATCAAAAACTGTACGAAGCCCGCTCACACGGTCAGGCCGCATGAGTCTTCCCATCAAGCAATCGGATATCAATCCATTGCCAAGCTCATCCTCTGTTGTCTGGTGTGTCACAGATGGCAAGCCGGGACATGAGAGTCAGTTGCGTGGTCTCGTTTCTGCACTCGAGAGACGGCGAGTCGTGGACGTCCATTGGCTGAACGCTCCCACGAGATGGAAGAACTGGCGAGACTGGATGACGGGCCATTCAAGCCTCGGACAGTCGTTGCCGTCGCCAAACCTCATCATCGCTGCTGGTCACGCAACGCATTCCGCGGCTCTGTCAGTCCGTCGTACATTCGGGGGACGTGTGGTGCTGCTGATGCGACCGTCGTTGCCGACACAGTGGTTCGATCTTTGTCTGATCCCCGAGCACGACCTGGATCGAGGTTCACCCGCAACCGACAGTGAGAACGTCATCCTCACCTGCGGCGTACTCAACACGGTTCGATCAGAGTCCAGGACCAACGCCTCTCGCGGTCTGTTGCTCATTGGCGGCCCCTCGAAGCATCACGACTGGCATGACCAATCGATGTGCAATCAGGTCTTGGATGTCGTCCGGTCCTCGCCTGGCCTTCGTTGGACACTCACCACATCACGACGCACGCCGGAATCGTTCCTTCCCAGAGTGTCGGCCTCTCGATTCCCAAACCTCTCGGTCGTTCCTGCCAGCGAGACGGCCTCCGGCTGGGTGGCAGCGCGACTTCTGGAGTCAAAGACCGTGTTCGTCAGTGAAGACAGTGTGTCGATGGTCTACGAGGCGCTCTCGGCCAATGCTGATGTTGGACTGCTGCAGGTGCCGAGACGCCGGACCAGCCGCGTAATTCGAGGTGTCGACCGTCTGGCGGAGTCTCGACATGTCATTCCTTTCGAACAGTGGAAGATCGATCGGTTCGCACACCGTGAACCCTGCGTGCTCCAAGAAGCCGATCGCTGTGCTGAGATCGTCTGCACGCGTTTGCTCGATGCCGCTTGAGCCTGAGAGAGTCGTTCGGTCATCACTTCTCGTATCACCTCGAAGCATTCAGTTGGATCAACATGAATCGCGAGCCATTAACCGTCATGCAACTCGTTCCCTCTCTGGAGAGTGGCGGCGTGGAACGAGGAACGCTGGAGGTCGCTGACGAACTCGTTCGCCGTGGACATCGTTCGATCGTTGTCTCAGCTGGGGGACGCATGGTGGAGTCGCTCATCGCCGGCGGGAGTGAGCACATTACCTGTCGCATCGATCGCAAGTCGCCGACTTCGCTGGCCCGTATCCCGACCCTTCGCAAGCTCATTCGGCAGCAAGGGGTCGATGTGTTGCACGCCCGCTCACGCATCCCTGCCTGGGTCGGACATCTGGCATGGAAGTCCCTTCCCGGGCAGAGCCGGCCTCGGTTCGTCACCACCGTCCACGGACTCTATTCCGTCAATCGGTTCAGTCGAGTCATGACGCGTGGGGAGCAGGTGATCGCCGTCTCCGAGACGATTCGTAACTACATCCTCGAGAATTACTCCAAGGTCCCGCCACACTCGATTCGCCTCATCCCACGAGGTGTTGAACCACAGGAGTTTCCCCACGGATATCATCCGTCAGAAGTGTGGCTCCATCAATGGTCCGCTTCGTATCCGCAAGCGGCAGGAAAACGGCTGCTGACTCTCGCCGGTCGGATCACCCGACTGAAAGGCCACTTCGACTTCATTGATCTCATTGCCGCTTTGAAGTCGGACGGGCATGCTGTCCACGGGCTCATCGTCGGCGACCGTGACCCCCGGCGGAAACAGTATGCAGAAGCCGTCGCCCAATCCGTACGACATCTTGGCCTGACGGACGACATCACCTTTCTGGGTCACCGCTCAGATGTCCGGGACATCTACGCGATCTCATCAGTCGTGCTGTCACTGTCGACCAAACCGGAATCGTTCGGTCGCACGACCCTTGAGCCGCTCGCGATGGGCGTGCCTGTCGTTGGCTATGATCACGGCGGAGTCGGCGAGATCCTGCGGACTGTCTTCCCGCAAGGAGCTGTCTCCCTGCGAGATGCACAAGCGTTGCAAAGCAAGGTGTTAGAGCTTGTCACCGCAGAACGAAGTGTTGTCCCGCCGTTTGATCGTTTTCGCCTTAGCACGACTCTCGACCAGACGATTTCGCTCTACGAGCAACTCGCCGACAAGTCTTCGGCCTCTCCCCTGCGAAAGGCCGCATGAGAGCGACCGGCTATTCGGCAGAATGCAGTTCGATTCGCATGGGATGACAGATGACCCCGTGTTCGTCTGTCCGCGGCCCCGCCTCGACGAATCCCAGTGATCGATAGAAGGGCTGCGCAGAGGTCGACGAGTTGACCGTTATCGACACTGCTTTGCCCTGCGTCTCGCAGTGGGATGTGACGTGCTCCCAGAGGCGGCAACCAATGCCTCTCCTCTGATGGTTGGCTGACACAAACAGGTGGTACAGGTGGGTTCGCTCCTCCGATTGCACGAAGGCAACCACACCAACCAGCGCTCCTCCCACTTCACCGACCCAGTAGGTGGTCCCCCGCTCGATCACACCGCGAATCGCATCGGTCGTCTGATGGGAGAGCAGATTGCTTCGACCCTCGTCCGTCAACTCGGGGGCAATGAACTCCAGCGTCAGGTCGGTCACCAACTCACTGATCGCATCCGCATCCTCGATGCTTGCCTGTCGTATGATCAACTCGTCGTTCATGTCACTACGCTTCAAGTTGAGCAACTGTCATCCAAGCCGCTACAGACCGAGCAACTTGGATTGCGAGAGATGCTGCGTTTGGAAAACGTCATGTCTCTCAAGTCGAAAGCCAGGAGTTGTCCAGTGAGGGGCTGACCGAAGTCGGCGAGCACTTTGATGGCCTCCATCGCCGCAATGCATCCGACCGTTCCGGAGACTGCTCCGAAGACTGGAAACTCGCGCGTCCACGCTGCCGGCTTCTCGGGCGTGAGACAGGCCAAACAGGGCGTCTTGCCCGACATCATGGTTGTAATACTCGCCTCCAGGTCGAACATGGCACACTCAACGAGCGGCTTACGTTGCTGGACCGCCTGTCGGTTCATTGCGAATCGTTCTTCGAATAACGGGGCACAATCCACGATCAGGTCGACCTGCTCGACAAGAGATGCGGCGTTGTCTTCAGAGACATTCTCACCCACAGCGACAATGTTAAGTCGTGGGTTGAGTTCCCTCAGACGCCGGGCGGCAGATTCGACTCGCGGCTTGCCCAGCCAGTCGTGCGTCATGAGCAGTTGACGGTTGAGGTCGCTGGGCTTCACGTTTCCCGCGTGAGCCAACACGAGCGTGCCGACGCCTGCAGCAGCGAGTTCATAGGCAACCACACTCCCCAGACCGCCGACTCTTGAGATGAGGACCGATGCTCCCTTCAGCTTCTCCTGACCCGCTTCGCGAAAGTCGTCGACCCAGATCTGCCATTCGTAGACAGCTCGTTCTTCGTCGGTGAGAGGGAGATGCTCAGTCATGGACGCGTCGAGTGTGCAGAGGGAGTGCGCGGCAGTTGTTTAGCCACCGGAGATCGGAGTCATCAGTGTGACATCGTCTCCGTCGGTGACGGTACACTGCATGTCGCCGACGATCTGCTGATCATTCACAAACAGCAGCAACGAACGCTGCAACTGACCAGATGAGTCCAACAACATCGGTCGTACCGAGTCGCCAACCTCTTCGGCGAGTTGCTTCACGACCTCGCGGACATCACAGGGCTCAGCGATCTCCAGCGTCTGTGTCGCGACGCCAGTGGCTCGTTTGAGGAGTGTTTCGTAGCGAATGGTCAGTTGCATGGCCATGTGTTATGGATTGGTTTTGGTCTCGATTTTACCGTCGGTCAGACGAAACAGACAGTCGGCCAGTCGTTCGGCTTCGTCGAGATTGTGGGTCACATGCAAAGTTGTGACACCGGTGAGACGTCGGACATCGTTCAGCAACTCACACATCTGCACGCGCGTGTCGGTGTCGAGTGCACTCAAGGGTTCGTCGAGACAGAGGACTCGCGGTCGGAAGGAGAGGGCACGCCCGAGCGCGACCCGCTGTCGTTCGCCACCACTCAGCCCCAGAGGCGTACGTTCCAAGAGGGGGGTGATGTGCAGCATGTCCGCCAGTTCGCGAACTCGTTCTTCGGTCGTTTTCCGATCAACGTGTCGAATGTGCAGTGCAAATGCAAGATGGTCACGCACACTCATGCGTGAGAAAAGCGCCCCATCTTGAGGAACGTACCCGATGCCACGGACCGCAGGATTGAGGTGCGTGACATCTTCGTCAGCCAGTCGAATGCGGCCGGAGGTCACTGACCGCAAACCCAGGATTGACTCCAGAATGGTCGTCTTGCCGGAACCCGTCTTACCCATCAGTACGCCGTATTTGCCAGCGGGCACCCTCAGCGAGATGTCATCGAGGGCAAACTCACCAGCGCGGATCGAGATATTTTCGACTTTGATCATTGAATGATGAGCACTTCTTCACAGCGTGACGTCACGCACTCCCCACACGCGGGTGACGATGAGCACCAGGATGGCCGCAGCGACCATGATGAGCGACACTGCGACCGCTCCTTCGATATTGCCGACGTTCATCTCCAGGAAGACAGACGTGGAAAGCACTTCAGTCTTCATCCGGGTCGCACCGGCGAAGATCAGCAACGGACCGAATTCGCCAAGGGCTCTTGCCCATGCCAATGTGAATGCCGTCATCATGCCTCGTGATGCTTCCGGGAGAACAACTCGACCGAAAGCTTGAGCACGGCTGCATCCCAAGGTCACCGCGACCTTCTCGCAGCGCGGGTCAATATGGTCGAAGGTGGACTTCATCGTGCGAACCGCGAACGCACACGCGACCGAGAACTGGGCGATCACGACCGCAGGCACCTGATACACGATGCTCCGCGCGAACCACGCGAAGGGGGGGAACTGAAACAGAATCAACAGGCTTAAGCCGACCACGAGCGGCGGCAATACAATCGGGATGTCGAGCACTGCATCGAGCAGTCGTTTGCCGGGGAACTGATGTCGTGAGAGCAGATATCCCATGGGGACCGCCACGATGAGCGAGATGACCGCAGCCAACGTACAAGAGACGAGGCTCAGCCAGATGGAGTAACGAATCTTGGGGTCGGCAAATGCGGTCGCAATGGGGTTCTCGCTGAGCGCCGTTTGCCAGGGGGTGGGCGATTTGGCTGCCGATTTGAACGTCTGGTCGACCATGTAGGTCGCATCAGCGAGCAGCATCGCGATGATCAGCAGCACATAGGTGCCGCCAATGATGGACAGACACGCGTAGAACGTCGCATTCGAGAGTTTGATGGAGCCCAGACTGCGACGGCGTCCATACTCGCGTTGACCGGCGCTCTCCGCTGAGGGTTCACTCGTCACGGGGCGCTGCTTTCCGGCGTCGCAGTTGAAGTGTCGTCGGCCATCCGGAAGTGAAATCCGGCTGCCTCGAAGGCCTCAGGAGAGGCCACGATCTCGCGGAATAAACGTCTCGCCAGATACTTGTGGTCGCTCGACTTCGCGATGCTGAACGGCTGCACCGCCCGATTGAGCGGCGACGTGAACCGGACGATGTCCACGTCATGCTCATTGGCCAGTACGTCCGTGATGTAGGCAACGGCTGCGTCGACATGTCCCGTGACTACGTCTGGGACCAACAGTGCGGACGACGACTTCTCGACCACGACCTCATCAGGCTGCGACTGCTTGTGCATCAACTGTTCATACAGTCCCTCCTCGTCCAGCATCCGCCGTGTCAACGCACCGATCGTACATTGCTCTGGCTGACCGATGGCAACTCGCACACCCGGCTTGACGAGATCATCAGGCGTTTGAACGACATCGCTGCCCTTGGGAATAGCGATCACAATCTCAACGTCAGAGACGTTAGCGGCCTCCTGAAACCAGTCACGGACATTCTCCAGATAGTAGACGTCACAGGCCAGATAGACGTCAGGGAATCCCAGTTCCGTCTGCTGCCTTTCAATGGTCTTCATCCGACCGGTGAGAATGCCGCATCCATCGTAGATGGTATTGATGTCGACGCCTTCACGTTCCTGAAAACGATCCACGACGTCTTCGACGACTCGCCTGTTGACGGCTCCGCAGTAGAAATTCATTTGCGGTTGTTCTTCCCACACGTCGCCTTCGATCGGCCTCGCACCAAACTCGGCGAAGATGGGCAGCCCTTTCTCACGGGCAGTGAGGTAACGAGCGAATCGCAATGCGGCGGTTGGTTGTGTCGACGAATTGAGGACTGCGACACTGATGAGGTTCGGGTCTCCCTCCAACTCCGGCACGGCGATGGCATGCAGTTCATCGCGATACAATGGCATGGCCACCGTCGTCTCCCAAATGATCCCCGCATCGACGGCTCCCAGCTTGATGTCATTGGCAACGTCATTCACGGTCGGCTTGAAGACACCATGTTCCGTCACTGCGGACTCCAACTGGCTCCAGCGTGTTGTGCCATCGACGTTGATGCTCTCCAGCGACTGTTTGGTCGCCTTGCCGATCGCCGCCTGATCGGGATTCGCCACCGCGACGGAGACGTCTTCTCGCAGGAGGTCCACCAGAGACCGGATCTCCTTCGTTTGATCCTTTCGAACGGCAATCACAGGCCGTTGATGCCCGATGGGCAGCACCTCAGCGGCGAGCCCTAACGCGACGGCCTTATCGGTGTAGAAGTCGTCCGCTGCGAGATACAAGTCAGCGGTCTCAAACTTGTTGACCTGCATTTGATTCAGCAGTGTGTTGGAACCGCCGTATTGCAGATTGATCCGAGTCCCATACTCTTGCTCATACTGGTCGGCGATCTTCTCAACAGCCATCCGCATGCCTGCTGCAGTGTACATCGTCAGCGTCTGATCACTCTGCGTCGCGACCGAAGAACCGCGCCTCAGCAAGGTCACGGACAGGCCAATGATGACCAACGCAGTGATGACCAGCACCCATAAGACGTTTCCACGTCCGGCGCGAGGGTGTCGAGCTTTCCCAGAAAATGAAGGAGGGCAATGCATCAGTGGGGGACCAACTTTCACGTCGGCCGAGACGAGGCGTGTGGTTACGATCCCCTGCAATCTAGACCAGTCCTTCAGCACAATCAATCAACGAACTGAAACGCCTTGGTCTGCAAATCTGCCGCATTCGCGAATCCATGTTCCCCTCAATGTCACGACTCGTGATCTCCTGATTGACGTGAGCACCGGCTAGTCGTCACAATCATGCACTCCTGCCCTCTCTGATTTAACCCCACCACTCTCATGCCTGCCGATTCAGATCGTTTCCCCGCTCAACCGACACGCCGAGTCTTCCTTCAGACAGCAGCGACTTTGGCTGCAGGATGCTACCTCAATGGCCGGGCGAAAGCCGCGTCACCTGCGTTTGAATTGATGGAGACCAAGGTCATCAGTTTTCAGCCGCAGCTCTACCATGGCTGGCCAACGTTGGCGAGGCGAAGCAATGGAGAATTGCTGCTTGCCTGGTCCGGGGGACGGGAAGCACACGTTTGCCCCTTTGGTCGTGTGGACTGGATGAAGTCCTTCGATGAAGGCAAGACCTGGACTTGGCCGCGCACGTTGCTGGACGGTCCAAGTGACGACCGAGACGCGGGAGTCGTGGAGACGGCCGACGGATCGATTCTTGCGACCACATTTACGTCGGTCGCTTGGGAGTCCGTTTACGCCAAGGCCCAGACTGACAAATGGCCGGAGGAAAGATTGGGGCGATGGCAGGCCGCAGCCTCCCGACTGACGCCTGAGCAGCGACAGACCGAGTTGGGCACTTGGATGATCCGATCAACGGACGGAGGAACCAGTTGGTCAAGCCGATATCGAGTGCCCGTGAATAGTCCTCATGGCCCGGTGAAACTCGCAGACGGACGGCTCCTCTATGCAGGCAAACAACTTTGGGAGGACGTTGCCAAGGTCGGGGTCTCGTTGTCGTCGGACGATGGTGTGAGTTGGGGATCGCTCGCCGAGATCCCGGCGAGAGAGGGAGACGACTTCAATGACTATCACGAACTGCACGCCGTTCAGGCGAGTGATGGGCGCATCATCGTGCAGATTCGAAACCACAACCCCCAGAACAATCGTGAGACACTCCAAACTCACTCGGACGATGGAGGAGATTCGTGGGCCGTCCCCTACTCCATTGGTGTGTGGGGGTTGCCGTCGCATCTGCTGAGACTGCGAGATGACCGTCTGCTGATGACCTATGGGCACCGTCGCCAGCCGTTGGGCAATCAGGCACGCGTGAGCGATGACGGGGGACGAACCTGGTCCGATCCGATCATTGTGTCAGGCGATGGGGCCTCGGGTGACTTGGGTTATCCCTCGACGGTTGAGCTGACTGACCGATCACTGCTGTCCGTGTGGTACGAGAAACTCACGGACAGCCCACAAGCCGTGTTGCGTCAGGCCCATTGGCGATTGGAAGGTTGACGGATGCCCGGGCGACTGATCACGACACAAGAGGCATTTGACGAGCTTTGCGATCATCTGGCTGAGGCTGGCCTTGTCGCATTCGACACGGAATTCGTCTCAGAGTCGTACTATCGTCCGCGGCTGTGTCTGTTGCAGTTTGCCACGAAGGAGCGACAGGCGGTTGTTGACCCGTTTGAGATCGAATCTCTCCAGCGATGGTGGGAGTTGTTCGCTGATGATGAGACAACGATCGTCGCCCATGGGGCACGGGAAGAGGTTCGCTTTTGTTTGCACTTCGCCCAGTCACCGCCTCGCAAACTGGTGGATGTGCAGGTTGCGGAGGGATTGCTCAGTCGCGGCTTTCCCCTTTCCTACAAAGCCCTGGTTCAACGCGTGCTGAATGAACGCATCGACTCGAACGAAACCCGGACGGACTGGGCGCGGCGACCCCTCACGAGTCGGCAGATCGATTACGCATTGGAGGACGTGGAACACCTCCTCATCATCTGGGACCAACAACAGGAAGCCCTGACCAAGAGCGGACGTCTCGATTGGGCATGGGACGAGTTTGAGAGACGCTCGGGAGTTTATGCGGCGGAAGACGATGGAGAGCGTTGGCGAAAAGTCTCAGGCGTCCACCGCCTCTCACGACGCGAGATGGCGATTGCGCGCGAGCTTCATGAGTGGCGGGATGAGCAGGCACAGAACCGTGACAAGCCGGCGCGGACCGTGCTGCGCGATGACTTGATCATCGATCTGGCACGGCGTAAGCCTCGCAAGCTGCCAGACGTCACGGCCACACGCGGCATGCAGCGGGGACACAAGCGAGACGCGGAGCAATTGCTGGCCTGTGTTCAACGGGCAATGGAAGTGCCCGACAAGGACTGCCCCCAGAAGTCCAAGAAGCATCGGGCCGCTCCGCAGGAAGATGTCCTCGCAAAGCTGTTGGGAATCGCCCTCGCTGACCGATGTGCAGAGTTTGGGTTGTCACAATCGATCATCGGCTCGATGTCCGACCTGCAAGAGCTCGTTCGCTGGCACGCTTTTGATGGCCGGCAGGGACCCACACCTGTCCTGCTGCAAGGCTGGCGGGCCGAAGTCTGCGGCAATGTTCTGACGGACCTCCTCGATGGACGCGTCTCGATGCGAGTCGTTGACACACAGCAGGAAGCCCCGCTGACTTTCGAGCGGGTGGACTGACACTCGCAGACCATCATGCTACTCGCCCGCACCGAGATGTCGGCTCAAGATGTCACGAATCGTCGTATCGAATTTGCCCCGCGAGAGCACCTCGGTGCACTGGGCATCCTTCGCAGCAGTAAGCAGTCGCTCTTTCACATGTGGACCATAAGCGATTGTTGGCGTCGGCTCTGAGGCATTTGCAAGTCGAACAATCTCCGCCGGATCGAGCTCCGGCGTTTCCAGGTCAATCAGGATCAGAGCGTAGGCATGCTTCTTCAGCGAAGTGACAGCAGCAGCTCCTGAGGAGGCGCTTGTGAGTACGGCTCCACTGGCGGTCACGGCACCTTGAATGCGGCTTCCGAGGAACAGATCAGAAGAGATCAGGAGTACTGATGTACGGCGTTGTTGGACAACGACTGTCACGGTGCATCTTCCAAATCGACATCCACCTCGGCTGTCTGGGCGGCGACCTCAGGCACAGGTGCCATGAGGTCGCGAATCCAAATGTTACGGAAACGAGTCGGGTTCCCATGAAACTGCAGGCTCAACGGTTCTCGTAGCGGATGGGCAGTGTATGAGGGGGGAGTCATGTAGAAGGTCCCCCCCTGAATCTCGTAATTGTTCTGGACGAGAACTCCGTTCTGCAGCACGGTTAGCGATGCCGGCAATTTGAGATCGCCGTTGGCATGAAAGCGGGGAGCCAGGAAGATGATGTCGTACGTCTGCCACTCGCCCGGCTTGCGACATGCGTTGACGAGAGGTGGTCGTTGCTTGTAAACGGACGCACACTGTCCATCGTAGTACGTCGTGTTCTCATAAGAATCGAGAATCTGCAATTCGTACTTGCCCATGAGGTAGACACCACTGTTACCTCGCCCCTGCCCCGAATCTTCGACCTCCGAGGGCGTCGCAAACTCGAGATGCAGCTGGCAGTCACCAAATCCTTGCTTCGTCGAGATGTTGCTGCCGACGATTCCGTGGTCCTCTTCAAAGGTCCAATTCTCGACACCATCCCAGGCCGACAGATCGCCCCCTGAGAACAGCACAATGGCATCAGACGGCGGTTGTGTCCCATCACCGGGCGTCACGATTTTTGGCTCAGCCCAGTCCACCCCGCTCTTCCATTCCGGGAAGTACGCGACAGCTGATGAGAGGAGCATTGTCAGCATGGTTAGCAGAACGAGAGTTATCGCAACAGTTCGAAAACGACTGGACTTGGCGTGGGACGACATGGACATGTTCCTTGAGAGGCAGTTCAAACGCAGATGACTGGGAAGGAAGACTATTCTGGCGGTCGTGGTGTCCAAAAGGCAACCGAGAGAATGGAGCATGAACTAGTGGTACAACGGACCTGAATTGACGGGCTGAACGACATTGGGTGGCGGGGTCTGAAGCGAAGCGCAAGGCCCCGGCGCGTGTGGACGCCGAATGTCAGGGCCATCCGCTTCGCTGCTGACTCTGCCACCCCGACCTGTCAATTCAGCTTGGATCAACCACGAGAGCACTTCCAGAATTA
>JAJDEJ010000068.1 GCA_029259815.1 Planctomycetaceae bacterium | reverse complement strand
ACGTCACTGAGGTGAGACTCCTGTCCCAAGCCGACGGCTTTGCCGTCGATCGGGTGCGGGGTGAGCCGCAAGGGACGATTCGGGGGCGCCTGATGTTTTGACACACATTGTTCGACGGTGGGGGATGTGGGAAGAATAACTGTCCGGCCATTATTCTTCAAACTCGACCGGAGCACGTCGTTCCCGCGAAGGCGGGAATCCAGCTGGCATTGAGTACCACGAGACGCTCAGATCCTTTCTCCACGCTCACTGGATTCCCGCCTTCGCGGGAATGACGAGGCTGAGAAATGACCGTGTCCATCCACGAGACAATTGTTAATCCCACGTTCCGAGCCGTCGGCTTGGGAGGGGTGTGGTTGGCGAGTGCCATGTTCGGAGCGATCTCGTGGCATGCTCTGCCTGCCGGGCTATGTGAGCAGGGGACACGGCATTGGTCCTGTGGAGTCTCGTCAATCTTCCGACGCAACAAAAACACCCGTGAGCAGGACTCACGGGTGCATGTGTCTTGGACGCTATGATCTGGGGAACGGATTATTTGTTCTTGCTACCGCGATTGCCTCCTCCACCCCCGCCGGGGGTGCCTCTACGTCCCCCGGCCGCCGGTCCGCGACCTTGGGGCCGATTACTCGCAGCCGGAGCTCTTCCTTGAGGGTTACCTCCCTGACGACCGACATTCGGCTGTCCGCCGGGGTTATTCGGTCGCTGGGGAATCTGTGGTGCGCGATTGCGAATTTGAGGTGGTGTGCCGGTACCGGGGTTCTGGTTCGCAGGGGGGACGGCTCGGGGTGTCCGTTGGGGAAATTCAAAGCGTCCATTGGCTGGCCCGGAGGGTCGCTGCTGGCGACCGGCCTGCGGGGCCTGTCGATCCGGCTGTTGAACAGTCGGACGTTGTCCCGCGGGACGTTGAGCATCTGGACGCTGTCTCTGTGGAGCTTGACTCCGGGGAACGTCGGCGTTCGACGGCTGAGGGTTCGGTGAATCTCCACGAGGTTGATTCGATCGGGGTTGATCGCCCTGCGTGCGGTCACCACGAGGTTGCTGACCAGCGGGACGCGCATTGTCGCCAGCGTCCGTGGCACGATTGGTGCGATCTCGATTGATTGCACCGGCTTGACGTCCTTCGGCTTCAACTTCGGAGCGACGTTGTCGAAACTCACGCACAGCCGCTGCCTCGCGCTCACCGGCTTCGCGGCGTTGTGCCTCGTTCAGACGAACCATATTCTCGTCGTTGCGTTCGCTCAACTCCTGCACAAAACGGGGCCTTCGATTGCGACTTCGATCAGCATCTCCATCCTGGTCTGGACGTTGTCCGCGATCCGGTTGATCACCTCCTGGGCGATCAGTCTGTGGTCGATCCAAGTTTGGTCGATCATCGTTCCGTGGTCGGTCGCGATCCGGTTGACTGTCGCCATCCGGTCGATCTCGATCAGGGCGCCCTTGCAAGTCGGGTCGGTCTCGACGGTCGCGGCCATCGTTTTCAGCAAACCGCTGATAGTCCTGCCGGAGATCCGTCAAAAGTCGATCATTCCCTCTGTTCGCGTAGGCGAACAAAGGATCATAGCCACGACGACGATTGTGATAATCGAACCAGGGATAATATCCGGCGGAGGCGTACCGTTGCCCGTAATAGTTCCCGAAGTAGTACTGTCCACGTCGGGGCGCGACGAATAGACCGAGTGTCAGTTGCCCGAGATTGATCGCCGCTGTCGGGGTGTAGGCGTATCCGCGTTGACGATAAATCGGCTGGCGGAATCGCACGGGAGCATACAGCAACCCTCGGCGTTGCAGGGGATAATCCCAGTATCCTCTCAGGAAAACGTATCCTCGCGGTGAGTAGTGATAGTGCGAGGGGACCCAAACCCAGTTGTTCTGAGCAGGATGCCAGAAGCCTGGTCGCCACGAATATTGGTTATCGTTCCAACGCCAGCAACCAGGAATGTAGAAGTAGTCATCACCCGGTGATGGACTGGCAGGACCGGAGTCCAGGCTTTCCGGAGGAGCCGGCAGATACAGCAGTTCCTGTGACTCCTGAGAATCCCAAAAGCCGTGCGTCCAGCGATAGCCATTGGCCTCCTCGCTCCAATAGCCGGGAATCCATTGTTGACCGGGGGGCACGGACCGCCAGACACCGCTCACCCAAACGAAATCTTCATCCTCTTCCATCCACGACCAGTAACCAGGAATCCAGATCACGTGATCGCCCTCCGGTCGCGTCTCTGGCGGAAGTTCGGGAACCGGCTCTGGAGGTTGCTGCGGCACGACCACATCGGGCTCGGTATCGAGCGTGATCGGTTCGGCGAAAGCTTCATGGATGGGACCACTTTCCAAAACCGAGATATCCGCATTCGGCACGGTGGCGTTTGATGATTCCTGAGCGGCGGAATCCTGTGCTGTCAGTGATTGATCAGCCACCAGACTGAGCGCGCACGCACCAGCGATGATGATGTAAAATGGTCGCATCTGTCGTAACATGGGTTTCTCCAACATTTTTCCAGGGGGGAGTCCACTGGGATTGAGTTCATTTTCCAGAGGTTGCAAACCTCATTCCAAAGAGAGAAGCATCATTGATGAGATCATGGTTTTGCGAACCAAGTGTGTGATGCACCTTCTCACTGTTGGCAACTCTCCATGCACCTCTGCTATTTTAAACGAGACAGCCGTGTCGATTGGGCATTGTCCACCAATTCGTCGGCTTGTGGCCGTTGGGAGCTTGCTGGATGTCTGAGTGGGGGGCACAGTCCCCTACGGCTCTGTGCTGGCTGTTAAAGGGAGGACTCTCGGAATGATCTTGTGAAAGCCAGAATTGTCGATGTCGCTTTTTGCGATGTTGGTGATCTCCGCGGTGGCCTTGAGGGAGCAGCCAGGGTCCGGGACCAAGAGCCTGTCTGTGTTGGCATCTGCTGTTCCTGTGTACGATGACGACGGTTCGCTGCGGTGGCCGGAGGGGTTTCGGACTTGGGTGTTTGTGGGGGCGTCGCTGGGTTTGAGTTATTCGCCGCACAAGGCGGAGTACGGGGACGAGTTGTTTCACAATGTGTACCTCGATCGTCGGGCGTATGAGCACTACGCTCGGACGGGTGAGTTTCCGGAAAAGTCGATGTTGGCCATGTCGGTCTATCGGCAGGCGAATAAGTCTGAGAGCTTGTCGAAGCTGCAAGGGTCGTTTGAGGGAGAACTGGTCTCGCTGGAAGTCGCGGTGAAGGATTCCGAACGCTTTGATGAAGGCTGGGCCTACTTCGACTTCTCTGGCGGCGACTCGCAGAAGGAGACGGCCCGACCGTTTGCTCGGGAGAAGTGCTTCGAGTGCCATGCCGAACACGCGGCTGATGACAATGTGTTTGTGCAGTACTATCCCATCCTGCGTCGTTTGAAGGCGGTCAAACAGGACGCTGGTGGGGCAATATCGAATTCGCCTACCTCAATCAGGTCGAGTGAGTTGCCCTTGGGGGCCAACAACTGGGCATTCTGCTGCGATTGGAGCAGTAGGTCATGTCGACAGTGGAGACAATTTGACATGCTTCATTCCATCGATCGTGGCTCCGGTCTGGCGGAGAACATCACACCGTGTGATCCCCCTCACCACCGACGGCCTTCTTCGCCTCAGCTCGTGACGGTAATGGTGTCAGTGTCTGGTTTTGCTACAGTTTTCCATCCATCAGAATTCACTTGTGGTTATTGACAACTCCACTTAGCCGTGATACGGTTGTGGGGCTGAAAGTGCGGAGCGCATTCATCTCATTTCCTTCTGCTACTCAAAACACGCTGCTCGGCCTTTCGCTCATATTTGACGCACCAATCGGTATCGTCGGCCATTCTTGCCCTCATCGACCAGGGAGTTCATTCATGTGGAACTGCACAAACGCAGCCCCAACCTCGCAGTGACCCAGATTCGGATTCAAGGAGCTAAGAATGTTGCATGCTGAGTTGCGTGTGACGTCCGGAAAACAATCCGGCCACGTCATCTCGCTTGATTCCAGCCGATTTCTCATTGGACGAGAAGAAGACTGCCATCTGCGTCCAAACAGTGACTTGGTGAGTCGCCATCACTGTGTCTTCAAACTCGATGAATACTCTCTCCGGGTGCGCGATTTGGGCAGCACCAACGGGACGTTCGTCAACGGTGAGCGCCTTCATGGTGAGGTGATACTCAATACCGGAGACAAGGTCGCGGTGGGAAAGCTGGACTTCGAAGTTGCGATCGGCGATGCCGTGTCACAACCGGTTCCTGTTGCTGGTGCGAGTGTGACAGCGGAGGATCAAACGGATGCCTTCACGATGGGCGACACGCCATCTGGATCGGCGACCATCGAGATCCCCGCCTTCGATTCCGAGGAAGTGGACGAGTCGGCTCAGACCATCTTTGCCCCCCCACCGACGGACGAGCCTCAGCCTGCTGATCTCCAGGAAACGATGTCCATGCAGGGGGACACCGTGGCTGGTCAGACCCCACCACCGCCCCCTCTCCAGTACCCGGGTTATCCTCAGCAGCAGCAGCCGATGGGGTACGGGATGCCCTATCCACAGCAGCCACAGTTTCCTTACGGTCAGCCGTATGGAATGCCCATGATGGGATATCCGCAGCAGCCGACGCCGTATCCTCAAATGGGGGGATATCCGATGCAGCAGCCAATGCAAACTCCCGTCCCGGCACTTGCACCAGCGGCACCGGCTCCCGTTGTTGAGGAGCCACCCACCGTTGATCCAAGTTCGGCTGCGGCGACGGCCCCGGAAGTCCACCTCCCCAATCCCTCGGAGACCGGTGCAAAGCCACCCGAGCCGGCACCCCCTGCTGCCAATGGTGAGCAAAGCAAGAGTAGCGAGGGAGCTGTTCGAGACACGGCAGCGGACATCATCAAACAGTACACGCAGCGACGTCCGCAGACGTAGGGCAGTCGTCAAAGAAGCGTTGCGGCTCTCCCGGACGATCAAGCACGAATCATCGACTGGTCAATAGCCAATAATTAGAGTCGCGACACGGATGTGCCTGCGGGTTTCGGTTTCAATCGATACTCAGTGGATGTCCCGTTCCACGATCCGTCACGTGATCGCAACGCTTGTCTCGGAACGGTGCTTCTCACGATTCGTGTGGGGATGTTTGCCAGCGGCTAGATCGGCGCGGTATCTTCAACGCTGAGCGATCAAGCCACGTCGATTCACGCGGATCGAGTCCTCCGCTGCGTTGGCTCCTGAGAACCACTCTCATCGACAGGAGAATTTCGATGCCAGATGCGAATGAACAACAGCGGCGTTATCGCGAGTTTCTCGACTTGCTGCCGTTGACGCTCTCTCTCGCCGGTCTGCCGCCCAGCGAGCCAGGACGTTACTACAACGAAGAGCAGATTGAGACTCGCATGTTCGCAGTCCGTCACGCTCACAAGGCTGCGCGTGCACTGGCCAAGGAATTGGTTAAGAGTTGATGGCAACTCAAGCGGACCATCGAAGATCCCATCAAAAATCTGATGACGAATGCTGTCAATCCGACTGCCCGTCAGAGGTCCTCAAATCCGTCAACTCGCTGCGGAATCTGCATTTTGGGTGAAACTCGATGATGCCACACAAGGTATATCACCTTGAGAGGCGAACTCCATCATTTTTGGGAAGCTTCGACCGATCGGAAGGCAACACCAACGCACGGCAGTCGCCACTCAGGTTGCGACCGATCAACCGGCTGACGAGGCCCAGGCGGGGGTTCTGTCTGCCTTAGTCGCTCGTTGCCTGGAGGGGGACGAAGCCGCGTGGGGTGAGTTCGTTCAGCGATACGAGCGGCCCGTTTTTGGCCTCTGTCTGCGCATGTTGGGACATCGGCAGGACGCAGAGGACGTGGCGCAGGACGCTCTCGTGCGGGCCGTCCGCAATCTGCAGACTTGGGATTCGTCACGACCAATCATGCCTTGGCTAATGACCATCACCGCGAACCGTTGTCGCACGGCCATCCAACGACGAGGACGGCGACCGACCGCAACCGACTTTCCGGTCGAGCCAGTCGATGGTCAACCGATCGAGTCCGATGAAATTACAGAGGAAGTCACATTGGCACTTGAAGGGCTCAGAGACGAGTACCGCGAATGTTTCGTCCTGTTCTACCAACAGGAGTTAGGTTGTGCTGAGATCAGTGAGGTTATGGATTGTCCCGTTGGCACGGTGAAGACATGGTTACACCGAGCACGTCACGAACTGGCGGAACATCTCAGAAGGAGAGGACTCGGAATGGAAGCGATCGGGATGCCATCCGAGACGACACGTTCTGAATCGATTGTGGGTCAGGTCGTGATTGAATCAAACAAAGCTACGTGAGCAAATCAAATGAATTGCAATGATTTTCATCGACAACTGACAGCAGTTATTGAGGAGCATCGTCCCACGACAGACATGAGTTCTGCCCTGGCTCAGCACAGAGAGCATTGTGATGACTCGGCGTGCCTGCAAGCGTGGGCCGACTTCGAATTGCTCGCTGCGATCATCCCCGTTTGGCAGGCGTCGGTGCCAGAGACTTCTCTCGTCCAGGGTGTTGTCAGCCGTCTGTGCGACTGCGTCGATGATCGACCGGAAGAACCGATCTTGGTCGCAGCGGTAAAAGGAGAACGAAAGCCTGTTTCTCAGATCGTACCGAATTTGAACGGAAGTTCATCGTCTCGCGTTGAACTCACATCCCGGGTCAGTGACGATGACACCCGTGAATCGCGCAGATCCTTGTTGGCCCTGCTGGTTGCGGTGGCGTGCCTCTTGCTGTTTGTACCCTTGCTCCGCTTGGGGGGCATTCCCAAGATTGACGTTGCCGAGCAAGCATTGCCAGAGGCTCCCACATCGGTTGCGGTGGAAGAGATGCTCGTAGCGACGGAACCTGTTCACGTGTCCAAGGTCGTCCGGGGCTATGCAGGTGTCCCGCAGAGTGCCACCGAATTCGTCACCGACGCGATGGTGCTGTTCATTCCTGCAGATCTTTCCGGCCCAGAGGACGAGGAGCCGAGTCGTGCCGGGCAATGGCGCGGTCGTCTGGGGGAGCAACTCGAACCAATTGGTCGTGAGTTGGGGACTGCTGTCGACGCGTTCTTGGAGGCTGTTTCCGAGCCGCCCATGCGGTCCACATAGTGCCACGGGCACTTTGGTGTAGCGGCGTTTGGACGTTGAAGGATCTATGATTCCGGTCTTGTTCGCCGCTATGGACACTACACTTATTTGATTGCCGCAGTAGTTGTTTCTCAAGCTCAACGAGAGAGTCCTTCCGCCTGTGTGACGTCAGCATCACACCTCATCAGAGAGGGTGTCCGGGAATTCGGTAGCCATCACGCTCGGGACGTGGGAAGAATAACTGTCTGGCCATTATTCTTCAAACTCGACCAAAGCACGTCGTTCCCGCGAAGGCGGGAATCCAGCCGGCATTGAGTACCACGAGACGCTCAGATACTTTCTCCACGCTCACTGGATTCCCGCCTTCGCGGGAACGACGAAGCTGAGAAATGACAGTGTGCATCCACGAGACAATTGTTAATCCCACGTTCCCCGCATGATGAGTGGATCCGGTGAGATCTTGCGACATGTGGGGACGCGTTCGAGCGACACTGTCATCACGACGGAGCGTGCTGGCTACTCTCGGTGCATCCAATTCCTGGACACCCTCCATCAGAACCACAGCTGATTCTTGATGTCATGATCGGCAGAATGGGTCCAGTTGTCGGGATCGTTATGCTTCGCGGATCGGGAATGTCTGCGTGTTTTTCCTGATTGATTTGAGCGGTCATGCCGACCTGTTCAAGTTTCTCACCGTAGACTTACCCAGACGGTGGTTGTCATTCCGTCGAGCCACTGCCATCACCGGATGAATACGGCAGCAGGGCGAAACCGCTCGTCTCGACGAAGCGGACGACTTTTGATCCCCCAAAAAGGTGACAGACGCATGCCTGAGCAGATTGATGCAGTCTCTGAGTTGACGATTGACCGTCGCGCAAACCTTCGCCGCAAAGCGGTCGATCGCCGAAGCGATGAGGCACGGAACTTTGAAGGCGATGACCGCCGCGAGTCTGGACGCCGACAGGTCGAGCGGCGACGACAGATCGATCCCACGACGTGTGAGCGCGACTACCAACCGGACGAAGTCGAGTTCATGAAGGCCATGGACGACTACAAACGCCGCAGCGGTCGGCAATTCCCGACCTGGAGTGAAGTGCTGGAAGTCCTCCGAGACCTCGGTTACCGTAAAGTGGCCTCACCCACGACGACGTACGAGGGATGAGGAAGTTGATGAGATGACGTGTTGATGAGTTGATGTGGTATCAACTCTCGTCAACGCATCAACTTGTCAACCCGTCAACTCCATCACGGGTTCCTGCCGAAGACCATCATCGTAATGTCATCGTTCTGCGGGCGACCGTCAGCGTGTTTCTTGACGTCTTCCCGCACAACCTTTCCGAGTTCGTCTGCCTGCGGCGGAGCCTTCGCAACGAATTCTCGCAGTCGCTCGAGGCCGTAGAGTTCGCTTTGATGATTCATCGCTTCGCTGACACCGTCTGTGTACAGCACGACCGTCTCTCCGGGACTGAGTTGGCGATCGACGGACGTGTACGGGAACCCTTCCATGACCCCCAGCGGGATGCCGACCATCTCGTCGTCAAACTCCTCGATCTTTCCATCAGCCGTGCGGAAAATCGGTGACATGTGTCCTGCGTTGACGACCGAGATCGTGTGATTGCTCGGGTCAAGCACGGCAGCGACAAACGTCACGAATCGGCCCTCAACCGCTTTGTCGCACATGTGGTCATTGATCTGACAGATGGCGGAAGCGACCTCCGTGACGTGCTGGAACGTGCTGCGAACAACGCTCGACAACCGCGACATCACCAGTGATGCGGGCACCCCTTTGCCGGCCACATCACCAAACGCGATGCAATACTTTCCACCGGCGATGGGGAACACATCGTAGTAGTCGCCGCCCACTGCCTGGGCAGCCTCGTAACTGGCGAAGAACTCGTATCCGGGGATCTCTGGCATCGTCTCGGGCAGTAGCGCCAGTTGCACGTTACTGGCGATCCGCATCTCATTGTCCTGCTTCTGCTTCTCGATGAACGTCGACATCAGCCGGGCACTCTCGATCGACAGAGCCGCCTGACCGGCCACAGCAACCATGATCTCCAGATCTTCTTTCTTGAATTGTGCCAATGGGTTTTGTGTGTCAATGTTGATGACGCCCAGCGGCTCATTTGACAGGCTCAGTAACGGCGCGCACATCATCGAGCGGATGGTCAGGTTCGAAATTGATTCGCTGGCATCGAAGCGCTCGTCACTCGCTGCATCGGCTGAGAGAATAGCCTGTTTCTGTTCGAAGACCTGATTGAGAATCGTGCGGCTGAGCTTGACGGAATCGTCCTGGTCATCGCGCCGATGCTTGATCGCGCGTGGAACCATCGACGCTGTCTCTTCATCTTGAATCAGGATGCATCCGCGATCTGCGTGTGGAAAGATGTCGAAGAGGGTGTCGAGGATTTTCGGAAGCAAGGTCTCCACCTTCACCGTGCCAGCGAGGCTGCGGCTGATTTCCAGCACCGCTTTCAGCTTCGCCTCCGGATTGACATCCAGCAATCCGAAGCCGCCCACGGTGTCGAGTGACCCCATGATGGTGGAGTTGCCGTCATCACCTGTGATATTCACACTGCCAGCCGGTACACGATCGCCGACGAGTGTTTGGTTCGATGACGCCAGGTCGACCGTGGCTTCGTCCCCTTCGAATCGGAAGAGGATCGGCCCGACTTTCACCCGGTCATCGTGCTTGAGGGGAGTCGGCTCGGTGATCTGCTGACCATTGACGAACGAACCATTGCCACTCGCCAAATCCTCCAGGGTGTACGCCCCATCCTTCTGGACGACCTTCGCGTGCTGCCGCGACACCATGTTGGACTGCACTTGAATCGTGCACTCCGGCAGGCGCCCCAAAGTGGTCTCGACTTCCGTGAGTTCGAAGGGCGTCGCCGCGCCGCCTTGCAAGAGAACTAACTTCGCCATGTGTCTCGCCTTGTCCTACTCCAGAGTGTTCACCAGCCAAACCGAGTATACGCCAATCGCCCGACACACTCCACGCTTGGGTCGTTGGTCAGACTTTTTCACCGCGGAGGCGCTGAGACGCAGAGGACGCGCGGAAAATGTTCCCTCCGGTTTCCTCACCAAGTCGCCCATCGAACCCAAGCCGCATCCAACCATCGCTTGCGGCTTAGCGCGACCAGACCGCGTCCATCCCCCCTTCCCCGCTCCTCGCTTCAAGCGTAAAAAAGAGGGCGGGCACTAAGTTCAACGATCGAGTCCCGACAATTCCGCGCGAGTCCTGGAACGAAATGGTGTCAGACTCCGACAACACCCGGCGAATCGATCAGCAAGGCAAACTAGCCGCGCCCGTCAGGAAGCGGATCGTCTCACAATAGGATTCTGGTCACCATGTTCAATCACCGTATGTTTTCCGCTCCCTGACGGTCGCGGCTAGTGGAGTGTCATCGCAAAGAATTCGGGTTGGGTGACAGGGTCAGACCAACGGGATGGCCCTGATATTGTGCGTCCCAACACCGGGGCCATCCGCTGCGCTTCTGACCCCGCCACCCGAAAACAAGCTGTGACACGCCACTCGTTGGCGTTTACATGTCGAAAATGCTTTCCACATTGCCACGTAGCACCCTTTTGCCCAATTCGATCGCTCGTGACTCACTCCAGCCGCGGTCGATGCAGAAGTTTTCAGCGAGCACCTTCGCCAGTGCGCGGCGGTACATGCGGAACTTGGGGAGAGCGAACTCCAGTTTGTACATGTCGCTGTAGTAGCCGATGATCTTCGACTCGGGCACGGCCTCCAGACGGCTGCGGGTGTCGGTCTCGATGAACGTCGGGATGTTCGAGTACCACCAGTGCCCGTTCGTCACCACGTTGGGGAAGATCCACGCATAGCTGACCAACTCCGGGTTGGCCGTGTGATCAAGCACGCTGATCGGGAACGTCACGCTGGGGAAGGCGTTGAACAGCTCCGCGTAGTAGTACAGGGTTGTCCGTCGATCGTATAAATCCTGACCTTGATATACCCCTGCCTTGTAGACAGCACGGTCAACACCGATCATCAGATCGAACGGAAGACTGTGTTCGGCACACATTTCGGCGAGCGTCCAGAAGACAAATGGACCGACAAAATCGTGCGTCGCAAAATCAACGACATCCTCTTCAGAATCCAAGTCGTCATCAAATTCATTCAAACGTTCCTGTCGAGCTTTGCTATCGCTCAGCACGAATTGCAGTTGGGCGTCAAGATCCGTCGAATCACTGGAAGGAGCAGTTGGGTAAAAGTGCGGCGGCAGCGAGATCGCACACGCCTTCGCTCCCTTGCTGACGAAGTGCTCGAACAGTTTGCCGATCGCGGCCCGCAGCGTCTTCGCGTCGCCGACTTCGATGCCGGTCGCCTTTGCCAGCCGCTGCCGGACGGACGGCTCGTGCAGCTTGAAGACGAGGTCGTCGGTCCGCAGGCAGGGGATGTAGCGGGACGTGTCGAAGCCTTCCAGCGGGTCGTCGAAGTCGTTCGTCAGGAACACGCCTTCCAGCTTGCTGTGCGACAGAACCTGCTCCTCCCAGTCCGGCTCGGCCATCTTCGCCGCCGCGCGATCGTACAGCGACTCCCAGTTGTCCGTCGTGATCCGCTCGTCGTCGAAGCCGAAGAACTCCTGACACATCTCGATGAGCCAGCTCACCTGAATCGTGTTGTCCAGATCGCCCAGCTTGGTCACCAGCCGTCCGACCTTCTCCTTGGACCCTAGCCCGCTCTCCTCAATCTGCTCGCGCGGCAGTCCCGCCGAGTGGGCCAGCTCGGTGTAGTAGTGATACCCCATGATGTCCGCCAGCGTCGTCGACGCCGCCGCATGCGGGTTGATATGCGTATGCGGATCGATCAGCACGAGTGCTTCCAGTTCCTCAAAGATCCGCCGCCGCAGTTGCTCACTCATCGCTGTTATTCCTCAGTGTTATGTCGTCGCTGAACTCGCAAGAGTTCAGACAAGGTCGGGGTTGTCTCGGTGGTTGGCTGAATTCTTGCGAATCCAGCTACGAGAGTGTTCACTCGACAGTGTCGCCACACCACGATCGCAGTTCAACCATCAGAGCTTGGCCCGTCAGAAAGCGGCGGCTCACACGCTCCCATCGACGACAACACCCCCCATTCATGCAAACGGCCCACCAGCCGCGCCCGTCAGGAAGCGGAAGATCTCACGCAATGACTCCGACATCCACATTCAAAGGTCATTCGGGTTCCGCTTCCTGACAGGCGCGGCTGGTGAGATTGCACTCAACGCGCGGCCTGTTCGTTGCTCACGGAAGCAGGTGACTCGAACGCCTTCAGCAGCTTGCCATCCGCACCGTTCCAGAGACGAATGACTCCATCCTCCCCCCCGGCAAGCACTAGCGACTCGTCTCGTGTGATCACCACCGCGTGCAGGAAGTCGGTTGAGCCGGAGAAGCTGCGGTAGTTCTTGCCGTTGGCGGCGGTGTGCAGGCGGACCGTCTTGTCGCCACTGGCTGAGGCCACATTGTCCCCGGTGCCAATGAACGACAGCCCGACCACGGGCTTCGTATGACTCGTGATCGTCCGCGCCTGTTCACTGGTCGTTGTGTTCCAGACCTTGATGGCATTGTCGGCCCCAGCCGTTGCGACTTGTGAGGCGTCCGCCTTCCACGTCACGCCGAGCACGTGACCGGTGTGACCTTCGAACGTGTTTCGCAGATCGCCGGTTGATGCATCAAACACCTTGGCAAACTTGTCAGCCGCACAACTGGCGAGCAACGTGCCGTCTCGTGAGAAGGCGACGTCAAACACCGTGTCGCTGTGAGCCTCTGCGATCTCCTGCTGCAGCGTACGGTCGGCGAGATTCCAGAGCGTGAGTTGTCCGTTTCGGGAGGGGACGCCGCTGCCGACAGCCAGACGTGTGCCATCGGGAGAGAAATCGATCGCCAGCACACGCCCCTGGAGCAAGGACGACGCGATTTCGTCACCCGCATCAGCCGCCGGTCCGAGCACCCCGGCAATCGTCCACTGCGGCTCGGGCCGTATGACCAGCAGTCGTCCATCTTCGGTTGTCGTCAGTAGTCGTCCATCAGTCGCGGTGGTAACCGTCGTGAGCGGTGCATCAGTGGGGATGACAGCCAACGGCTTCTGCGTGCCAACGTGCCACAAGGTGATCAGTCCGGTTGCATCCGTCGTTGCCAGCGCACTGCCATCGGGCGTGAAGGCTAATTGACGAAGTGATGTTGCATTCTCAGCCGCCTGCTTCTCGGCGGCAGCCACCGCTTCAGTCGCTGCGGCTTCGGCGGCGATCTCAGCGTCACGAGTCTTCGTGCGTGTTTCGAGTTCGGTCTTCGCTGTGGCAATGCTCTTCTCAGAGAGTTCGATCCCCCGCTTGGCGGACGCGACCGATCCCTCCGCCTTCGTGACTGCGTCCATCGCCGCCTTCGTCGCAGCTTCGGCATCGGTCAGCGCTTTCTTGAGAGCCTCATCGTCCGGCTTCGCGTCGAGTGCTTCCTTCGCTGCCGCTTGAGCCTTCTCCGCCTCGGGGACTTTGGCCTTCGCCTCTTCGACCGCTTTTTGTGCAGCGGTAAGTGTTTCGTTCGCCTTTGTCAGCGATTCTTCACGTCCTTTGAGATCCTTCTCCGTCGCAGCGACAGCCGCCTCGGCGAGTGTCTTACGAGCGGTCGCCACAGCAAGGTCTTCCTTGCGACGAGCGATGGCGTCGGTCAATCGCGGATCGCCTTGCAGGTCGGCGAGCTTGTTGCCCGTCGACTCCCACAACCGCACGATGTGATCACTGCCCACAGTCGCGAGTTTGGTCCCATCGACGGTCGCGACGACATTCGTGATCGGTGCTCCATGCTCGAGCTTGCGTGTCTCTGTGCCGGTGGCGAGATCCCACTGACGATGCGTGCCGTCTTCGCTGCCGGAGACTAGTCGCGGCGCACCGTCCATTGCCCACGCCAATGCGGTGACGGGTTTCTCGTGTCCCTTGAGTTCAGCCTGCGGTGCCGCTGGCTCAGCTGGCGATTCGGGGGTCAACTGGTCGAGAGACCACACACGGATGATCGCATCGGCATGCCCGGTGACCAGTTGGGTGCCATCGGCAGACGGTAGAACCGCAAGAATGGGTGAAGGCGTCTTCAACTCGCCTTGCAAGGCACCGTCGGCCACATTCCAGCGACGTACGCTCTCAGCAGACGAAGTCAGCAGCGAGGCTCCATCCGGAAGAAACGCGAGTCCACTCGCGACGGCTCCATGTCCTTCGACGAATCGTGGCTCGGTCCCCGCAGCACGCGTCTCCAGTCGAATGCGACCATCAGGCATGGCAGCGGCGATGAGACCGCCATCCGGGGAAGTCGTCATTCTTGCCACTGCACCTTCGAGCGGACGTTGCTCCTCGATGGGCGAAACCTTCTGCCACAGTTTGACGATCCGGTACCCACCCGAGGCGAGCCACTGTCCGTCCGGGCTGAAGTCGAGGGTGTGCACAAAGTCGCGATGAGCCGCACCCTCAAGGACGGGATCGCTGAGCGTCGCCACCTGTCGCTGACGCAGGATGTCATACACGACGATGTCGTTGCCTCGTCCGGCAGCGACGTATCGCTCATCGGGCGTGAGGGCCAGACTGTAAATGGGGTTCAGGTCGTCCGGGAGCGACTGCCACTTCATCGCGGCCCCGGCCCCCATCGACACTTTGGCACCCTGTTCAATCCAGAGCTTGAGCAGCCCGGCCTCATGAGGCGTGAGCGCTTTGGCATTGGCATCGTTAGGCAACGGCGGCATGAACGACTCCGCCTGTCGGGACGCCTGCGTGAACAACAGACTTTCCTCCGGCTTGCCCGCGACGACCGCAGGTCCCGAGTCGCCTCCCTTAAGGATCGCCTCGACGTTCTCCAGCACCAGACTCCCCTCCTTCACCGACGCACTGTGACACGCCAGACACTTCGCCTGCAGCATGGGCAGCACGTCTTCCCGGAAATCAACCGGACGATCCAGCGTGACCGCCTCGGGCGTGATCGGCCCCGGCTCGTCATCCGCACAGACGAATGAAGACACTGTGAGGAGCAAACTGGCAGCGATGAGTGTGGTAAGTCTCACGTGTCGTGATCCTGAAAAGTAAGTAGCTGGATTCGCAAGCATTCAGCCGTGTCAGATGTCTTGGGCATCCTGAACTCTTGCGAGTTCAGCTACGGCTGCTGTTTATTCGATGATCTTGATGGCAATGGGGGCATCGACAAGTGCTTCGCCGCCGTGATCGGCTTTTGCACGCACAACAAGGTTGGCAACATCCCCTGGTGCTGCATCGGCTGCGGCGGTGATCTTGAGGACGCCAGTCGTTTGATCGGCGGGGATAGTGACCTCGGCGGCGGTCAGTCGTGGTGCCCCCTCGGGCAGTGACAGTGTGATCGGTCCCGCAAACTCATTCTGTCGGGTGACGGTCACCGTCGCATCGATCATGCCCTCCTTCTTCACCTCAGCGGCAGAGAGGGCGACGGCCAGCTTGACCGGTGCCGGTTTGACGACGATCACGATGGGCGGGAGAGTCTGCGAGACATTGAGGTTGTTCGGCTTGGATGCCTCGGCGGCAGCCGATGCGACCTTCTCCGCCTCTTCACGGGCTGCAGTCACCGGGGCGACGGCGGCGGTGCGTTCGGCGACGATTGCCTCGGCTGCCTGCTTCTCGGCCTGAATCGTCGCCTGAGACGCCTGCAGCTTGGGGACGGCTTCCTTCGCTACGGTGAGAGCGTCCGTCATCTGCTTGACCTGCGCGACGGCCGCGTCGTGCTGAAGGGTGAGTTGCTCGACTGCTGCCTTCGCGGCGGCGAGCGCTTCGGCGGCTTTGGTCACGGCTTGTTGAGCTTCGGTGCCTTGTGTTTTGACGACCTCAACGGTTGAGCCTTCGGCAGCTTTCTGAGCGGCTTCCGCGAAGGCAACTGCCTTGGCCTGGACGTCTGTCAGGGCTACGACAGAGTTCGCGGCCGCATCACGCTGCGCGACGGCTTGTTCGACGGACGTGGTCGCAGTGGCCAGCGCCTGCTCCTGCGTCGTGACGACCGTCTGGGCCTGAGTCACCTGTTGAGCCAACTGCTCGAGACGTGTCGTCAGCGAGGCGACACGAGTCGTTGCTTGCTCCACGAGTGTCTTGAGTTCATTCTCCTCGGCGACTGCGCGCGCTTTGAGCCCCTCGGCTCGAATGGCTTTGGCCGGGTTACGCCGATACGGCACTGCGGCCGTGCCGGTCATCATCAGCTTGTAAGTCTTCGGCGGACTGTCAGGCGTGACGAATAACCGCATCGTCTGAGCGGTCTGCTCCTTCGGAATTGTCACATCACCCGCCTCGATCTTCGCCTCCTTCGGCAGGCCGGACGGTTTGAGAACCAAGTCTGCAGGGATGCCGGGTTTGTGCTCGCCCTGCGGTTTGAGTTCATAGTTTTGGCCGAGGACTTGTACGGGCTGTCCTGCGAGGTTCGTCGAGAGTGTCAACGGGACAAGAATCTGCCGACCCTGATGCACCTCGATGTGCGGGGCATCGTGAGTGACAACGAATGGAGCTGGCTCATCCATGACGCTCAGCGTGAGTGCATCCGTCAGCCGGGCGACGGCGGGGACCTTGTCGGCATGGTTCCAGACAACTGAACCGGCACGTGCCGCATGCGTAAAGGACTTCGGACCCTCTGCCGTGTCAATCTTCGCTGTTCCGGTGATCTTGACCTGCTGACGTTCGCTGGGGGCTTCACCTGTCGACGTAAGGACGAGTGTGGCTTTGGTTTCACCTTCAAGAATGGTGATTCCTTCGGTCTCGAAACCGAATGGGAGGTTTGAGACTTCGATTTCAATCGGTCCGTTGAACCCGTCTCGCCTGTGAACGAGGACATCGATCGCGAAGTGATCCCCCTTACGGAGACCGACCGGCCAAGTCAGCCCGCTGGCACTTCCAGCGGGGACCGCGACAAGACGAAAATCAGGCTGTGGCTTTCGTACGATCAAACGGTACACGAGTGACGAGTCGGCGTTGTGTTCGTACGCCCGGTCACGGATGGAGATGCGGTAGGTCCCGTCAACCGGAGTCTTAAAACGGAACACCGGGTCATCTGTCGCAGTGTCGAAGGTGAGGGCTGCGAGGTTGGTCGTCAGGTCGTCCTGCGTCGTCAACTCTTTGACCTGCTCGCTGCCGTCCTCAGATTTGGTGACTTGTTCGACCTTCAGCACGGCATCGATCGGAGCGCCGCCACGCTGCGCGATGACTTCGATTTGAAACTCCTCATTCGCCTTGGCGACGAGAGCGTAGATGTCGATGTCCTTGAGAGCCGCTAACTGGCCCGTGACGTCTGCGGGGGCGGTGATCGTGTTGGCTGCCGCCGGTTCGTTGTTCGGTTCCTGCTCAGCCGTCTGCGCGGCATCGGTCACGCCGAGGTGGATGGTGTTGGACGCACGACCGTCGGCTTCCAAGTGGTACGCAAACAGATCGAGCCCAGCTGCGTGAGAGGGAACGCCGACGAGTGAGACGTCAAGAGCGTCACGCGCCGGGATGGCGATATCGACGGAAAGCTTCTCCAACGGGGCACCGGCGGAGACGGACTCGGTGCGTTCGCTGCCCGGCAGGTTGTAACCGAATAGAGTGAACTTTCCGGTTGTGGCAGCTTGCCCGGATGCCGGGATGGTGAGGCTGATGTGTGGGTCGGTGTGGATCGCCAGGCGGTACACATGATCGGCACTGCCAGTGAAGGCGAGGTCACGCAACTCGATGAGATACTCACCATCAGCAGGGACGTCGAACACGAGCAGATCATCCGGGCCGTACTGGTTGTCTGAGAACTTGAGCGGGCGACCATGGGCGTCCTGTAGCGTGAGTTGCGGGTCGAGTTTGGAGTCGATGCGTTTGGCTTGGCAGTCAAATACGATCCGCTGGGATGCCTTCGCTGAAAATCGCAGGACGTCAATGTCTCCTGCTCCGTTGATCACCCCATTGACGACCGTCCCGACTTCCACCGGCTTTGCTTGAGCAGCTTCATTGTTTGGTTCGGCCTCCTTGATCTCCGGACGACGACCGATCATGAATGTGCGCGGGTTGCTGACGCCGTAGAGACCACCGGCACGCACCTCGTAGCGTCCGGGCGGGACATCAGAAGCGACAGCGACGCGGAACTTGTTGGCCACCGGCTGCGGACCATTGGCCGATGGCTGAGTGACCTGTGTGGCGAAGATGCCGGGATGGCTGAAGAGCAACTCGTCGACTTCGTCGAGGTCATCTCCACGAGCGACCGTCACCTCAGTGATCGAGCCGATCTGTGCCCCCGGCGGATCAACGACATACAGCCGCGTCTGCGGGAGTTGGGCCTGCGCCAATGTTGCGCACAGACAGATGACTGTGATGGTTGAAAATGCGAAACGAGTGTGTCTGGACATATGAATGTCGCCCCAATTTAAGCGATCTAACGTTCCTGCAATTCACCAGTGACCAATCATCGCTTGCGGCTTAGCGCGACCAAACAACGCTCTATCACGTCACCTGGTCCGAATCCGTGTGAAACCTCAAGGTGGCATCGATCAATGGTTGAACAGGAACTCCTTGGTGTTGATGAGGGCCCACAGGAGGTCCTCGTATGCCGGCTGGGGAGTCTCGGCGTGTTTGTCGATGTGGGCGATCGCGATCTGCAACTCGTCTGGCTGCGGATCACGGGCGAAGACCCAGTGGTACAACTCTGTGACCTTCTCTTCCTTGGTACGGGTCTCATCTTTGGCAAGTGCGGCCGCTCGGCCATTGGCGTGAGCGATCGTGTTCTGCACCTCAGCACTATTCAGCAGGTGCAGACTTTGTGCGAGGTTCGCGTCCATCGACCGTTCGCATTCACACGCGGTGTCAGCCTGTGGTTGGCCGAAGACCTTGAGGAAGTACGGAGCGATCGTCGTGTCGGCCATCTGTGTTGCCCCCATCCCTTGTGGCAGAGAACCGATCTTGGAAGGGACGCCCGTCACCTGATGGAATCCATCAAACAGAGCTTCAGCGGTCAGCCGTTTGGGGTAGTAGCGTGAAAAGTTTTGCCGATCGCTGAGATTGTGATCGTTCGGCAGAGCGGAGAGTTGGTACGTCGACGAGCGACAGATGGTGCGGATCAGCTGTTTGAGGTCAAAGCCACTCTCGACGAAGCTTTGAGCGAGACCGTCCAGCAAATCCGGATTCGACGGCGGATTGGTCTCCCGCATGTCGTCCTCGGGCTCGACAATGCCCCGTCCAGTGAAGTGCTTCCAGTAGCGGTTGACAAGCGACTTGGCGAAGAACGCGTTGTTCGGCTCGGCCATCCAGTCGGCGAGGTAGGCTCGCGGGTCCTCGGTCGCAGGGATGTCGAACGGTTCGCTGCCCAGACCGGCGGGGACAAGAGATTGCCCACTGCGGGGGTTTTTTTGAGTCGCAGCACCGTCGTTGTGGAAGAGACGTTTGTCGCGTGTTGCCGTGCTGATGCCCGTGCCCACCGGCAGCGGCTTCTTGCCGATACGGCTGAAGAACGCGGCCATGGAGTAGTAGTCGTTCTGACTCCACTTCTCGAACGGGTGGTGATGGCAGCGGGCACATTGAATGCGGACGCCCAGGAACAACTGAGCCGTGTCCTCGACCTGCTCATTGATCTCGCCCACTTCGCGATACCACACAACCGGTGGATTGAAACGGGCATCACCGGTCGCAGTGATGATCTCCCGCACGAACTGGTCGTACGGCTTGTTCTGATACAGCGACTGCCAGATCCACTGATGGAAGGCATACGTGCCGGACAGGTCTTCGTTCTGCCGCTTCTTGTTGCGGAGAATGGCGTTCCACTTTGTGGTGAAGTAGTCCGCGTACGCCGGGCTGTCGAGCAACTCGTCGATCAGCCGGTCTCGCTTGTCAGGTGATGGATCGGCAAGGAAAGCTTCTGCCTCTGCGGCTGTCGGAAGCGTCCCGGTGATGTCGATCGACACGCGACGCAAGAATGTTGCGTCATCGCATGGCTCAGAAGGTGGGATGCCCAGCTCGGTCAGTTTGCCGAAGACGGCTTCGTCCACGAGCGTTCGTACTGGCGGCAAGTTGGTGACTTCTTCGCCAAGCGGGACGGTGGCTCGAAATGTCGAAACCTGTCCCTGATAGCGGGCCATCACAGCCACTTCACCCGCGAGAGCAGTTGTGTCGACAAGACCTGTCACCGAAGCTTCGGCCAGTTCGCTATCGTTCGCTTCGAACAGGGCCATGCGGGTGACGTCTTCAGTCGTGCCGTCGCTGTAGGTCGCCTGGACGGTGATCTGCTGTTGGTCCTCACGGTTCATGATGCGCTTGGCGGGCAGACATTGGATGCCCGTGACGACCGGGTCGTCCGGACTGCCATAGGGCATGCCCTGTGCGATCCAGCGCTCGATCAACCGGTACTCGTGACTGTCGCGTTCGAGACGGGCACCGCCGCCGTGAGGCATCTCGCCGGTCGCCTTCTGGAGCAGCAGACTCTCACTCGGCGCGGGCGGGAACAACCGTCGACCGCGACCTTCTTTGACGAGGAACTCGTAATCGTCTTCCGGATAGAAGCCGAGGAGTGAGAGGCGAAATCCGTTTTGCCCGCCCGACTTACCATGACAGCCGCCACTGTTGCAGGTCAATTTGGTAAAGATCGGGACGACCTGATTCTTGAAGTTGATCTGCTGGTCACCCGCGTAGTCGGTCACGGTGACCGCGACCTCGGCCGTCTGTCCGTCGCCATCTGTCGCTCGCAGGGTCGCCGTTCCATCGGCCAACGGCTTCACGAGTCCATCGGATGTCACGTCTACAATTCCCGTCGGCTCAGCCGAGTAGGTGACGTGATGTGTGAGGTCATCCACACGTCCTCCCTCGAGCTCGGCTGTGACAAAGACCTGCTGACGAGAGTCAGGTCCACGGAGGATGATGCCTTCGCCAGACTCATTGGGACCGATTGAAACAGTCGCGGCAGCAGTCGTCTGTTGGGGGACAGAGAGCAGCGTTAATGCAACAACGCTTGCCGACAGCAACAGCCGGCTTGCGAGAGTGAACGCAGAGCACGTCATCGAACTCATCGGAGGCTCCTTCGTGGAGTCGAACGGCGGGACGTTTGGCAGGGGCACTGGTGTGCGAAGGTGGGAGCCGGACGCAACATCCGACTACGCTTCAAGATACCATCAGTGGGGCCGTTGTCAAGGTTTCACAGCATTAGGTAGTGGGTCAGTTTGGTCATCATTTTTTGTGGGTGGCACGCCCTGACGTCAGGAAGGGCGTGGCGAACCGCTCTGGAGCCTTCATTCCTTGGTCCCACGCTCGCCACGCCCATCCCGTTGGTCTGGGCGTGCCACCCACTTCGATCAAACTGACCCACGACCCAGCATTATGCAATGGGGGGCGTGGTCCTGATTTCTCGTTGAGGGTCCGTAATGCAGTAATCTTGTGTGCTACTTCCCATTGTCTCATTCAGATACTCTGGTGATTAGCCGCCTGCCACGACGACATTTGCCAGATCGAACCAATTGTGGACAACCCTCATTTCGAGATTCTTGCCTACGAACCGACCGAGTTGGGCATCTTGTGTCTGCGGCAGCGTGAATTGCTGTGTGAGCCGGGAACGGTCGTGACGGAAGTGACGCTCAATCATGAGTTTCTGATGAGCAGTTATCTCACGGCATCGGAACGTGCTCTTTCCACAGTCGCTTTGCAAATGCATCAAGGATCGTCCCTGCGGGTGCTGGTCGGGGGCCTCGGTCTCGGATACACGACGCACGCCGCGCTGGCGTCTGACCGCGTATCGAGGTGCGACGTCGTTGAGTTCCTCCCGCAAGTGATGAACTGGCTGCAGGACGGTCTCGTTCCCCTCTCAGATGAATTGAATGCAGATGACCGCATGTGCGTGCAGCAGGGAGATGTCTATCAGCAGCTTGCCAGTCCGCCGGAGCAGAAATACGATCTGATCCTCATCGACGTGGACCATTCGCCCGAGGAGAACCTGGGGACTGCGAACGGGCACTTCTATACAGCCGAGGGTCTCCATCTCGCGAAAATGCATCTCGCTGCAGGGGGCGTGCTCGGTGTTTGGTCGTACGCAGAAAGTTCACCCTTTGCTGTGGCACTTCGAGACATCTTCCGCGAAGTACGTGTCGAACCGGTGACGGTGCACAACAATCTGATCAATGAAGAACAAACTGACTGGCTGTTTTTTGCCCACGATTGAGAGTGGGATCAGGAGGAGACACGAAGCGGTTTCTAAACCACTTTTTTCAAGGGTGGTAGGGTCAGGAGCGAAGCGGATGGCCCTGCAATCACTGGTCCGGGCCTTCCCGTTGTGTCACCGGACATGAGGTTGTGCTGTGGATTTAGGTCGGTCGGTTTTGCCGTGATGATCTTGGGCGAACGCTGGTGGTCTCGCCAGTCCAGGGAAGTGACTTTCAGGAGGTCCCAGGAAGATGCCCAAGCCTGTCTCTGTGCCGTTGCGGCAATTGATATTTGATCTGTGGAAGAAGGAGTGGTCGGCGGCTCGGATCGCCGGGCATCTTCAGTTGTCGGTGAGGACTGTGCGGAATTTGATGCGGCGGTTCTCCGAACAG
>JAJDEJ010000067.1 GCA_029259815.1 Planctomycetaceae bacterium | reverse complement strand
CCGGGATCGTCATCGGCGCGCGGATCGGAGAGGAGCCCGAAGGCTCCGGTGTGCTCTCGGCGCTTTCCCGGCGCCGAAGGACCTCGACATCCGGATACATGATGCCGATCTCCGCCTCCGGCGATCCGTCCTCCACGATCTGGACATCGACCCGGGCGACGTAGCGGGGTCGGACCAGCGGAGTGAGGGAACGCCGGATCTCCGTGGCGACACAGTGATGCACGTCCGGCCAGAGGTGGCCTTCGAGGTACGGGTCCATTCCGGGAAACGGTGACGGCATGGTGTGTCCTCACTCAGCGGGTGGCAGATGTTGCTCACAACTCTATTATGCCACCAACAGCAAGGCTGAACCAGCCGCAACTGCGACCCACAGGGCACCCGTGCCGACTCGCAACTTGTTGCGGTACTTGCCCTGCGTTGCATCGTCAAATCGGAAGTACCCCGCTAGCGAGCCGAACAAGAATGTCAGCAAGCCGATCCCTCCGCCGAGCAGCCACAAACGCGACTTAAGCGCTTCCGGTCGCCACGCGGCGAACAGTCGTGACTCCAGATCGTCCGGTTGACTGACGTCCCAATAGGCAGTAAACACCTCAGGGTTGAATTCGCCCGCGTTGACCTTGCTGCTTTCGATCGCGCGTCGCTGCACGACTCCCGCATCGAGGACCAAGTCTTCTGGAGGCAGCCAGCTTGCCGCCGATGGTTGAGAGCGTTCGAAGACCTTCGCTACCGCCAACCGTAGCATGAGGAGAGCTTCTCGTTCTGCCTCTTCGACGGTCGCATGTGGGCCCGTTTGGATGACGCCACTGAGTTCAGGGAAGGTCGTCAGCTCGGGATCAACCGCCCAAGCGGGCAGTTCCTCGACGTCCTGCCCCTTCGGTTCTGTCGCTCGAAAGACGACGACAGATGTTGAGTCTTCCGTCTCTTCCACGGACGCCTCCAAGGCATTTTCGGCAGGAGGCAGATCGTCACCGGTCTCTGAAGGCGCCGCGAAAGCGACCGGGATCTGTGGTCGTTTGAAACCAATGACCTGATCGATGAGTTGCTCAACTTCGAACTCCGTTGTCGCAAGTGTGTCGACACCAGGGACGACCTCTGGTCGAACGAAACCGACCATCGACGCAGCCAGCAGCATCACACAACCGATCGCTCCCACGACCATGCCGGGGACGAACCAAGACCGAGAGGGACTCGGTGGAACAGCTGGAGTGGTAGCATGGGCGACAGGAACGCGAACAGGCTCTGCCCGCTGACGATGTCCAGGCGAAGCGTGCCGTCGCCGGACGTGATGTCCGCCATGTCGCCAAAGTCGTCCGCCACCAGACACCGCACACAGTCCACCACGGCCAATTGCTGAAAGGATATAGAACGGCAATGCGATCAGGTACAGCGGCAGTTTTAGAAGGTGCATACACATGGTCTCAAACCTCTCTTGCGACAAAGCGTTCTTCCGGTGGCGTCCACACGGAGGCCAGTTGCACTCCACTCGAGATCACAGCGGCCCAGGTCATGGCCCACACGGGCGGGAATGCCCAGATGGACGACACCAGCCAGGCCATGCAAACCGTCAACAATACTGACCCGATGCGAAAGCGTTTCGGTCGGAACGAATCAGAGTGCCACCACCAGCGACGCAGACCGAACAGGGCTGCGAAGAAGCCGACGAATCCCAACATCGTCGGACGTCCACCATCCAGGAACAGCGGACGGCCTCCCACGGAGACAAACATCGGGTCATCCGATTGTGACCACAGTGTGCCGTCATACACGTCAGCAGGTGCCTCAGTTCCGATCAACAATCCGTCACTCAGTGTGAACGCAGCCAGTCCGACGACCGCTCCCGCCAGAAACTGCAATAATCGCCGTGTGCTACCGTCGACACGTCGACCTTCGTTCCACTTGTTGAGTCCCATCAACAGCCATGACGCGACCGCAGCCGTCCCGCCGAAGAGGCCGATGTTCTCCCAGCCGGGACCGTTACCGAAACCAGTTGAGAAGAAGTCGGGAGCCACAAGAAACACACCGCCCGTCAGCAGGGCGATGATTGGCACGACGATGGCAGCCGAAGTTGTGAAGTGCGTGGCCCGCGTGCGAAACGCAACCGGCCTAGCGAACAAGGGCGTGATCGGCTTGTTGCGATAGTAGTGCCGGCCGACAGAGCGACGTCGATGTGCGTGCTTGACCGGATGTGCGATCGGCGGACGCTGTTGGGGAGGACGAACATCCTGACTCACCGGTGACGCCTGACCTCCCTTGCGATGAGCGTCTGCGATGGCTTGTGCGAATTCCTGATTCCGCCGTTGCTCGATGTCAGCCACTTTCGAGGCACTCCCCCACAGTGACCGAAAGCCGCCCACGCCCAGGTGAAACAGGAGTGCCACGATTCCTACCGGAACTGCGACCTCAGCGAAGTCCCCCATGTCGGCATCGGCGACTCCACCTACGATGAACACCAGGAAGCACAGCGGTGCTGCAATCCACCAGCCACTCCCGCCCGCACCGAGCGGCAGCGAGTCGCGATCCATCCAGTTGACGAACTTCGTCGCCGTCGGTGACGCTTCACCGGCAAGGACCGAGCGACGATTTGTCACATAGGCGAAGTAAGCCGCCCCTGTGGCGAGCAGATTGATCAACAAGCCCTCAGTGTCTCGCACGCCTGACACCATCAGCGTCATCAGTCCGAAGCCCAGCATCAGCCAGAACGCCCGCTTCGTCGGCCACCACTCTGAATCCGCTTCGCCGCTTGCCACGGGGAAGTGAGTCGTCTCATCAAGGTCGCTCACTCGCTGCCGACCGGGTTGTGGATCGACGACTCGTCCGTCGTTGACAGGTGAGTGTTCGAATGCCACTTCACGAACCGGCGGAGTGTAGGTCCCGATGACGGCCGACTCGAATGCCTCGTGCAGTTCGCGAATTGTCGAGAACCGCTCCTTCGGGTCCTTTTGCAGGGCCATGTCGATCACGGGCCGCAGCCGCTCGGGCAGCTTTGTCAGATCGGGTTTCTCGGAGAGATGCTTCATCAGAATCTCACCCGTTGACTCTCCCTCGAACGGCACGCGACCAGTGATCATCTCGTACAGCATGATGCCCAGAGCATAGACATCGACCTCCATCCCATAGCGGCCCTTCGCCACTTCCGGGGCCATGTAATACACGGTACCGACCGACTGCGTTTGGGCCGAGCGACGAGACGGCGTGATGAACTTCGACAGACCGACGTCGCCAATCTTGACGACGTTCGCTTCGCTGAACACGTTGCCCGGCTTGAGATCGCGATGCACGATACCTCGCTCGTGCAGAAAGCCCACGCCGTCCGCGATACCCCGCAGCCAGTTGCGGACCTCTTCCATCGGCATCCCATTCGGATAACGATGGACGGCCATATCCAGCGTCTCACCAGCGACATACTCCATGATGATCCAGTGATCGCCGTCCCGGTCCTGCTTGACGTCGAAGATGGTCACCAGGTTGGGATGCGACAGATTCAAACACTGCTGCACGCCCCGGAGTTCGATCTCCGAGTTGTTCTGCAGCAGCTTCAGCGCCACCTCACGGCCCGCATCGGTGAGGGCGTAGTACACCTCGCCGAAGCCACCTCGATAGATGGCCCGCTTGATGGTGTACCCATCCAACGGTCTCGATTCCGGTGCAAAGGTGAACTTCATATTTCCCGACTCCCGTCCGCTTGTGAGTATCCCCATTGATTTGTCCGCCTGATTACCGCTCAACTTCCAGAGTGATCGGTTCACCCTGAAACTCCCCTAGCGACAGAACTGACCCGACATCAAATTCACCTTCAGGAAGGTTGAGAGTGATCAACTCATCCATTTTCGTGTCCGCTGGCACGGAGTATCGGCTCGGTCCTCCCGCGCCCCCACCGCTCTTCCTTCCGAGCTTCAGGAGAAAGGTCACCGTTCGTTGATCGGTTCGCATTGGATGAGACATATCCAACATGATCACGACTCGAGCATCAGCTGTGCTGTCTCCATCGGCGAGATGGTTATCCAGGGAAATCCATGCTCCTCCATTGTCTCCATGTGTCAACCGCATGCCCGAAGCCTCATTCGCTTGGATTTCCAAACGCTTCACGAAGTAATCTTCTCCAGAAGCCACGTCATCAATTGTGATACGAAACTTTCCTACATCCACGCTTGCTACTCCAGCATCACCATTCGTGATGGCGAACAGCACGAGGAACATTCCAATGATGATCACAGCGGGGATCAATGATTTCATTCTTTCAGACTTCATGCTCCGACCACCTCCGCTCGAAATCGCCAGCCATCGCCCGACACAACCATGCCGTCACCCAGTGCTGAGCCTTCGCTCAACGTGTGACCGTCCAACTGCATCCAACCGGCTGACTTCACACAGAGTTGCCCGTCACGACGGTGTAGAATGACTTTTTCGTCCCAGTCCGCACATGGCACATGGGCATCCGAACCCGGACCGAGCAGTGCCACTTCATCCATCAGCACGATGCCATCCACAGCACCCGGTGTCTCCTTCCCACTAAACATACGAGGCCAAGCTTGACCATCCGGCAAGAGGACAGCCGATGTGCTCAACACGCTCGGCAGCCGAAACTTCATGCGGACATTCTGTCCCAGCGTGATCACATCGCCATCCTTGAGATACGTCTCGCCTCGCACGGGGCGACCGTTGACCTCGCCGTGTTCTGTCTGCAACTGATAGGACTCGCCGACACGCGTGAGGGTTGCATGCAATCGGCTCAAATTCGACAGCATGCACACATCCGCTGTCTCCTTGGAGGAGCCCGGCTCGACCGGTCCGCCGAGAGTCAGACTCGCAGTGGGACTGAGCAGCCAACAGCCGACGCCGTCGATCCAGAAGCGGACCGTCGTGCCCGGCTGATCAACTCGAATGTCTTGTTGTGTGGTCATGTGAGTCATGGTGTCATGATGACCGTTAGTGATTGTCTGTGTCTCGTTGTTCGTCGCGTGTCGATAAACCTGAGCAAAAAAACGTTCGCCGCAGCCGCCGCATTGACCCCAGCGGATCGGTTTGCCATCCGCCTTCCAGCGAATGCCGCCCATCTCCCAGACCGACGTCTCGTGACCACACGGGCAACGCATCAGCCAAGTCTGCGACTCATCCTGCATTGACCGGAAGACCCGTTCGGGCAGGACGTGTTTCGCGATGTTCTGAACCGCACTCATATCACCGTCTCGCCCAACATTCAGGATAACGCATCCATCACCGAAAAGATCACCAGATTCCGTCTCACCCCTCTCCCCTTGAGGGAGAGGGGCAGGTTTTTCGCTTCAGCGAAAAAGCAGGGTGAGGGGGTGGGGCGGGCCAGCACTGGTCGTCAATCTCTGCATCGACCCCTCACCCTGATTCCTCGCCAAGGCTTCGGAATCTGTCCCTCTCCCTCAAGGGGAGAGGGAAGTGTCTCACGCAAAACAGGGCAACGGGCCGCATCCACGTTCCCGTTGCCCCTCACTCCGAGCGACCGATCCCCTCACCGGTCAGATCGAAGTCGCATTCACTCGGCTTCCTCGTCAAGGCTGACGATCTTCGCATCGATCGCATCCAGGTTGCTGCTGCGTGCGTCTGAGTTCGATCCGAAGTACGAATCAACCTGCAAGGCGATGTTGACCGTCTCGACCGACTTGGTCTCGACCGGAATCAGACCCAGGAAGTTGCCTTCCGCGTCCAACAGCTTCGCTTCGACGTCGAGCTTCTGATTGATCTCGCTGATCAGCGACTTCGCCTTGGCGAGTTGACTGTCATCAACCGACACGCTGCTGATCTGCTTGCGAGCAGCGATCATCTGCATGCGGGCCATCAGACGCTCCAGTTCGACTTCGAGAGTCTTCTTCTGAGACAGCATGTCTTCCAACGTGCTGCGGTGTGACTCCAGAGCCTTCTCCTTGGCGGTCAGAATCAACTGCTGATCCTTGAGCGTGGCTTCGGCCGTCTTGAAGCGATTGAACCGCTCGGTCAAATCACGCTGAACTTCGTTGACCGAGTAAGAGTGACCGGCGTAGACGAACTGCTCATCGCCCGTCTTCAGGTCTTCATTCAAAGCCAGGATGGCCTCTTCCTGCTCCTCAAGGGCAGCCGTCTTCTGGTCGATGTTCGATCGCAGATTCTCAACACTGACCTGTTGCTCAGCGACGATCTTCAACGACTTGTGAATGGCCGGCACCAGCTCAGCAACTTCGTGCTTGGCCCGCTCCATCTCAAACTCGATCGGCACCTCCGACCGCACGGCTTCACGCAGCGATGACGCACCTGTTGTCAGGTAGCTCAACGCATCGCGACCAAAGAAAAATGTACTGGCAGTGATCACCGCCATCGATCCGATAAAGGCTTTCTTCAACATGGCTAACTCCTCTTTTTATGTGTGGCAAACGCACCAGCGATTGGAAATTTGTGATGTTTGGCATGGCTCCGACCTCGCTGTAACGCCGGGCACACCAGTCATTCGCCGTGTGAACGCCAATCTTGAGAGAATCTCACCGAAATTCTGCCGCAACACGTATATTCAATGCTGACGGGAACTTGTGAGGTGTGGTTTTACCGCGGAGACGCGGAGGCGCAGAGACGCGCGGAGGTGGGGAGAGCGAAGGGTTTGAACCACGGAAGGCACGGAATACACGGAAATCAGCTTGAGGGTCGCTCGCTGTGTGTGGGCAATTTGACCGACAGGCTATTCGCAACATTCGCGTCATTCGCGGTTTTCAATTTCAACCGCGAATAACGCGAATCAGGCGAATGACACAAATGAAACCGCCCTGTGTGGAGTTGATACGAAGGAACGACGAACCAATCTGTCTCCCCTTCCGTGGTTCCTTTCTTTCCAACCACGAAAAAAGCCCGCAGGCTCTCACCCACGGGCTTTCTCTGTGTTGTCCTCCGCGCGTCTCCGCGGACCTCCGCGCCTCCGCGTTGAAATCAATCCCAGTTCAGCGCACTCGCCGCCTGATACTCAGTCACGCGCGTCTCGAAGAAGTTCTTCTCCTTCGAGAGGTCCATCGTCTCGGACATCCACGGGAAGGGGTTCTTCGAGTCGTATTGCTTCGGCAGGCCGATGCGTTCGCAGCGGCGGTCGGCGACGTGCTGGACGTAATCGCGGAACATGTCGCCGTTGAGGCCCAGAATCCCGCGCGGCAGGCAGTCCTGAGCGTACGCGATCTCCAACTCGACCGCCTGCTTGATGCGGTCCAGCATCTGCTGTTGGAACTCGTCCGACCACAGCTCCGGGTTTTCGTGCTTGATCCCGTTGATCAGGTCGATGCCGAAGTTGAGGTGGATCGTCTCGTCCCGCAGGATGTACTGGAACTGCTCGCCGATGCCCGTCATCAGGTTGCGGTTGTGGAACGAGAGCACCATCACAAATCCGCTGTAAAAGAAGATGCCCTCCATGATCAGGTAGTACCCGATCAGGTTCTTGAGGAACGCTTGCGCTCCCTCGAAAGTCTCGGTCGAGAACTCTTCGTCCATGATCTCTGTGGTGAGGTCCATCTCGAACTGGTCTTTGGCTGCGATCGAGGGGATCTCGTGGTACATGTTGAAGACCTCGCCTTCGGACAGGCCCAGCGACTCGACCACATACAGGAACGTATGCGTGTGAATCGCCTCCTCGAACGCCTGCCGCAGCAGGTACTGCCGACACTCCGCATTCGTCACATGCTTGAAGATGGCCAGCACGAGGTTGTTCCCGACAAGGCTCTCAGCTGTTGAGAAAAACCCGAGGTTCCGCATGATGACCAGCCGCTCGTCCGGCGTGAGCTTGTCACTCCGCCACGTCTCGATGTCCTTGGTCATCGGCACCTCGGTCGGCATCCAATGATTGGCACATCCGTTGAGGTAATGCTCCCACGCCCACTTGTACTTGATCGGCATCAACTGATTGACATCGACCTGCGCACAATTGATGAGCCGCTTCGAGTCCGCATCAATGCGACTCGTATCCACCTGACCATCATGCAGATCAGGAACAGCAGCGGGAGGAGAAGAAACGACCATCGTGTCACCTGCGTTGAGGAGTTGAGTATCAGAGAGAGATGTGGGCATCAGGGGAGTCCTTTCAGAGTGATGTGTGTGACAATAGCATTTTGTTGACCTACTCCAGTTCCCAGCCGGTTGGAACATCTGTTGAGATATTCGGCGAAGACGCGAGGAATTCAATTTGACCTCGGTCACTCTCTTTCTCAAGGTTCGCTGAAATTCGAATTTCGTCGATCTCACAATTCAACTGTGCGACTTCCCGCCGAGACTCTTCAAGATCGAGACGTAGACGAGTTTCTTCCAACTCCAACGAGGCGATCTTCGCGAGAAGCCATGCTTTTCCTGATCGTTTGATTAGTTCTTCGTCAGAAATGAGCGAATCGGAAATGCCGAATGGATTCTGTGACTCATCGATCAGACAGGAAGCAATGTCAGTGAGAGTGGCATCTCCATAATCAAACGCCTCGATCATCTCATCCATTGAAAAACCATACAGTAAACGGAATTGATCCATGATCATCCTCCTCAGATTCAAGGTTCTTTTTCATGCAAGGTCGGTTGGACTTTGCCAGCTTAACGTTTGATCGTCTGTATCTACTTCTTTAGCCACTTCCTACCACCTCACTCCGACTAAGCCATGTAGGTCCGGCTGTGCCGGACGTTGATTGTGTGTGGGTGTCGATTCGCTCGTGTCGGTCGGCAGAGCCGGCCCTACGGGGGGTCGGTGTCTGGATGAGGAAGACCGTCGACCTGTTTCGGGAGTTTCCTGGCTTCCGATTTCAGGCGGCGCTCGACCTTTTTTAAGTCTTCCTCTGCGGGAAGGTTCTCTGGTTCGATGCCTCGCTTCTTGAGAAGATTTCGGACTTCAACGTTGTTCCGGACATGCTCACGCGAGATGGTTGCCTCAGTGCGGAGGTCGTCCTTCTTGACGTTGAATGTGGTGATCTCGTTGGCGAAGTCCTTCGCCTTGATGGTGATCGTGGGAAGGAAGTCGGCCAACGGACGCTTAACGGGCACATCCAATGTGCGCTTCATGTCCTGCGTCGATCGTCCACCAAACAAGGCTTGGTCTCCGCGACTACGGATGCGTGCGAAGCTCTGGTTCTGCTCAAGCCGCTCGAAGATCAGACCGGATAGCCGTTTCTCAGAACTCGTGAGCTTCTTCCTGGCATCGAGACGTTCGGCCTCCGCAATCCGTTGCTCAATGACCTCCTGTTTGCGCGTCTGGACAGCAAAGTATGTCTGCGCAAATGCGATTGCCTCCTTGGAGGGATCGCCGTTCTGTGCGATCAGGTAGCAAGCATATCGCGTGAGCATGACGTCAGCGATTTCACGCTCAGCACCTGAACCAACGGACACCATTTTCCCGACGTCAAGAAAATGGTCTGGAATGTCGTAACCCGCGTTCTCACAGGCGTTTTTCGCACGGGCCAACACATTGGAAAAGTTCTCCCACTTCGCATACCCCAACAGTTCCTGAAGCTCGCGAGCCAGCCAGAACTCGGCTCCCGACTCCACGTCAGCATGCACAATCCCTTCAAAATCCTGATGCAACTTGCTGATCAGTTCGGATTTCATCAGTCGGCCTCGCGAAGCCATGTAGGTCCGGCTGTGCCGGACGTCGATTGTGTGTGGGTGTCGATTCGCTCGTGTCGGCCAGCAGAGCCGGCCCTACGGTTGTTGGGTCCTCAGGTGGTCTTCCAGCAGGCGGATGACCCAGGCTTCGTCGGTCATGTGGGCGGCGGTGGCACGGTCGTGAAGGCGGTCGGCGAGTGTGTCGGGCAGGGGCAGGACGACCTGCACCTTAGGCGGTGCATTCGGCGACTCGCTCCGCTCGTCACAGAATTCCAGATAGTCATCCACCGACTCCTCAAACGCCAGCCGCAGTTCGTCCGTGCTTCGACCCTGAAACGTCACGACATCACGCAGACCGATCAGCTCCCCATGGAACAAATCCGCCTCGTCATCGAACACGACACGACCGCTGTAGCCTTTGTGTTCTAACATGACGATTATTTCGCTTTCCTCGATGGAGGTCATAATCTGTGAACTCCAATCTTCGACTGCTCAACATGGAAGTCATCAGTCTCGACTGCCAGCCGGCACAACGTCCGTCTCAATCTTGGGAGCCGAGACCACTCCGCCTTTGTGCTGCTTCTCGATCTCGCGGCAACGTTCGATCAGACGTTTGGTGTCGTGATCGACCGAGGCGGAGATGCGTTCGCGGGCTTCGCGGACGGCTTGCAGGGGGTGATCGTTCATGGCAATTCCTCGGCGAGTAGTCCCATCGGCGTGGCCATTGTCGGGACGAAAAGGTTCAACATTGAGTTGACGCGACGAATGTGATCGTACTTGTTGGCATTCGCCAGATGATGACAGTTCCAGGTCACAAGGAAGTCACAGCGGTGAAGTGACGCGATCGCAAGGTGCAAGGCGTCGCCTCTGGGATTGGCCGGCATCAACTGTCGGTTCACATAGGTTTGCACGATCTCATCGACGGCATCGTCCACTTCTAGCAGCGGCAGGTTGGCGACGAACTCGAGACAGTCCTGTTGATTGGGGTAGTCACCCTCTTGGAGTTCGTCGATGACCGCACCACTGGTGAACATTTTATAGTCATCACGATCGTTGTCCCACCATCGCCGTGTCCAGTCTCGACGTGCAATCATATCCGGCTCGGTCCGGACCGAGTGGTAGAAACTCGGGATCGTTGTCTCGATGTAGACGCGGGGTTTCATGGGGCATCGCGCTCGGTCTTGTCATTGCGAAACCGCAAGCGGGGTGGTGGTTATTGGCAGGCCTCGCAGTCGGGGTTGTTGGGGTCGCAGGCTTCGCCGGTGAGGGCGGCGACTGGTTCGAGTTTCTCGTCGCGGTCGATGCGGAGTTCGGCGTCAGTGGAGGGCATCTTTTCCCGGTCGACGTGGATCTCGCCGGAGGCGGAGGCGTTCTTCATCCATCTTGGTTGGAGGCCGAATTTGTTGACGTCGAGGGTGCTCTTTTCGACCTGGGTCGCTGCGAGCGTTCGCAGGTAATAGGTCGTTTTGAGGCCCTTGTTCCAGGCGAGGGTGTACATCTCGTGCAGCTTTTTGCCGCTCGGCTCCTGCATGTAGAGGTTGAGTGACTCGCCCATGTCGATCCACTTTTGACGGCGGGCCGCACACTCGATGATCCACGCGGGGTCGACCTCGAAGGCGGTGAGGTAGCGCAGTTTGATCTCGTCCGGCACACGATCGATCAAGACGAGCGAGCCATCGTAGTACTTGATCGAGTCGAGCATGTCGGCGTCCCAGAGATTGAGAGCCTTGAGTTCGTTGACGAGTTCGATGTTGATCTGCGTGAACTCGCCGGAGAGGTTGCTCTTCACGTAGAGGTGCTTGTAGCTCGGCTCGATCGACTGGGTGACGCCGATGATGGTCGAGATGGTGGCGGTCGGTGCGATGGCCATGCAGTTGGAGTTCCGCATGCCGTGCCGGGAGACCGCCTGGCGGACGAGCTTCCAGTCCATCGACTGTGAGCGGTCGATGTCGACGGGGAGGCCACGCTCTTCTTCGAGGATGTCAATTGTGTCGATGGGGAGCAGACCGCGGTCCCACTTGGAGCCTTCGTAGGAGGAGTAGGTGCCGCGCTCTTTGGCCAGTTCGGACGATGCCATGATGGCGTAGTACGAAATGGCTTCCATACTGCGGTCAGCGAACTCGACCGCTTCGTCCGACGCATAGCTGAAACCTTGCATCGCGATCGCATCTTGAAAACCCATGAGGCCGAGGCCGACGGGGCGGTGACGCTGGTTGGAAGTCTTCGCTTCGGGCGTCGGGTAGTAGTTGATGTCGATGACGTTATCGAGCATCCGCATGGCTGTGCGGACCGTGTCCTCGAGTAACTCCAGATCGAATTCAAAGCCCACGGGCAACGTCCCGTGGGAATCGGGCGCACCAGAACCGTTCGTTCCCACGGGGTTTGACCCGTGGGCTTGGGTGGCGTACACCGGTTTCATGTGGGCCTTGAGGTTGATCGACCCGAGGTTGCAGACAGCCGTCTCCTCGGGAGACGTGTTGAGCAAGATCTCGGTACACAGGTTGGACGAGTGCACCACGCCCATGTGATCCTGAGGCGAGCGGATATTCGAGGGGTCCTTCCAGGTGATCCACGGATGCCCCGTCTCGAACACGCGGGTCAGCATCTTTCGCCAGAGTTCGACGGCTGAGACGCGACGTGAGAGCTTGATGTCTCCCTCTTCGACGGCGGCTTCGTATTCGAGGTATCGCTTCTCGAACGCACTGCCGTACAGGTCGTGCAGATCGCGGACGTCGTCAGGGCTGAACAGGGTCCACTCGCCATTCTCGCGGACCCGCTTCATGAACAGGTCGGGAATCCAGTTGGCCGTGTGCATGTCGTGTGTGCGACGGCGGTCGTCTCCCGTGTTCTTGCGGAGGTCGAGGAACTCCTCGATGTCGAGGTGCCACGTCTCCAGGTACGAGCAGACGGCTCCCTTTCGCTTGCCCCCCTGGTTGACGGCGACAGCCGTGTCGTTGACGACCTTGAGGAACGGGATCACGCCTTGCGACTGACCATTCGTGCCGTGGATGTGCGAGTTGGTCGCCCGGATGTTGGTCCAGTCGTTACCGAGACCGCCGGCCCACTTGGAGAGGCGGGCGTTGTCGGAGATGCTCTTGAAGATGTGCTCCAGATCGTCCTGCACTGTCGACAGGTAGCACGAGCTGAGTTGCGGATGGGGCGTGGCCGAGTTGAACAGGGTCGGTGTGGCCGATGTGAATCGGAATGTGGAGAGGACGTTGTAGAATTCAATGGCCCGCTCTTCCTTCTGCTCACCTTCATCGGCAGCGAGGCCCATTGCGACCCGCATCCAGAAGTACTGCGGCGTCTCGATCCGACGGCCTTCGATGTGCAGCAGGTAGCGGTCGTAGATCGCCTGCAGGCCGAGGTACTTGAACAGCGTGTCCCGCTCGGGCTTGAGGGCGTAGGCGATCTTGGTGAGGTCGAACTGACGCAGGTCGTTCGACAGGCGATCAGCCATGATGCCGTCGATGATGTAGTGCTCGAACTGATTGCGGTACAGCTTATCGAGCCGGGCGTCCTTGGTCGGGGCTTCGCCGAGGGCCTCGTTATAGATGACCATCAGCATCAGCCGCGAGGTGACCGTGTCGTAAATAGGGTCGCGTTCGATGCGTGAACGGGCCGCGAGGATCATGGCCCGGTAGATCTCGGTCGAAGTAATGCCGTCGTAGACGGACCGCATAACATCTGCCACCAGTTCATCAATGCCGCACGTCTCTTCGAGCCCCTTGCAGGCTTCGGTCAAGCGGGTGCGGACGCGATCCTGATCGAACGGCACGCGGATGCCGTCTTCCCAGGTGACATGGATCGCGGCTGGCGGTGCCTCTTCCTCAGCGACAACTTCGACTTCGCCCCGCAGAGCCCGCATCTTAGCGTGCTCGGCCCGGTAGACGATGTAACGTCGACCGACCCGGTAGTGCCCGTGCTTCATGAGGGACATCTCGACGAGGTCCTGCACTTTCTCGACCTCAACGCCCTGATCAGTAGCAGCCTCTTCGGCGATTTCCTCGGCTGCTTCGGCGGCCATCACCTTGATGTCTGCTTCGATTTCCTCATCAAGAGGCTGCTCGTCAGCGAGGTTCAGTTCAGCTCGAAAGGCATTCGCCATCGCCCGTTCGACGAGGCTGATGTCAAAGGGGGTCACGCGACCGTCACGCTTACGAACCAACCATTCCTGCTGAGTGCGAATCATGTGCATTTCTCCTCGGTGAGATGATGTGCCCCAGACGCGCATCGTGCAGGGGCCGAGTCGGCGATGATTGTCAGCGCAAGGCGATCCACCTCGACGCCAATTCTGTGAGATTCAGGGAAGCAAGAGACAGGCCGACGGACATCCCGGCGCACGCGCCATCAGCGCGACACGGTGGGGGAAGTTCGGGGCCTCCTTGCTCTCCGGTTTTGACTCCCAAATGTCAGATTTGCAGCCCCGCGAAGTGGCGGACCACAAGAGGTGACGTGTTCATAGATACACTGAACATCGGTTCAACGCAAGGCTCATCGTGAGCGAGTTGTCGATGCCTCAGCGGTCAGTTCCAAGTCAGCGTGTGGTCACTCACACGTCTGACAGTGACCCAATATAGTGACAGGAATTCTATCGTCAACACTAAATGTTGTGGTTGAGTCTCGTTTCGCGAAGATTGTATGAAGTTCAAAACTGCCGGAGGCTTACGTCGTTTTGGCGTGTCGATGGCTTGTTGAGACCTCGTCTACAGATTGTGGGGATTGACGGTTGCCAAGCTCTTGGATACTCTCCACGCATAAATCGGTATTACACGTACCACTATTACATGCTTCTATGCGACTCGCCCTCCATACCGACTTTGCACTGCGGGCGTTGATGTTCCTCGCGGGACGTGAAGGGAGAGCCAATGTCGGCGAGATCGCGGAGTTCTTCGACATCTCGCGGGACCATCTGGCGAAGGTCGTTCAACGGCTGTCTCGCGAGGGATTCGTGCGGAGCATTCGGGGTGTTGGTGGCGGCGTTGAGCTGGCGAGGTCTGCCGAAGACATCTCTGTGGGTGAAGTTATCGAACGCTTCGAGGGATCGATGCACCTGCTTGATTGCGTGGTGATCAACAACCTGTGCGTCATTCAACCCGGCTGCAAACTGCGACACGTTCTCGCTGAGGCAGAGCGTGTGCAGAGTGAGTATCTCAACAGTATTCGGCTGTGCGATGTGGTGCAGCCGGGACAAGACCTTGTGCAACTGACGAAATGAAAGGCGCGCTCATGAAGACTCCCCGTTATCAACAGGTCCTGCTGGTGATCGCTTTGGCGATCGGTGCAGCAGTCATCCTCGTGGCTCCTGACGCTCGTGCTCGGGAGAAGAAAGAGGACCCAGCCATCGAACGGACGCGTAAGCAGGTTCGCATGCTGGACGATCTGTACAAGACGTCCATCGTGCTCATCACAACGCACTACGTGGAGGAGGACTCGGACCTCGCGGCAGGCGATGCGTTTCAGGCGCTCTTCAAAACAATGAAGGACAAGGGCTGGCACGAGGTCCGGCTGCTCGATGCGACCGGCGAACCTTATGACGACGACAACTCACCGAAGGACGCCTTCGAGAAGCAGGCGGTCAAACAGCTCAAAGCGGGTAAATCCTATGTGGATGAAGTCATCACCAAGGATGGAAAGCCGTACCTGCGAGCGGCGACAGCCATTCCGGTCGTCATGAAGAAGTGCGTCATGTGTCACGATCACTATGCAGATGTCCCGGAAGGACAGGCGATCGGAGCGTTGGGGTATACGATTCCCATCGAGTGAACAGCGTGATCCATTGCTGCAACAAGCGAAACTCCCGGTGTCTCACAGGAGACACCGGGAGTTTGTGTGCGCTCAGATTGAAGAAGCGAGACTACTCGTCGGCCTCTTCCGCTGCCGCTTCTTCGGCCGCTTTGATTTCTTCCGCCGTGATGACCTCCTTGATCGGCTGGATGAAGTAGATCTTCTTGCCACGGGCGAGAAGTTGTTCGAGCTTGGCTTCGGCTTCCTTCTTTTGATCGTAGGGGAAGCGGGCCTCTTCCTTCAGGCTGCCACTGAAGACGCCCCAGACGAGCCGCTTGCGTTCACTGGCCTTCGTCTTGCGACGAGTGGTCGTGGCCTTCTTTTTTCGGGTCGCTTTCTTTTTTTTCTTGACCGGAGCATCTGCGGCATCTGCCGCTTCGATTTCGCGACGCTTAGAAAGACGACTGGCGGTTTTGCGGGCCATGTTTGGTTGATCAGTTGATTAGATGACTAGTTGATTAGATCGTTCGTGGACACTGAAGAGCAATTGAGTATTGAACCCATGACTGGCTAATCATCTATTCATCTGATCAACCAATCAACTGCGTCTCACTCATCCATGATGTCTTTTTCTTTCGCAGCCGCATGGTCGTTGACTTGCGACTCGTACTTCTTAGTGAGTTCCTGCACGTCGTCCTTGACGCTGTCGCGGTCGTCTTCGGAGAAGGTCTTGGCCTTTTCAGCTTGATCGGCGTGTTTGTTCGCATCGCGGCGGATGTTGCGGATGGCGACCCGGGCTTCTTCGGCGAACTTGTTGACGCGAGTACTCATCTCCCGGCGGCGTTCGGTCGACAGGGGTGGGACGTTGAGTCGAATGAGGCGACCGTCCGAATTCGGTGCCAGACCGGCGTCGCTCGACTGAATGGCCTTAACGATGTCGCTGACCGCCCCCGCATCGAAGGGGCGGATCAGGATCTGTTGCGGCTCGGGCACGCTGATGTTCGCCAGTTGCTTGAGCGGAGTCGGCGAGCCGTAGTATTCGACCCGGATGGAGTCCACCAATCCTGGTGTGGCGCGACCCGTCCGCAGACCCTGCAATTGGCCCTGAAACACGCTCACCGCTTTCTCCATCCGCTCTTCGGCATCCAGCAGAATCTCGTCGCTGTCCATCTCCCCTTCCTCAATTCAGAGTCGTCCGCGTCAGAACAGACACCATAGTCGATGCACGGCGACCTGAGAAGGATGTCAAAGGCCGCGGAAGACTCTGGGAATCAGGGAGGGGTTGACGCGCCTGGATCGAATCATCGAGTCGCCCCGTTGCGCGAGGCGTCCCGGTCCTGCTGCGTCAAGGCGCGGGCCTCGGTGAGCAGTCGCCGAAAGGGAGATTTCGGGGCCAGCTGGTCTTGTAAATCACCCAGTTGAGATTGGAGGATGTTCCGGGACTTCTGAAATGACCCCTGATAGGCCAGCAGGGCGGCTCGCCCGATGAGCGCCTCGGTCCAATACCGCTCATTCTCCTGCCCGTACGACTCCAGAGTCGTCAGCATCTTCTCGGCCTGAGGCCAGCGGTTCCGATCCTGAATGTACATCACAGCCAGTTGCTCTTGAGCCTTGCGAATCCACTCACGATCGGACTGTGGGTCCCAGTCAAGGACCGCAAGGAAGGCGTCCTCGTTGTTTGCCAGCAGCATCGCGTGCACGAATTGCTCACGCGCCGAGGGTTGCCGCACGATCGTATCGTCATGCTGCTGCGGGGGAACCGACCGGGGATCGGAGGGGCGTGTCAGCCACCCCACACCTGCACTTGCGACGCCAGCCAGCGTGAACAGCACGGCCAGGAGGCCAACAGTGCTCCGCGTCGAGAGCCGATCGGACCGAGCCGAAGCGTGCCGCGGCGACTGGGCGTCGGTCAACTCGATCTCAGCGAGACTCGTCGCGCCGCGAACCGCCTTCTGCACGCGGCGGACATCGTTGTGCAGGTCACCGGCAGACTGATAGCGGTCCCCCGGACTCTTCTTCAACATCCGGTGGACGATCTCGCTTACTGGTTTGGGGAGATCGGGTCGCAGCTTACCGAGTGGGCTCGCCTCGTCATGAACATGCTTGACGGCAATCGCCATCGCAGTCGGCCCCTCGAAGGGCGGTCGCCCTGTCAACATGTGGTAACACGTCACTCCGAACGAATAGATGTCACTCCGAGGGTCGACTTTTTCGCCGTGGATCTGCTCGGGGCTCATGTAGAGTGGTGTGCCCACCGTCATCCCTTCCTGGGTAATATCCACGCCTTCGCCCAGCCCAAACAGTTGGGCAAGACCAAAGTCGGCGACCTTCACATCCCCCTTGCGGGTCAGCATGATGTTCTCGGGCTTGATATCACGATGCACAATCCCTGCATCGCCTGCCGCTTTGAGAGCGGACGACACCTGCCGCATGATGTGCAGAGCCATCGGCAGATCGGGCGGCCCCTTCTTGCTCAGGTATTGCTTGAGCGTCATGCCCTTCACGTACTCTTGAGCGATGTAATGCTGCCCCGCATCCTCCCCGACTGTATGCACCTGCACGATGTTGGGATGGTTCAGCCCCCCTGCAGCACTCGCCTCTCGCTGAAATCGCGAGACGTATTTCTCATCCTGCATCAATTCCTGTTTGAGCAGCTTGAGCGCCACCCGCCGACTGAGCGACACCTGCTCCGCCAGCCACACCTCCGCCATCCCGCCTTGTCCGAGCTTACGGAGCAGACGAAAGTCGCCGAGTGTGCGGATTGGTCCGATTTGATCCTCGGTCTGTATCGGATCAGTCGTCCTGTTCGCGGGATCGGACATCGTGCAACTCAAAGTACGGAAGATGTGCTGCATACAAGACATGCGTGCGAGTCACTCCCATATCGTACGCCGAGTGCAGGGACACCGCAAATAGTTCGATAATTCGACAATCGTCGCACGGCGACTGGTTGCCTACAATCTTCAGGATCATATGACGTGCATCCTGCCCCTCGGAAACTCAATGACCGACCGACCCACAACCCTCGGACAACTCCGTGAATCCGGTTACGAGCCCGTTTCCGTCAAGCAGGAGATGCGGAGGAACCTGTTACGGCTGCTGCGCGAGGGGGACGAACTCTTCCCCGGCATTCTCGGCTACGAGCAGACGGTCGAGCCGCAGATCATCAATGGCATCCTGTCGCAGCACGACTTGCTGTTCCTAGGACTGCGAGGACAGGGCAAGACCCGCATGCTGCGGATGCTTACGCGGTTGCTCGACGACGCAATCCCCGTCGTTGCCGGGAGTGAGATTCACGATGATCCGCTCACTCCACTGTCGAAGTACGCCCGCGACCTCATTGCCGAGAAGGGAGACGACACGCCCGTCGCGTGGATCGGTCGGGACGAGCGATACCACGAGAAACTCGCAACCCCGGACGTCACCATTGCCGACCTCATCGGCGAGGTCGACCTGATCAAACACGCTGAGGGACGGCACCTCGCCAACGAAGACGTGATGCACTTCGGGTTGATCCCCCGTTCACATCGCGGCATCTTCTGCATGAACGAGTTGCCTGACCTCTCGCCGAAGATTCAGGTGGGACTGTTCAACGTGCTGGAGGAACGCGACATTCAGATTCGCGGCTTCACCGTGCGGCTGCCACTTGATTTGTGTCTCGTCTTCTCTGCCAACCCCGAGGACTACACCAACCGTGGCCGCATCGTCACGCCCCTCAAGGACCGCATCGGCTCGGTCATCCGCACGCACTATCCGCTCACCCGAGACTTGGGCATTCGCATCACTGATGACAACGCCTGGAGCGACCGCGACAGTCCGGTCCCGGTCCATGTCCCCGAGTTCATGAAACAGATCGTCGAGGAAATCTCACGACTGGCCCGCACCAGCCCGCACGTCAACCAGGCGAGTGGCGTCAGCGTGCGAATGTCGATCGCCAACTACGAGAACATGCTGTCAAACGCCGAACGCCGAGCAGTCATGACAGGCGATACGGTCGCCGTCGCCCGCATCAGTGACCTCACGCATATCGCCGCCTCCGCCCGCGGCAAAGTCGAACTCGCCATGACCGAGGAGACGGGTGAAGAGGACCGACTGCTGCACCGCCTCGTCGAAGAAGGAGTCAAAAATGTGTTCGACCAGCACTTCTCGGCCAAGCAGTTCCGAGGCGTGGTCGAGTACTTCGAGAATGGTGGTCGCTTGTCCGTCGCCGACACGGCTTCGACAAACGACTTCCTGAACTCTCTCGAAGACATCCGGGGCTTCAGCAAACAACTGGAGTCCGCCGCGTCTGACCTCACTCCGGATCTCTCATCCGGCGAAACGGGAAGTGGTGCCCATGCCGCGATTGCCGAACTCATCCTCGACGGCCTCTACGCCCACAACCGTCTCAACAAGACTGCCAAAGACGCCAGCACCCAATACGGCATGTGAGGCAGTGGTCGGGTGGTCGCTCACAACCACTACGGATAACCTGACATCGTTGCAGCTTCACATGTCTATCGTTGCTTGCTGCCACCCTACTCGGATTCGACTACAAAGTCGCCCCCAAACAACCGAGCAGCGTAAGCGGCCCTGTTCTTCAGTATTCACCAGAAGTCAGGCCGTAAGCATTCTCTTCACGATATTTCTTTTGAACCTCGGCTCGTTCTTGAAACTCTTGGTATGTCTTGAGAGAGGGCTCACTAATAATAAAACCGGAGTCAAACTCGTTCCAACGAGTGCCACTTGGATCAACATTAAAGAATTCAGGTGTTGCAGCGGCAATGCTGAACGGCGCATTGAGGATGGCCGGTCCAGCCAAACTGCCCGTCGAAGTCGATTTGATGCTACCAATTTTTGAGGCGTTTTTGTGTGTCTCTTCCCACATTCTCTCGGCGATTCCGTCCGCAAAGGTCTCCATCGCAATCTGAATCGTCTGCTCGCCAATAAGCGCTTTCGCATGCGCACTTGTCCCAGCGGTCAAGGCACCGATCACTGTCCGTCCCGAGTTGCGATAGTGTGACGATGTGGGGGCAAAACAAGGTGTCGCGATCACGGTCCCATGCTGCCCGGCACCGGTTTCTTCTGCCGGGCGGGGCTGGGAGATCCCTTTGGGTGTTGTCGTCGGGGAGGACAATAGGCGATCAATATCGACGAACAGCGTCGCACGAAGCGCACTGGCCGCCTGAGCCGCCAATTTGTGCGTGTTGTCGACTTTCGAGGTTTCTGGCACCCATGCCACGCGTCGTGGATTGATCTGAGCACTCTTGCTGAGAACCGAGAACACGACAACTTGCCAGGGATCGCCTTGAGAAAGTGACTGTAGACGGCCTGCAAGCCTTTCGAGATGTCTCAAATACTGCCTTTGCATGTCAACTCCTCTGAATCGTTCAACAATTCAATCATACCCTGCTGATTCGTCGAGGCCCAGAGCGATTCTGTGCGCAGGCATCACCAGGGCGTTCTCTGCTGCCGTTATTCCGTTCTCAAACAAGTCCTCTTTTTGACGATCCTCGAGATGGAAGCTCGTCGCCTTGATTTCCTTTGGGACCATGATGTCAATCGGGACATATGATGGAAGATTACGAGTCTGGAGGAAGCCGGGCCCATCTTGAATGGTCCTCGCAACTGCGAAGGCATAGTCCACGACGTGTTCCAATGATTTCGCTGGCGAGGATGACGGCACCAACCGCAGCCCGATGAGCGGTGGAACGGGATTGCTTCCCGAATGACGGGCGTACTCGTCATCGAAAAGCCACGCGGGAAAATTGCTAATGACCCCTCCGTCAACAAAGTGCCGCCTGAAGTATTTCACTGGACAAAAGAATCCTGGCAGGCTCATTGATGCGAGAACCGCATCGGCAACCTCCATCGCGGAATAGCTTTCGACGTCGAATGTTTCAATCCGTCGTTCCTCAATCCCTGCTGCGACCACCTTCAGCGAGACACCCTGATTGGCAAGCGACCCGAAAGTCACATGACCATTGCTGTCTCGATAATTCGCGTGTGGTGTCGCCTCCAAATGTTGAGCGATCCAAGTGCGAAATGTCTTCGTGTCGTACAATCCCCAGTGATCTCTCAGTCGATGCAACACGTTAATGAGCTGTGCCAATATCTGAGTCGAGCCACTGGCCTTCTTCGCCAAGCGTTTGCCCAGTCTCATCCACTTATACTTCTGGCCCAACCACCCACTTTCGGAGATATTCTGAAGTTCTTCGAGCACCTCGATGGCCGAATCGAACATCTCGCCTCCACCTGAGGAGCCAGTCAGGTACTCCTCAAGTTGCTCAAGATCAGAAGCCGGAATCTCCTGCAATCCGTCAAGAAACCTTAGCAGGTCCAACTCATCGAGAATGGACTTCAATGATGGCTCACCATTCTCCGACACGGCCGGATAGCCAACCGCAGAAAGTGCAGCCACGATTGCACCGGCTGACGCTCCGGCATAGCCCAAGATATTGAGGTCGGGAATCTCTCTTTCCAATTGCGAGAGTGCGCCAACGAGTCCAATGCCCTTGACCCCGCCACCTTCGAAGACCGTGTAAACGTCCGTCATGTTTTGTCCCACAATCCCAGTCGGCTCACAGCTCTTCAATGCACCAATCACTTACTCTCAATCAATGATGCTTTGATGCTGGAAGGACGCGCATTGTCTCTTTCAGGGACATTCCCTTGCAACTCTGTGTTGGACGACTTGTCTCTGGTTTCCGAAGTCCCATTTCGATCACGACATTCGATGGCATGGGGACAGAGTCGCCAGCCGGTTTAGTCCGAGGGTGATTAGCGAGCATTGATCAGGTCAGATGAAATCGGTGGAACGCCAGGACAAACGCAACAGGTGCTTGACGATAACTGCCTTGTTCTGTCACTGTTCGTCATCATTGCTGATCTTGCGGACGTTGGTCGTAAGCGGCTTGAGATTGTGGCGAGGCTTTCGTGTGATACCGAGGGGATTGGGGCATGCTTGGTCTGGAACCGAACTTTTCAACGATCGACTGGCTGATCGTGGCGGTCTATCTCCTGGCGACGGTCGGGATTGGCATGTTCGTCAATCGCTACATTGGCGGCATCAGTGACTATCTCGTCGCGGGCCGATCGCTGCGTTCGTCACTCGGCATCGCCACGATGGTCGGCTCCGAACTCGGGTTGGTCACGGTCATGTACGCCGCTCAGACCGGGCTGACCGGCGGCTTTTCGGCGATGCACATCGGTCTGGTCGCTTGTGTGGCGATGGTGGTGATTGGGCTGACGGGATTCGTGGTTGTGCCCTTGCGCGAACTGGGGGTGATGACGATCCCCGAGTTCTACGGACTCCGGTTCGGCCCGAACGTGCGTGTGGTTGGGGCGTTGGTGCTGGCCTTGGCGGGCATCCTTAATATGGGCATGTTCCTCAAAGCGGGGGCTCTGTTTGTGACGGCCCTCACCGGACTTGACGATCCGCAAGCCGTCAACTGGGTCATGACCTCGCTGCTGGTCATGGTGTTGATCTATACGACCTTCGGCGGGATGGTTTCAGTAGTAATTACTGACTACCTGCAGTTCGTGCTGCTCTCGTTCGGGATGTTGCTCACTTGCGGACTGGCGTTGAATCACCTCGGCTGGTCACAACTGGTCGAGACTGTCGAACTGGTACATGGCGAACCGGGCGTTGACCCGCTGCACGGCGAAGGGTTCGGTGCCTCGTACATCATCTGGATGTTGTTCAGTGCGGGAATTTGTTCGGGAGCTGTGTGGCCGACCGCCGTCATCCGCGCTTGCTCGGCCGACTCCGCTGCGACCGTGCGTCGCCTGTATGCGTTCTCGTCGATCGGCTTTTTGATCCGCTTTCTGGTGCCGCAGTTCCTCGGCATCTGTGCCCTCGCTTACTTTTGGAATCACCCGACCGCTCACGATCAACTCTTCACAGCGGACGGCAAATTGATCAACGACCCCAACCTGCAGTTGCAGGCCATGCCAACGTTTCTCGCTCAGATTCTCCCCGTCGGCGTGCTCGGCATCGTCGGAGCCGCCATGCTGGCCGCGTTCATGTCGACGCACGACAGCTACCTGCTCTGCTGGGCCAGCGTGCTGGCGTACGACGTCGCCTCCCCCTTGAGCGGCGGTCGCCTGTCAGAGCGCGGCTGCCTCGCCCTCACACGGCTGGGCATCGTCGTGATCGGCGGGTTCCTGCTCGTGTGGGGACTGTGGTATCCGCTCGGCCAAAACCTGTGGGATTACATGGCCGTCACCGGGGCGATTTACTTCACCGGTGCCTTCGCCGTGTTGGTCGGTGGCATCTACTGGAAGCGGGCCAGCCGGACCGGAGCCATGCTCGCGCTGCTGAGTGGATTCGGTGCCGTGATCGGCTTGAAACCTGTGCAGGACCTGCTCGGCACCGACATTCGCAGCGAGATGGCCGGTCTGGGAACAGTGGGCCTCGCCATCACGCTGATGATCCTCGGCTCACTCCTCGTGCCAGATGACTCGTCCCGCGTCTTCGAGACATCGACGAACGGCACGACTACCCCCCATGCGGAGCACGAACCATCATGACCCCCGCTGCATGGACAACATTCTGGGCCATCCTCATCACCGCCGCGATTGCCGGCTTTGCCCTCCTGGCCATCGTCGTTACGATCCGAGGAGTTCAAGACATTCGCACAATGCTTCGACGAATGAAATCAGAAGATTCAGACGCAACAACACAGTGATGATCGAACGAAGTAATTGGAGTGGGCCGTTCCTTATTGCACTTTCTGAGTTCTTGGTTGCTCACACGGTGATGCGGAGCAGGCGTTGGAGCAGGGTGCGGATTTTTCGGGGGAGCTGTGTGCGAGTGAGACCGTGCGAAAATTCTTCGGCCAAGCAGGCAGCCTGTAAGGCTTT
>JAJDEJ010000066.1 GCA_029259815.1 Planctomycetaceae bacterium | reverse complement strand
GCGTGTCTACCCCAAGGGCATCAAAGTGACTGACCGCCAAATGAAACAACTCAACCTCCACCGCACGAAATCCTGTTCACAATGGAACTACTCACTCAAACCAAACAACACGGGAAGTAATTGATTCCCTGTTTCTAAGTGAGCAACGGGCCTTTCATACCCATCGGGGTCAGACCAACGGGATGGCCCTGAGATTCCGCGTCCTCACACCGGGGACATCCGCTGCGATTCTGACCCCGCCACCCGAAAACCAAGCTGTGACGCACCACTACTGCGAAAGACTCGTTGACCGTCCGCCCTCGATAATCAGTTGTTTCGAAGGGATATACTGGAACGTTTTCCCTTGCAGGCTGCGAGGAGGCGATCCGAGTGAATCTTGCTGCCAGATGTGGGCTTCACCTTTGCCACCTTTCAAAGTGAACCGCTCTTTCGACTGGTCATAGCTGATCGAGTATCCGCTCGCGCCAAAGGTTTGCCCCTCCACCTCCGCATTCCCGAAGGCGATCACTTCCAGGGAGTCGTCCGTGTCGGGTGAGTCCGCGGGGATGAGCATGAACTTCATGCGGTCACTCCCCAGCCAGACTGCGTTCTTCGCAGATTCTGACAGATCATTCAGCTCACCCCGCTCGAAGACATCTAAGGCACGCTCAACCGGAGCATGTGTCACCTCAACACGATCCTCCAGTTCAACCCAACGGTCAGTCTGGCTGCCCGTCATGTCTCCTGCGAACTTGAGCTGCGTGTAGTTCCAGGGCAGGTTGGAATCGCTCACCGTGTCGTTCGCTCGTGAGACGGCACTCGGACCGATCGAGATTGGACTGCGACCGTTTCCCTTCTGCCAGTCGTCAATCGTTCCCGGACCCAAGGCGCGGAACGCTCCGCTGCTGCGATTGAACTCAAATTCTGCCACTTCCATCTTGCGGATACCAACTAAGGTGCGTTCCGACCACTCATGAAACTCGGCTTCGACGTTGTGCCAGCCATGCACGGATTCCAATTCGATCCCGTCTGTCGGTGGATGATCGTTTGAGAAGTCGATCCGCTGGTTCAGGTTGACGAGTAATTTCTCACACATGAGCACGCTGTCAGAGAGAATTGTCTCTGTCTCACCCAGAAACGTCGCCTCCTGCCCATCGAACGTCATGCGTTCTCGCCATTTCACTGACAACGGTTTCGGTTGATCCAGATGCTCACCATCAAGATCACGATCAACATGGATTGTGATCTCTCCGGCACCATTCACCTCAGCGATGTTGCTTCCGCGGTCGAAGAGGATGTCATTTCCTTCAATGCTGTCTTCACGCGGCAATCGAATCCGGGCAGGTTGCCCCTGCAGTCGCAGCACGTGACCAGTTGGCTGATTCAGAACAATCAACTGCTCACAATCGATCGAGGTTTCATTCTCGATCGTACCGTCAGCAGATTGTGCCTGAGTCTCTCCATTGCGTTTGACCACCACCGCCGTGATGGCATCGAGTCTTATGAAATCGATCTTCTCAGTCGCGGGGTCGAACGTCATGTGCGCACTGACTTCACCCGCTGTCACAATCACAGGCGGTTCATCAGGATTGGCATCCCTGCGACCGGTCAGCCCTCTCCCCTGTTGGCTCTGTGTGGCGTCGATCGCCTCAGCGGTCCGTTCTTCAAAATCCACGACCAGACGTTTTGTGTCCAAGTGCAGCGTCGGACTGATCATGGCGACCGGATCTTCGCCGGTCTGCTCAGCAATCACTCGGCGAAGAGGCAACCGACCGGCACCCCGTTCTGAACGCTGGGCCTGATGTAGCGCAGCACTCTCCATCCAGACGCTCAGCACATCTCCGACGATACCCGATTGTTGTGACCGCTGAATGACTCGCGCATCGCCTGACATTTCGAGCAGAGTCAGTCCACTCTCCGAGTCGGGACGGAGGATCAGTTGCTCGGTCCAACTGGATTCCACTTCAAACTTAAACTCGGCTTCGTCAGTAACAGCATTCAACCGTCCCGCTTGACCAACCCCAAGACACGTCGCCGTCTGGATGTGGTTATCAACGTCATGTGCCATCTCGATGTCTGCACAAGCCAACACGTCTAATCGGTGTCGAAGTTTGACTCGGTTCTGATGCAGCATTCGTAGCGTTCGATTCGGAACATCATACCGCAATTCCTGCATCCATCCTTCGAGGTCATTCTCGTCAGAAGTCAGAAGAACTTCATCTCCTTGTGCGCGCAGCTCACGTAATTGCACGTCGAGGTTGAAACCGGCCTTTGCACGCGACCGGGATGATGAGGTGCTGGCGACTGTCTGAATGGCGGGATTCGTATTCTCCTCGTTGGTGGCCGCAATGCCCTCCTCCTTCGCTGGCCGTTCCTCGAACTGAAGCACTAATTGATAGCAACGCAGCCTGTCGAACTGCTCCGACTCTCCAGCCGAATGCGTGGGACGGGAGACCTCGACGTTATCGTCCAGTGTCGCCACCAGGTTCACGACGTCGTATGTGAATTGACCATCACACCGAATCGATGCCGGTCGAGGTTGCTGTTGATCTTCGACCACCAGATCAATCGCCACTCCACCTCGCAGGGTGATCTTCTCAATTCCACCAATACGGGGCATGTCTTTCCCCAGCATGCTGTCCTCGCCGGTGATCAACGTGATGTCGATCTGGTCGGCCTGCCCTCGGACTTCTTCCGATTGCCCCTCTGCTGGGCCATAGGCAAAAGAGACAGGAAAATTGCTGTACAACAGACCGTCTTCTTCCGACAGAGTGAAGTTCTTCCCTTGAAGTTCCAATCCGTCTGGACCGGTGATCCGAACATCCCCATTCAACTGGCCTGCCACGATACGGCCAGGGTTCGAGGAACCGAATTGAAACATTTTCTCGAATTCAATGACGGCTGTATCTGCGGTCAATGTGTAAGGCACGCTGTCACTTCGACTCGGGTCGAACCAGACCAACGCACATGGAGTCAGTCGCACTCGGTTCTGCGGGCCGTCATCAATCCTGAGATGCTTGTCGAAATAGACGAATGAATCGTTACCAAGATCGAGACTGAATTGTGCACCAGGGGCCCATGCGACTCCCGGCAGGTAGTCCTCCGCGATTTTCTCTGAGCTGGAGGGCAAGTGCGACTCCGTCCGGACAGCTTGTCCCGGTATCGGGATCGCGACGACAGAGACAGTCAACGGCGTCACCACCACTGCATAAGCACGAGACGCCGCATACAAAACGGCAACGGTGATCAAAGTGCGCCAACCGGATGACATGGGCTTTGCCGGAGTAGGAATTGTTGATGATCGCCAGCGATTGCCGACAACACGTGATTCACTCACATTGCAATAACGCCACTAAGCGACTGCTTCATCTTCCACAGAGGGGATGAGGCCGATGACGTCCGTGATGTCGATCATCCCGACAGGTCGGTCGTGATCGTCAACCACTGGGAGTTCACTGATCTTGCGACCAGCGAGGATTCCAACGACATCACCCAAGGTCGCTTGAGGCGAAACCGTCGTGGGATGAGCCGTCATGACCATGTAAATTGGCTGATCCAACTGTTCATCTGACCGTGACTCGAGCAGTCGTGCGAGGTCGCTGTCGGTGAACAACCCGCTGACTTGACCATCCGCATCCACGAGGATGACGGCTCCCGTGCGGCGTCCGGGGCGTGCCAGACGTGTGAACACTTCTCTCACAGATGCCGATTGAGCAGCCACTCGCAACTCGTCACCACACCGCATGATGTCCTTCACGATCGACAGCCTTCTCCCCAAGCTTCCGCCCGGATGAAAGACTGCGAACTGCTCCGGAGTCAATCTCCGTGCTCGGGCGACCACCAGGGCGAGTGCGTCCCCAATCGCCAGCATGGCTGTCGTGCTGGTGGACGGAGCGAGACTGTTGATGCCCGCCTCTTGTAACAGGCCCAAACAGATTGTCACTTTTGAGCCGGTCGCCAATTTGTTGGTGTCTGATCCGGTCACGGCGATCGTCGGTGCCCCGACTCTCGTGAATATCGGTAGCAGACGACAAACTTCCTCGGTCTCGCCACTGTTCGACAGCGCAAGCACGACATCATCCCCGGAGACACATCCCATGTCACCATGCACGGCTTCCGCCGGATGCAGGAACTGAGCCCGCGTGCCCGTCGACGAAAGCGTCGCGCAGATCTTTTGTCCGATCAGCCCCGCCTTCCCAATTCCTGTGACGATCACCCGACCGCGACACCCCAACAACAGATCGACCGCTTTGCAAAATCGGTCATCAAGACGATGCGAGACATCACGCAACGCGTCGGCTTCGGAGCAGAGGATCTCTTGAGCTTCACGAATCTGCTCAAAGTTGGTGAACGGCAAGATGTCGCGCTGAGGAACCGCAGTCATGGGAACAGACCGATGTCAGAAGGGACCGACTTAAGCGTCCGGAATGGACGCCTCAAGATGGCAGGTGGAAGGGGGCGGGAGTATACGGTCGATCGACAAACAGGGTCAACGGGAATCCGGCATGTCGCTTGCGGCCTAACGTCTAACAGGGGAAAGACATACCGCATGTCACCGCCTGTCAACAGAGGGGTTTATGGAACTCATTCGCTGAATCAGGACAAGTCGCCGACTTGCCCCTGCTCTTCGTTCCCTTCGCTTCCTTCTGTCTAAAACAGGAGTTGGACAGCATGAGACAAAGAGAGCGAAGTCGTGATGTTGGTAACTGGTGTCGCTCTTTGAGACTCTTGTGTCGCTTGCCGTGACACGTTCGCGTTCCATCCATGAAGCGGCAAATTGATGACAGACCTCGGATTGACCTCGTCGACATTGAGCCGTAATGTTCGTCGGCGAATCGATGCACCAAAACCGATTCCCGTGATACGACTCGTCCAGGGAGGGAACGATGACAGCCTGCCGATTACACAATCTCAATGCGCTCAGCGTCATCGCCGCATTGACAGCCCTGTCCCTCTCGAATGGCTGCGGTGACTCCGGAGGCAGTGCTGTGGAACTCACCCCGACAGCGAGACGGCAGCCGGCTTCGTTCACAACGCCACTCACTTCGGCTGACATTCAAACAGTTTTGAATGTTGCGGATGACATGCCGGAGGGAAAGCTGCCGGAGTTTGTGCCGCTGGCCAAGTCAACGATCGATGACCGTATGCCGGCTGCGAAGCTCATCGAGGCTTACCGCAGCGAGTATCGCCGCATGTTTGATCCTGTCGAGCAGGCGAGTCACTGGCGACGTGATGCGCAGCTGACTCAGACTCTCGCCGCTCACGAAACGACCCCGGAAGATTTTGCCTCCCTGCTGACTCGCATCGGATGTGGGGTCGCGGCCAGCACGGTGAAATCCCAGTTCAATCTCCATGACACTTCCGCGAAAGCGAGTGAGCAACTGGCCACGATCACCTCACAGATGGACGCGTTGGACCAGCATGCGACCAACCCGCGTGTGCGTCCTGTCGCAATCGAACAACGGCGACAACCGCTCGTCGACCAGTTGAAGTCACTCGTCGCGCTAGCGGAGTTCAGCGCCATCCTGGCAAGTGTGCCCCCGCAAACTGCTGAGGTCATCGCCCAGCACAGGGACGCACTAGCGTCCCTTTTACCTGAGGGAAGCGAACTCGAGATGTTCGAACGCACCCTCGACGCACCCGCGGTCATTGTGCCGGTGAGTCACGAGACCTCGGCTGGACATTGACAGGCAAGACTGCCTCAGTCGAGTTCGAGCAGTGCGATCTCCTTGAACTGCACGGTCATGGCCGGACCGGCATGGGCCTGCAAGGCGATGACGCCTTTCGTCGCTCCCTTCTCTGTCTGATGGTCGATCACTTCTGACATGAGCACACCGTTGATGAAGTGTTGGAGATGATTGCCCCGTGCCACGATCAGGTAATCATTCCAGTCTTCTTGCTTGATGACTAATTCCTGCAGATGCTCTTTGTCTGCAAACTGGACGACTGACTTGCTGCCGTCCTTGGCAATGGTGACTGACTGTCCACGGTCTGCGAGGATGCTGCGTCCACGTTCGTGGTAGTTGATACCGGAGTAAGTCGGCGTCGAATCGATGTCCGCCTGATAGCCGCCGACGATCCACTTCTTGTCGTCGATGACCGCACTCCGGTACTGCACGCCCGAGTTGCCGCCCACGATCTTGTACTTCAGCCGCAGCTGAAAGTTGCCCGGCTCACGGTCCGCGAGCACACAGAAGGTGTTGTACTTCTCCAGCAAGTGGCCGGGCGTCGTTTGTCCGGTGATCGCTCCGTCTTTGACAGACCAATAGCTGTCGTCATAGTTCCAACCCTCGAGGGTATTGCCGTCGAACAGCGTGACCCATTTGTCGGTCTCTTCCGCCTGACCGGTCGGGGCAAATGCGCCAATCAACAGTCCTGCCGCAATCATCGTCCGCATGAGTCGCTCCTGGGTGGGTGAATCGAGAGGGCTTCATTCTCCCGAAATGGGAGGCAGTTGCAAGCGGACGATCGACGGCGAAGCCGCAAAATGTATTTCTGTCCCGTTCCTTCTTGGGATAACAAGTCAGGTCCTGGATTCGTGTGTCACGTCATTCCCGCGCAGGCGGGAATCCAGTGGTGGAAGCGGTGAATATTCCATATGTCTCTGTGCTTAGAGTGGTCTGGATTCCTGCCCCGCGCCTTCGTGGGGGCAAGACTCTGCGGGAATGACGAATTGAATCCAACATGAGTGTCATCTCTGAATCCCAAACGAAAGTTGTTGATTTCATATCACGAGCCGTCGGCTTGGGAAGGATCGTTGATTACAAAACATTCCAGATTCGTCGTGATATCTCGTCATTGACTCCGCCTGAGTCTCAAGCAACTCCCATTTCAGCCGTCGTGCACGGCTGGATCATCCACCCTGGGCGGAAAACAGACTCATGAGCACAGACGCTGAACCCCGGTCGCCCCTGTTACGTTTCCTTGATGCGTTTCTGCAGGAAGGAAACATCAAATGGATCCTCGGACTGGGCATGCTGATCCTGTTTGGTTCGTCGCTCATGCTCGTGACCACACACTGGGCCAGTTACACGCCCCTGTGGAAGTATGCGATCCTGCTCGCCTACACGGCGGGCGTGTACGTCGCCGGTCAGTTGGCGTATCACCGTCTTGCTTTACAAAAGACAGGCACCGGGTTAATGGCGTTGACAGTGCTGCTGATGCCGCTCACGTTTCTCGCGGTCCGCTGGGTGCAACCAGACGGCATGCTGACCCTCGCAGGACTGATGAAGCATGCGGGACTGCTCAGTCTGTTGGGCGTCAACGCGGTCTTTTCCTGGTTCGCATCGCGTCGCATCTTCAACCTCTTCTTCCGACGACTGCAACCAACGTTTCTCCTGAGTTATGTGACGTTGTGTTTCGCGGGTGCCGTGTTGCCGCTCGTGCCTGTCGCTGTGGCCCCCATCGCCGCTGTCGTATTGTGGGGCGTGTTCACCATCGGCACGGTGAAGGTCAATCGGCACGTCTTCTGGCTGACGGAAGAGCATCGACTGCCGCGCATCTGTGGGTTCTTTCCGATCCTGCTGCTCGGCGGACAGTTCCTCACGCTGTTCCTGTTGATGCTCGCACCGACGATGCCGTGGGCGTGGATTGGATTCGGCACCGTGTTGGTTGCAGTGCCAATGCTGCTCGCTGCCGATGCGTGGGCCAACGTTCATGAACAACGACACGGTGAATGCACGCGTCCCCTGCCGTGGCACATCGCGATGCCCCTGTTTGTTGGTGTCCTCGCAGCCGTGGGCGGAGTCGTGCTTTCCGGGGTCGGCTATCCAGCGACCGTCACACTCGTGCCGACTGCTGCACTCGCGGCGGTCGTGATGTTCCTGACCGCCCGACGCACTCGTCATGCGGGCTTCGTGTGGATGACATTGCTGTTTGTCCTCATGGCCTATCAGACATCACCGGTGTTTTTCAAAGAGATCGCCCACTCCGCAGTGCAACAGGGAGCCAGTGCCGTCCGCGAGCCACGCCTTCCCTATGCCTTCTACGGACTGACATATCTGCCCTTTCTCGTCGTGACGACCGTTCTGGCAACCTGGCGACGCCGTCGTGAGGACACGCTATTCGCACCGACATTGCAGCGGTTCTCCATTGGACTCGGTGGACTGCTGCTGGCCGTATCACTCACTCATGCGAAGGCTCTACTGCCGGTTGGTTTGGTGATGTCTGGCTTGTTTGCTGTGCAGATGGTGTTGTTCCGCGATCGCCGACTGTTGTTACCCGCGATTGCTGGAACACTGTTTGCTGCGGGCGGACTCAGCAGCTTCGTGACCGGCATCCTCCAATGGAGTGCGACGCCCGATTTGTCGTTCCTGTGCTGGGCCGTCGCGGGCGGAGTACTGTTAGTCCCCGGTGCCATCATCGACCGTCGCTCACTGCGATTCGCTCGTGGGACGAGTCCGCTCGACACGTTGCCACTCTGTCAACTCACAAGTCTGGGAGTGACCCTGCTGACAGCGGGGGCATGGGTCGGACAACTCACCGTGTCTCCGACACAACCATTCATCGCTGGTGGAGTCATCGCCGTGCTCATGTTGTTGCACGCAGTCCGCTGGCGCCGCGATCGGAGTTCGGCGACGTTCGTCAGCTCCCGGTTCAACCTGATCGGTGAAGCTGCCTTGTCGTTTGCAGCCTTCTACCCACTGTGTGTCGCTGCCGAATTTGGTTGGGAGATCGGCATCATCAATCTGCTCGCGGGAATTCTGGCTGCTTACTGGGTGATCAGTCTGGCTCTCGCATGGCGACCCCACATGATTCTCGCACAAGCGTTCGCTCGACCTGCGGCCCACATTGGACGATGGGGAAGCGTGCTCTTCATGGGGATGGGACTCGTGCCCTTCCTCATCGCGACCACACTCATTAGGTCGTACGAAGGTCCGTGGATCGCTACGGCGGTGACACTCGCCGTGCTCTGGCACTCGGCGTGGTCTCGTCAGTCGAACTGGCAGACTGTGTTCTGCTGGATCGCCTCGCTGGTGTGCGGCGCAGCTGCGATGGTTCAATTGAGCGGAATGGAAAGTCTCATCGAATGGGTCCCCGCGTTGTGGTCCGGTGTTTCTCTGCTGGCAATCGCGATCGTGCGGCGGGCATCATTCCGGAATGATGGCGAATCGACAGGTAATGTCCTCAAGGCACTCGACTGGTGCATCCTCGGGACGACCCTACTGATCGGCATGGCCTCACTGCCGGTGTTCACTTTGCCGATTCGCATCGCCGGTGGCATCGCACTCATGGCCCTGTGGTGGTTGTCTCACCTGCGGGGTGATGCAACGTCTCGTACCGCTGTGCTGATGCTCTTCAACTGGCAGGTGCTCTCAGGGTTGTGTCAGTGGATTTGCCCGACGGCGACGTCAGTGTTCAATCTCACTCCACATCTGCTCGCCGAGAGCGGATTGCTGATCGCAGCCGCCGCGTCTGTCATGATGGCTCTTTGGTCAACACGTGACCGCACGGACACACAGCTTGATCTGGCGAATGTCCAACTGACCGCACTCGGCCTGGTGACGGGAATCTGTCTGCTGAGCACAGTCGTCCTCCTGGGCGAAGGGCTGTCACTGTTTCAGGTCACTCTGGCGATCTTTGCCTTCGCGATTCATGCAGCGATGCAAATTCGACAGGCCGTGTGGCGATGGGCGGATGCGGACAACGCTGAGTGGTCACCGAAGCAGGTCGCCGACATTCGCAGTGCAGCCGAGGCGCGAGTCTGGTTGGCTGAGGCGATCGTCGCATCTGGCATTGGCTACCTTGTGCTGTTCGGTGCGATCACCTTCGGTGCTGGCTGGAGCCTGTACCTCACACTCGCGACTGGTGTCGCGGCATGGGCCATTGGAAGCTGGGCCGGACACACGCAGCGGTTTGCTGTCCTGCAACGTCCGTTGCTCACCATCGGCCTGTGGCTGCCGGCAGTGACGGTGGGACTCGGCATCTATCGACACTTTGCGTACACCCACACCCTGTGGATGGGAGCCAACAGCCTCGCCCTGCTGCTCGCGGGCGGCTTCTACTTCTGGCGGGGTCTGGAAACACGTCGTACCGGCCTGCTGTTCGGCTCGGCGGCCATCCTCAACGTGGCCTTGGCCCTGCTATGGAGGGAGTTGCACTGGACCGATCCACAGTTGTTCCTGATTCCACTCGGTATCACCACGATCGCCTTCGTCGAATTACTCAAGTCCGAATTACCAGCGAAGACGCATGACCCGCTGCGATATGTGGGAGCGTTGATGATCCTCGTCTCGCCCGCGTTTCACATCGTCGGCGGCAGTTGGCTGCACATGATCGTCCTGATGGTGACCTCTGTTGCTATCACCCTCGTGGCGATGGGACTGAGAGTGCGTGCTCTCATGTACGCCGGCTCGGCCTTCCTGATCGCAGATGTGATCGCGATGGTCGTGAGAGGCAGCATCGACAACCCAAATCTGCTGTGGATCACGGGCATCGGCGTCGGAGCCGCCGTCATGGGCCTCGCCGCCTACTGCGAACGTCACCGCGAGCAGATGCTGCAACAGTTGCGTGTGATTGCGGCCAAACTGGAGGCGTGGGAGTAACACGGATAGGGAATGGAGAATTGTGAATAAAGAATAGAGAATAGCGGCCAGTACCCCGGCTGCTCAAAGCAGCCGGGGTACTTCGAGCACCATCAACTCATCAACACGTCAACTCATCAACCAAGGAAACCGACCATGAAATGGATCGACAGTTTCACTTTCGTTATGCGTTCCAGCATCACTGCCCTTCGTGAGAAGGTCGAAGATCCAGAGCGGATGTTGCATCAACTCATCTGTGATATGGAGGAAGAACTGTGTGCTGTTCGAGAGTCGGTTGCCGCCGCCATCGCAGATGAGATTCAGCTTGGCAAACAAGTCGAAAGATCGCGCGATGACACGGAGAAGTGGAATGAACGCGCGACGGCGGCTCTCAAACGAGACGACGACGCAGCTGCCAAGAGTGCCTTGGAGCAGAAGCTGCGGGCCGAGGAACGGATCGCGACGCTGCAACAATCGTACGAGACGCAGAAGCAGCAGACGGAGAGTCTGCAATCGTCGTATCGCGATCTGGAGGACAAGATCCGGCAGGCACGTCACAAGAAGACACTGCTTGTCGCCCGGCTGGCACGGGCCTCGTCGTCTGCGAGCATCAACCGGGCACTCGACAAGTGCGAAGGAACGTCGGCGTTCGCAGAGTTTGGTCGACTGGAACGCAGGGTTGAACGCGCCGAAGCAATGACTGACGCCTACGACCGTCTCGAAGGACGTGATCCAGATTCCGACGCCCTCGAAGCGAAGTTCGCAGCGGAGGAACGCCGTGAACGCCTGCAGGAAGAGTTCGCGGCACTCAAGCAACGCGTCGCTGAGCCGACGTCATGAGTGAGGAGGTCGACAATGCGACTGTTGCTACGAGATCTCTGGCGTCTTCTGTGTGGGTGGTGGAGGGTGGACCGAATCCGCGTTACGCAGGAGACGCCGGCTCTTTTGTCGGCGGAGGAGCAACGAGAGGCGGCTGCTCATGATCGGCAGATGGATTCGACCGCCACTCTTTGTCGACAATCAGCCGCGCCCCCTTGCGAAACGTCAGATACGACCACGCCCATTGAAGAACGACGAAGAACCGGTTCCGAAAACCCGTGAGGTAGTACACGTGGACAAGCAACCACGCCAGCCAGGCGATAAACCCGGTCAGTTTGAAGCGGCCCGTCTCGGCGATCGCACGGCTGCGTCCGATCGTCGCCATCTGCCCCTTGTCGACATACTGAAAAGGTCGACGCGGTTGATCGGCCATGTCTCGAAGGATCGTCGCCGCGACAAATCGTCCCTGTTGCATGGCAACGGGTGCGACCCCTGGTAGCGGCTTGTCCGCGTCATCCGTACAATGAGCCTGATCACCAGCGATGAACACATGCGGATGGTTCGGCAACGAGAGATCCGGCTCGACGACGATGCGTCCCTGTCGATCGGTCTCCACGCCAAGGTCGCGACCAACCGGTGAAGCTTCGACTCCTGCTGCCCACAAGACGGTGGCGGCGCTGATTCGCTCATCGCCGACCTCAACTCCGTGCTCATCGACGTTGGTCACTCTGCTTGATGTCCAAACTTGTACGCCGAGCGACTCAAGGTCGCGCATGGCTCGATGGGTCAGCTTGTTGGAGAACATCGGCAGAATGCAGGGGCCTGCTTCGATGAGCAGTACGCGAGCCAGCGTGGCGTCGACGGATCGAAAATCTTTCGCGAGGGTATAGCGGCTCATCTCACCGATCGCCCCGGCAAGTTCGACTCCCGTTGGTCCTCCGCCGATCACGATGAATGTCAGCAAACGCTTTTGTTCGGCGGGGCTCGTGCTTCGCTCAGCCTGCTCGAAAGCCGTGAGGACTCGTCTACGGATCTCGGTTGCTTGTTCGATCGTCTTCAGGCCAGGAGCGTGCTCTTCCCATTCGGGGTGGCCGAAATAGCTGTGCCCCGCTCCACAAGCGAGCAGTAGCGAGTCGTAGGGCACCTCTCCGAAATCCGTCTGAACGACGTGTTCTTTGAGGTCCACGCTCGTCACAGAGCCCTGCACGACACGCACGTTGCGGCAATCAGAGAGGATGCTGCGAATGGGAGCGGCGATGTCCGCCGGGCTGAGTCCCGCCATCGCCACTTGATACAGCAGCGGCTGGAACAAGTGATGATTCCGTCGATCAATCAGCGTAATCGCGACGTCCTTCGAGCGACTCAACTCCTTGGCCGCGTTGAGACCGGCAAAGCCTCCACCGACAATAACGACCCGTCTTAGCTCCGGCATCGGATGTTCACTCCTCTCCCGTGGGACGATCAAGCACCTCGAAGCGGGACTGCAATTGAGAGACAACGCCGGGATGTTTGGCAGCAATGTTACGTGTCTCGAATGGATCACTGACGTGATCGTAGAGTTCAAACGATTCCGGATCATTTGAGTTGGCTGGCAGATGCACGAGTCGATAACGATCTGTTCGCAGAGTCCGCGAATCATGCTTCCAGAATCCGAAGGCGGTCGACTTGACTGTCGCCTCCGGGTCATCCAGCAGAGGCGCAAAACTTTGCCCGTCGAGATCTGGCGGAGCATCGATCGCACAAAGTGAGGTGAGCGTGGGATAGAGATCGACCGTTTCGACGATCCCCGAGGTCGGCTCGCCGGGTGACGCCATGTGGGGGGTGCGGACGATGAGTGTGCTTCGCAGGGCACGCTCAAATGTCGTGTGCTTGCCCCAGAGGGTTTGATCACCCAGATGCCAACCGTGATCACCCCAGACGACAACGATTGTGTCGTCTGCGAGATCGAGTCTTTCAAGTTCGTTCAGCACCTTTCCAACTTGAGCATCGACATAACTCACGCACGCAAAGTAGGCCTGTCGCAGCCGACGGTGGTGTTCGTCGTTCGTAAGAGGATCAGCAACGGGGTGTTTGTACTTGCCGAACATCTCCGAGCTGCGATGCAAACTGCGGGGATCGACGTCGACCGGCGGCTCTGGATTTGGCGACGGCGGCAACGACGCAGGATCATAAAGATCGAAATACTTCTGTGGCGCGCAGAAGGGCAGATGCGGTTTGAAGAAACCTACGCACAGCAGGAACGGCTCGTCTTTAAGCTCATGTAAATTGTCAATCGCTGCCTGAGCAATGAGTCCATCAGGGTAGCCCTCATCCGGGACGTCAGCCGACTCCAGCGGCGGCGACACACCCGGCACACGCCCTGAGCCATCGGCATATCCGAAGAACGAATCCCAGCCGTTCTTCCACTTTCCGTACGGTAAGCCGACATCGTCCCAACTGTGAGGCATCTCCAAGTTGCCGCTGCCCGTGTGGTCGTAGTTGTAGATTAAGCCATCGACATAGTGACTGATCTTGCCCAGACACACCGTGCGATACCCGGATCGCCGAAAGTGGTGTGCAAACGACTCCGGCTCTGACTGCTCCGGACGGCCCGACATGCGGTCGCGAACTGCCATGTTCGAGATGCCATCCGGAGTGTGTGGGTATTGGCCGGTCAACAGCGCGCATCGTGAGGCACCGCAGGTCGGCACCTGCACGTAGTGACGATGAAACAGACGCCCTTGACTCGCGAACTTGTCGAGCTGGGGCGTCCGCATGAAGTCGTCGCCGTAACAGCCCAACTGGGGCCGCAGGTCGTCAACTGCGATGAACAGCACGTTTGGTCGCCGTTGTGGAGGCTGATCCGCTGACCGCGCTGGCGCTACGCCAGTGAGGATTACGATCACAACGCAGAGGCAATCGCTGAGGTAACGACCCATTGTGCGGCTCCTCACCGGTCAGTCGCTCAGGACAAACGTGACCTTAAGCAGGACGCGATACTCCTCGATCTTGCCATCCTTGATGACAACATCCTGATCGCCGACCCACGCCCCCTGCACGTTCTTCAGCGTCTCACAGGCCCGCTTGACACCCTCTTCGATGGCGTCCTTAAAGCTCTTCTTCGAGGACGATTTGATCTCAGTAATCTTGGCGACAGACATGATGCATCTCCTGAGGAAACAGAGTTCAGATTGAGGAACGCGACTGGTCCAACCTCAGCATCATACGCTTCACTCTTGCGGATGTCAGGCTGCTCGACCATTAGCTGCTCGCGGTCTTGCTCGGGTGCGACCGTTGAATGGTGGTGGGACGGGTTGAGGGAGTGGGAGAAAAGCGGATCGGCGCGGATTCGTGTTCTGGATGTTTGAGACCTCTGATTGCTCCTGATGTCTTGAGATGCAGTTGCCTGGGAGCAGTCCGCGACCTGATCCAGAGGCTGCGAACAGAGAAGATGATGATCACGGATTTCTCGGATGACACGGAGGTCAGTCGATTCTAAGTCGAACGAGAGCATTGACAGTCGCATGTCTCTGGTGACTGATCCGCTGGAATCCGCCTCATCCGCCCGATCCACGTTTCCTTTCGATTCCACTCATCGCTCAAGTATCTTTCCGGGTGCCCACCATCGAACGGATGCACCCGTCTTGCTCGACGTCGCTCATCCGCCGTAGACACATCACGGCAGCCGAGTATGATTCAAGAGGCTTCTCTGGCTCTTCCGTGAACGATGTGCTCATGGCGATTCCCTTCGACGATCGACCGTTGTCTCAGTCTTCTGCAGTGCGGGCACCGGCACGACACGCAGACGGACAGGCACAAGCTGCTCGGCGATTCTTTGCAGCCGTCATGAGTGTTCTGCTGCTGGCAACGCTTTCGTGGTGGCTCATTTCCCAAATCCCCTGGGGACGCACGAATCCCCCGGGTCGTCTGTTCCCGTTCGCATTCTGGGTGAGTTCCCTGCTGTTACTCACCGGCAGTGTGATGATGTCACGGGCGGTGTACTTCGTGCGTATCGAACGTCAGCGATCGTTTCGTCGCTCGCTACTGAGTGCATTGGCCATCGGCGGTATGTTCTGGGGTGTGCAGACGTACGGACTCTGGGTTCTGATGCCTCACGATCGCACGGCTGAAGCGGCCCAGTCGGGAGTCAACGCGTTTGTGCTGATGCTCGCTGCGGTGCATGGAATGCACTTTGTCGTGGCGGTCCTGTTTCTGAGTTACATCACCGTCCGAGCGATGGCAGACCGATACGATCACGAGTACTACTGGGGCGTGACAGTCTGTGCCTGGTTCTGGCATGCTCTGGGCATCGTCTGGATCGGCATCCTTGCCGTCTTTGCGATCGCAGCGGCATGAGATACCGGGATCAAAACCGACGAGCCTGGGATCGACTCGCTGCCGACAACAGCCAATTCACACGAGTCGCCACCGACGAAGAGTGCGCTCAACCACTGCTCACCCTCGACTCGCGCGGCTGGCTGCCGGGGTCAGTCCGAGGGCTGGACGTACTCTGCCTCGCATCAGGCGGTGGCTGGCAGTCGATCCTGTACGCGTCCGCCGGTGCGAATGTGACAGTCGTCGATCTCAGCCCCGGCATGCTCCGACTCGACGAACGCGAAGCCAACAAACGACGCCTCTCCCTTCGCACGATCGAAGCGTCCATGGATGATCTCTGCGAATTCTCCGACGAGTCTTTCGACATCGTGCATCAACCCGTCAGCACCTGCTACGTGCCTCGCATCACAGACACCTACCGAGAAGTTGCCCGTGTCCTCCGTAACGACGGTCTCTACATTAGCCAACACAAGCAACCCACAAGCCTGCAGATCACCGACCGAGATCGAAAGCACCAATACATCCTTGGCGTCGAGTACTACCAGACTGACCCACTCCCGCCGACGTCCGACACCTCCTACCGGGAGAACGGAGCGAGCGAATATCTGCACCGCTGGGAACAACTCGTCGGCGAACTCTGCCGAGCCGGTTTTGTCTTGGAAGACCTCGTCGAACCCTCCCGCGCCGATCCCAAAGCTCCACCCGGCCACTTCCGGCACCGCGGCCGCTTCACCGCGCCCTACGTCCGCCTCAAAGCCCGTCGTCGTCGCTCCACATGTTCGATTCCCGGCACCACCTCAATCTGGACCCCCAACACCTGACGCTCATTGTTCCCTGAAATCCAAGTAACACTCCGAACTCCTCTGAGTTGTCGGTGTCACTCTCACCGTATGACCTTGCACACGGGTAGCAGTCAAGTTACAAACGATCAAACAACCGGGCGTTTGGCGCAGCTGGCTAGCGCGCTTCCTTCACACGGAAGAGGTCACAGGTTCAAGTCCTGTAACGCCCATTCACCGTTCCGGCGAGTGTTTATGATGAGTCGCAGACTCCTGTATTTGCAGGAGTTCTTGTAGACGGTGCCGCAGTCATGCAGAGCCTCGCGGTCTGATTCGAACGGTTGCAGCAGAGTTGGATGCAGTGCATCACCCCTGTACCGCCTTCGCGAATTGTTTCTCAGTCAACCTGTTGGATTGCATGTCGACCTGTCGGGCGTCGCTGCTGACGCGTCAGCGATATCGTCGCTGAATGCTGTCAACATGATCGTCAACATGATCGTCAACAGGCTCTCAGGAACCATCTGGCTCTGAAGAAAATATCGCAGGATCCCAAGCCTCACGTATTCGTTCAATTGGTTCCTGACGTTGCTCTTTCGTCATATAGAACTGATATCCATACTTAGCCAGTTGGATGCCCAGCATTTTCTCCAGGCCGATCCGCGCAAACTGACGATTCAGACGGAACGGATCATCGAGCGCGCCAAACAACTCAGTCAGAGCCCAGGTTGATTCCGTACGAGTCAACGCGTCAGCCGCGATCATTCGTACGTACTCTTTGTCACTCTTCAGCCATCCGATCGCGGTCGGACCTGCACGCTCCGGATAGTTGTTCGCCAAGCTGTGCTCTTGAAACGATGCGTCATACCATTGTTTCAAATGTTCGAGCGTCCAGTCGATGGGACGTTCCACATGGCACAGGTTGCAGGCATTGGGTTCGTTAGCCTCGATCATTTGATGGTTCGTGGGTGAGAAAATGGTGTGCGTGCGAACGATGTCCTGCAATCCTTCGTTGATCTGCGGCATATGGCAGTTCATACAGCGGCTTCCGTCGCTGTCGATCGGATGGTGCGTGTGTGCGAGCCGTGCTTCGGACGGCTCATACTCCTGGTGGCACTTGAGGCAGGACGCATCGTCCTCGGCAGGTGTGCGGGACCATTTCGGACCAATCGCCTCGTGGGGATTGTGACATTCGACGCAGGTCAGCTTCGAATAACAACTGCCCTTTGTCGCGTCGGTATACTCTGTTGAGTTCCAGGTCGACATGCCCGCAGCGAATTCGGGACGACCACCGACATGGCAGCGGCCACAGGTCCAATTCACGTTGGCATGGGTGCGACCGAAATCCATTTGGCGATCAGGCGTTTGTATCGCCAGGTCGGGGCTGCTCGGGAAAAACCTCGGCTTCACCGATTTGTCTTCGGCATGCTCTTTGGACCCCAGATGGCAGGCCTCACAACTGATCCCCAGACTCACCGCTTTTTGTGTGGCATCGAACGTGCGGTATTCTCTCAGGATTGACGCAAACTCGCTGTCTGCAAGTTCCCAGGGTTGACGGTTCGAATCCCAAAGATGGGGAGTGGCTTTGGCAACGTAGTCTGGCATCGAAAGATGTAAAACCACGGGCACATACAGCCCCATTTTCTGCTGATCGCGAACCAGCATGTCGCCCACGGGAAAAGTCGTGTGACAGAAATTGCATTGGGACCGGTAAAGATCGGGGGCCTGGTCGCAATAGACGCCCCAGTCGGTCCAGGGAGGGTTTTCGTGAACCGCAAATGGATCATAATCCAGGCTTTGGCTGTCTCCCTCGGGGCTGACTCTGCCCCCTTCATGAACGTGAACAATCGGCACCCATTCCTCGCGATCAAGCCAATATCCGAATGGAAGTACATGGTCCTCCGAGTACCGGGGGTGGTCAGCCGGCTCCGGTCCTTCGAGTTGCCGCCCGACATAGTATTGGTAAAAACGTGAACCGATTGTCTGGGTAATTTCGGACACATGGCGCACGTCGTCGCGCACGAGTTCCATGTAAAGATTCTCGCCCTGGCGGTAGAAGGAGGCTTCTCCCCCCAGGTATTCGATCTTGGAGTCGCCTGAGAAATCGCCTTTGACCGTGGAAGCGCCTGCCAGCGCATTCATCCAGCGATGAGGGTGCTCTGACCACGAAGCGTAATTCTTTTCGTGACACTCCTGACAAGCCTCAGGGCCACAGTAATCAGAAGGGGAGATGTTAGTATGCGGTCCGGTGTCGACACGATTTCTTTTGACCTGTTCCGGAATGCCGTCCCACCAAAGTCCAAATCGTCCAAAACCCTGAACCCGACCGGGGCCTGCCGGTCGGGTTGGTACTCGGGGCTTTGATCTTTCGGCTGTTGGGCGTTTGGAATTTGGCCTCGCGTCAGAATCCGGCCTGGAAAACGCGTAAATCGCCAGACCGGCAACACCAACCAATGCCACTGTGATTCCAAAAAGGACTTTCTCCGAACTGAGCCACCGAGACATCGAACAGTTCTCCACATCGCAATCAGAATTAAGTCAGCAACAATCTGAACGGCTCTCGTACGGAGAGATTTCCTCAGGCGATTCGTCGGTGCCAATCGCAGGAAAGTCCGTCGTCCCGAGCGACGGTGGTGCTCGGCAACCATTGAAGTGACAGCGATCCTGCCGAATGGCGATGCAGACGAAAACGGCATTCAGGTCAATTTGAGAGAACGGAATCCCAACGGATGACCGATTCAGCAGCTTTCGACTCTGGACCACTGTCAGAACGTCAATTGTACGACTGGATTCACCGTTTTTCCATCCGCCTGTGACACATCACGCGAATTCAGGCGACTCACCCCGTGAGGAGTGCTGCGATCTGTTCAGGAAGGCAAATTGACATACCCGGACCTGCTGCGAGTTGACGAAGCATGGCCTGCACGTCATTCACATGGAGGGCTCTTCTACTCACAAGATCTCTAACTGCGGCATCGACGGTTGATCGACGACCTGTTTCGCGACTTCGATTGCTGTTCGTTGGCAAACTTGCAACAGTGATTCGCGCGCTGGGGACGCATCGTCGTACAGGGATGAGAGTCGTCCGGCGTCCCCCTTTTCGCGGATGTCAGCGATGGCGGGGACCTCGCCGAGGAATGGCACCTTCATCGCTTCGGCTTTGGCTTTTGCGCCGCCGCGACCGAAGATGTCGCCCGTCATGTTCTCGACCATGCCGAGGACAGGAATCTTCACCTGCCGGAACATGCCGATGGCCTTGACCGCATCGAGCAGGGCGACCTCTTGTGGCGTGCAGACGACAACCGCGCCAGCGATACCGACCGCTTGCGACAAGGTGAGAGCCACGTCACCCGTGCCGGGCGGCATGTCGATGATGAGATAGTCCAACTCGCCCCAATCGGTTTGAGCGAGAAACTGCATCAGGGCCTTGTGGAGCATGGGGCCCCGCCAAATGACCGCCTGTTCGGCCGGCACCATGAAGCCCATTGACATGACTTTCACGCCATTCGCTTCGTTCGGCACCATCCGTTCGACGGTGCGTCCGTCCTGTGTCGGCACCTCTTTGATCGCCGGTTGGCCTTCGACGCCGACAAGATGGGGAATGCTCGGGCCGTACACATCGGCGTCCATCAGACCAACGGAAGAGCCGAAGTGTTTCAAACCATACGCCAACGCGGCAGCGACCGTGCGTGTGCCGACGCCTCCCTTGCCGCTGCCGACCGCGATAATGTTCTTGACCCGCAAGCCAAGATCGCCACCTGACTCCTGACCGCGCACACGATGTTCAAAGTTGACCGTCACCTCACCCACGTCCGAAGCGGCATTGTTGACCGCCGACATAACCGCTGCGCAAAGTTGGTCTTCACTGGGATAGGCATGCATGGGCAGATCGATCGTGACCCGCACGTTGTCGCCGTCGACGTCGACCGCCTGTAACATCTTGAGCTCGCCCAAAGTACGACCCAACTCTGGATCGCTGACTCCCGCCACACTCGCTCGCACGGCTTCCTGCTTTGCTGACTCTGACATGATGGTTCCTCTCGTTCCGAGACGTCGATTGGTTCGATCGTCGCCTCAGAATTCTCCTCGCTAGTATTCGTTCCATTGTTTACGACACATGGCCGCAAGTTGATTTCCGGTGACATACTCAGTGGCAAACGCGGTGGCTCCCAACTCGCGAACATGCCATTCGAGCGACTGCTGCTCTTCAGTGGCGATGGCCAGGGTTGCGACGCGCGCTCCATGATCTTGTTGATCCCCCAGCCAGCGCAACAGGCCCGCCAAATCCGCTGACAGGTCGATGACGCACACATCGTATGCCTGATGGGCCAGCCGCTGATCAAGATCTTTGACCGACCGGCACGCTCCGACACGCACATTGTCGTCAAGAAACTGACGTTGCAGCTCAGGCTCCCAAGATGGTTGGGACTCGAAAACGATCACATGCCGCGTCTGTTCACTCACATCGCGATTCTAGGGAGCGTAGGACGGACTTCCAAGTCCGTCCTCAAGAGGGGTCATGATGGACGGATTTGGAAATCCGTCCTACGTGTCGGCGAACAGGGCGTCAACGAACTCATCGGGAGAGAAGAGTTCGAGGTCGTCAATCTGTTCACCGACGCCGACGTACTTAACCGGGATGCCCATTTGCTTGCGAATGGCGACGACGACGCCCCCCTTCGCGGTGCCGTCCAGCTTGGCGAGGACGATGCCCGTGCAACCCGCGGCCTCCGAGAACTTGCTGGCTTGTGAGAGGCCATTTTGGCCGGTTGTCGCATCCAACACGAGTAGACTCTCATGCGGAGCACCTTCGAGTCGTTTACCGATGACGCTGTGGATCTTGTTCAATTCTGCCATCAGGTTCTGGTGTGTCTGCAATCGACCGGCTGTGTCGATGATGGCAACGTCCGCGCCAACCTCGAGTGCCTTGTCCACGCCCTGATAAGCGACGCTGGCCGGGTCCGCTTCGTGTTCGCCGGTGACGATCTCGCAACCCAGCCGGTCGGACCACAACGTGAGTTGTTCGACGGCTGCCGCGCGGAACGTATCCCCCGCGGCGAGTACGACCTTCTTGCCAGAATTCTGCAAGTATTTGGCCAACTTGGCAATCGATGTCGTCTTCCCCACGCCGTTAACGCCACACACGAGAATGACCGTCAGCCCGTCATCGGCCAACTGGAGTGGTGAGAGCGGGTCGCTGACGTCCCATTCGCAGTCCCCCTCGCCACGGAGGATTTCCTTGAGTTTATCCTTCACAACATTCCAGACGTCGTCCGGCGGCACCGTCCGTCCGCCGAATCGCTCGCGAAGTTCGTCCACGATCTCCCCGGAGGCAGTGACGCCCATGTCAGTCGTGATGAGTCCGCGGTGGAACTTCTCCAGATTCTCGTCATCGAGAATCTCGCCCGCCTTGAGCAGATCGCGCACATCCGTCCGCAAGACGTCCTTCGTCTTGGTGAGTGCGCCTTTGAGTTTGTCGAAAAGTCCCATAAATCCTATCGCACAAACAGTGTGTTCCAGTTTCCTATTGGCATCGAGAGGTCATCAAGCAATTGTCCGAGCGCAGACTCATCTTTGCGGTAGTGTTGCTCACCCAATCGGCGGAATCGCATGACATTCGCGATGGCCCGCGACACACGGTATCGGCTGCTTGCACGCCATGATACCAGTCAGAAGGCACTAGAAGAGGAACTTCGATGAGGCGTTCAAACGGGTGAACCGCACTGCTGTAGAGATGACTTTGAGCCGATGCCAGTAGATTCTCGTCCTGACCACCGCTTCGCTCGTCCAGAACGATAATCCCACGTCCACGGGCGCGGCTTGCGACCTGTCTGAGATAACGCTCGTACTGTTGCATCAGTCCTTGAGTGGTCGACGTGTAGAGAGCCTTCTCGTGATGATTGGCCAGACCGACCCTCTTCACGACACCCCTCGCGAACAGAATGCCATGACATGCCTTGACGTGCTGCAACACGGCGACCGCAAACCGCCTGTCCCGACGACTCCTCAGCCGCTTCGGTTCATACCTTTCCGGTCGGAGTCCAGACTGAGAGGCAGCCCTTACGATCTCTGCACGGTAGAAGCTCTGCTTCAGCCGCAGGTAGCCTCGATCAAAATCTTTGATCCGGGAGCCTTCGAGACAAAGGCCCGCGAGGCCAAAGAGTGGATGATGGCAGTGATTGGGATCAGCCGGATCCCATGCCCCCGAGTGACCAAATTCATCCACGTAGAGTATGTACAACGCTCACCCTCAAAAAACACAGGGGTTCATCCGAAGACAAACCCCTGGGGCGTTGCATGAGCGTTGAGCCTCTCGGTCACAACGTTTGGCAACAGTGTGATTGTACGCCACTTTGGCTACTCTGCCAAGAGGATTCGTTTGTCATTTTATCTTCATGAGCGAATCAATCCGCTCATACGCGTTATTCCATGTCTCAACATCAGTTGGTTCAAATGTCACCAAATCACTCGATGCTCGGACGACGTCGCGGATTGCGGAGAGGTCACCGATGTCGCCGGCGGCTCGGGCCTGCACGAGGACGTTGCCGAGGGCCGTTGCTTCGGTCGGACCAGCGATGACCGGACGATTGCATGCGTTTGCAGTGAACTGGTTCAACAGATCGTTCCGAGAGCCGCCGCCGACCACGTGAATGACCTCGATCGTTTCTCCGGTCAGAGACTCGATGCCTTCGAGGATCTGACGATATCGTAGAGCCAGACTCTCCAGGGCACAGCGGATGAATTGTCCATCAGTCTCGGGAATCGGTTGGTCGATTGACTCGCAACTGCTGCGGATGGCTTCGACCATGTCAGCCGGGCTGAGAAAGCGTTCGTCATCCGGGTTGATGAGTGAGCGGAATGGCTCTGCGTCATCTGCCAGTGCTGTGAGGTCCCCATATTCATACGTCCGACCTTGTCGTTCGAACGACCGTCTACACTCCTGGATGAGCCACAGGCCCATCACGTTCTTCAACAGACGATATGTGCCATCGATGCCACCTTCGTTCGTGACGTTCTGAGCCAGCGCTTCGGGTGTGAGGATCGCGTCCTGCACCTCAACCCCAATGAGCGACCATGTGCCGGACGAGATGTACGCCCAATTGGCCTTGCCGGTTTGTTGGGTCGGCACTGCGACAACTGCGGAGCCCGTGTCGTGCGTCGCCGGGGTGACGACATCAATGCGAGGCAACCCGGTCTTTGCGGCGACCTCCGGTCGTAGCGCACCAAGTTTGGTGCCCGGTTGGACGATGTCAGGAAAGATGTGCGGCGACAGATCGAACTGTCGCAGCAGATCGACCGCCCAGCGTCGATCTGTCGCGTGTAGCATTTGAGTCGTCGTTGCGTTCGTGAATTCGACGACTCGGCTGCCGCACAACAGCCAATGAAAGAAATCTGGCATCATCAGAAACCGGTCGGCAGCCGCCAGCAGATTAGGGTCCGACAACTGGGTCGACACAAGTTGAAACAAAGTGTTGAAGGGCATGAACTGCAAGCCGGTATTTGCGAACACCTCCTCACGCGGTACCCGCGCGAACGCCTGCTCCATCACCCCCTGCGTGCGACCATCGCGGTAGTGGTACGGCTGTCCGAGAATCTCATCTTTCGCAGAGAGCAGGACGTAATCGACGCCCCAGGTGTCAACACCCACAGAGACAATCTGCTCGCCAAATTGAGTCGCCGCCTTTGACAACCCTTCGAGGATCTCGCTCCACAGTCGCAGCACGTCCCAGCGCTGCGTCCCGGCCACCTCGACAGGTCCATTGGGAAAGCGATGAACTTCCTCCAACTCAATGCGTCCCTCTGCAAGGCGACCTGCGATGACGCGACCGCTTTCTGCTCCCAGATCGACAGCAAGATAGATTCGTTCGGACATCGCTTAGCTTCAACACTCTGATTGACTGTACATCGACTCGCCATGATAGCGATTGGCACCGTTGTCGTGGAGCGGATGTTTTCGGTGTCAGCGGATGGCGACAAGTTTTCCGGTCTTGATGCTCTCAGCCTCCGCGTGGCAGAGTCGCAGGGCATCACAGGCGAGTTGACCGGAGAGGATGGCAGGAGCCGATCCTGCGGCCACTCCATCGACAGCAGCTTGCAGCTCCTCGGTGAAGGCAGCACACCATTCACCGCTGCCTCCCGGGTCGGGCGTGGTGATCTCACCATCGTTGGTGATCAGCGTCAGCGGTCGGTTGACCACCCACTCGTCGCCGTACGTGCCGGCATCGTATTGGATGGTCGCGTTCTCCAAGAAGAGCTCAAAGCTGCTGGCAAACTTGAGTCCACCGGCGGCGATCCCCCCGCTGATACAACTTACCGTAAGATCTGGATCGTCGTACACGTATTGCGATGAGACATGATTGACGAGCCCGTCTTTGAGCAGTCCTCGGGAGAAGACCTCGCGGGGGACTCCGCAGAGCAGGCCGATGTAGTGGTTGTCGTGAATGTGGAGGTCGATGCCCCAACCACCCAGTTTTCGAAAGTCATTCATGTCGTCAGACCAGTCGGGCGGGGCGATGACACGGCGGAACGATGCGGCTAACAAACGCCCATGATCTCCGCACTCGACGGTCTCGCGGACCCAACGGAATTCAGGGAAGAACGGAAGGACTTGGGCAACCATCAACAGGCGACCGGCCTTTTCGGCGGCCTGAAGCATGCGGTCAGCGGCTGCAAGATCAATGGAGATGGGCTTTTCGACCAGCACATGCTTGCCTGCTTCCAGCGCTTCAATGACGACCTGTTCGTGCCGGTCAGTCGGCAGGCAAATGTCGACGAGGGTGACGGAGTTGTCTGCCAGCAGGTCGTGATAGTCCGGATACGTCGCGACTCCGGACAGGTCGGTCTCAGCACTACCCGGCGGGCCAAAGTTGCCTTGAATGCTGCTCCAGTCACCCGCGAGTTTCTGCGAGTTTCGCGTGGAAATGGCCACGACCTTGCCTCCCTGAAGACTGCGAGCTCCCTCAAAGTGGGTCATGCCCATGAAGCCAATACCAATCAAACCAATGCCGACCATGTCCGTCATCTCCCGAGTCATGAGGTCCCTGTGTTATCCAGCTGCCTCAGGATGCAGCTCTAGCCGCAAGCGGTCAAGTAACAGAAGGTGACCAGGACAGATGCCACCAGAAACTCATTTTACCCAAACAGCCAGCTCAAGGTTGCTTTGCTGCCCACCAGCTAGCGAGGCAGCGAGTGCATGCAGATTCAGCACGCGACTACCGCGAATGCCCTTTCAGCACGCACAAAGCGTGCACTCGCTTTGTGCAACTCGGCTTTATATCGCACTTGCCACTTTGTGAATCTCGCGTGAATCCGCCGTGTATGCAGTGGACCACTTCCGGCCCTGCCTGTTATCCTTTTGATGATGTCCTCAGGGTGACTACAGGGTAATTGGTCAGCAAAGGGAGCGAGCGATGTTGGTACTCTCACGGAAGCCGAGCGAGCGGATTATGATTGGCGACGAAATTGCCATCACAGTTGTCCGCATTGGTCCGAATGCAGTTCGATTAGGAATCGAAGCTCCTCGTGACATGAACATCGTCCGCGAAGAGTTGCAGCGAATGGGAGGTTTTGAGGGAGAAATCTCCATCGAAGCAACCAATCGTTCGGCCTGATGCCGGTTGTGCTGCCCAGGTGTTACCTCTGTTCGCCGCTGCCAGATGCTTCACCGACGCCATATGCTCGCCACGCAATGTTGTGACAATGGTTCAGCATGAGTGATTTGGAACCGGCGAACCTCTGCCTTGAGGTGCTCTACACCGGCCATGTTCAGGGAGTCGGGTTTCGCTGGACGACATCCCGAATCGCACGCCGACACGCCGTTGCTGGCTACGTTCGCAATGAGCCCGATGGAACTGTCAGGCTCTTCGTGCAGGGTCCGGAGGCCCCCGTTCGGGCGTTTCTCGGCGAAGTCGCCAGTACGATGTCTGCTCACATTGTGCGGGTTGAGACGACTGAAGCTGCGTTTCGGGATGACCTTGCGGGTTTCAAGATCCGCCGCTGAGGGGATCCTGTGTTTGAGGGCAGGTTTCAGTTTCGCTCGGTCAGTGGAAAGGATACAGTGAAGGAAGAGATTTCTCTCACATTTGCTCATCGATCTGCGTAGAGATTCTGTTGGTCGTCTCAGGACGACCCCATCATTCATTGTGTTTGGCTTGTGACCCCGGGAGACACGCGTTGATGTCCAGCTTAGCTTTCATGCTTGCCCAGACTGCGGCTCGAAATCCGCAGACACCATTTGGTCTGATTGCGATCGGGACTGTAGTCGCCATCGTCGCCTTTCTGGTTGCGAACTATGGCACGAGATCTGGGACGATTGCTCGCGCCACGTTTAAGGAAGCGATCCGTCAGCCGGTGTTTTCAATGATGATTGGCCTGGCGCTGCTCGTCATTTGCGCGAATATGTATATCCCCTTCTTCACGATGGGTGACGACACTCGCGTCTTCATCGATTGCGGACTCCAGACAATCCTGATCTGCGCACTCCTGCTCGGTGTTTGGACGGCCAGCCTGAGCGTTGCGGACGAAATTGAAGGCAAGACAGCAATGACATTGCTTTCGAAGCCAATTAACCGTCGTCAGTTCATCCTGGGCAAGTACTCAGGCATTATCCAGGCGGCGCTGTTGATGATTCTCTTCACGGGAGCCGTGCTGTTTGTGTTGACGTATCTCAAGGTCGGCTACGATCAGCGAGAGGCCAGTGAAACACAGGCACCGATTTTGGATTTCGAATTGGGCTTTCCCTACATCGTTCCCATCCGCTGGTTTACGGCCATGCAGATTCTGCCTGGGCTGACGTTAATTGCCTTTGAGGTTGCTGTGCTGACGGCGGTGAGCGTGGCCATTTCCACCCGGCTCCCCATGTTGGTGAACATGGTGAGTTGCTTTGCAATCTTCGTCGTGGGTCACTTGACCCCCGTGCTCGTGCAGTCGACGTTCCAGGGTGACGCTTTGGTGTTCGTCAGATTCATTGCACAACTCCTGGCGACAGTGCTGCCTTCCGTGGACATGTTCAATATGTCGACTGCCATCTCCACGGGGGCTCCCATCCCAGCCGACTATTTAGGCTTCTCTCTTCTGTATTGTCTGGCGTACTGCACGGCGGCGGTTCTTCTGGCGTTCATCCTGTTTGAAGACCGTGATCTGGCGTGACCCAAGATACCCTTAGCGCGTTTCAACGTGTGATGTCCCGTCGCCTGTGGTGGCAGGGGGCCGGGAAGTGGGTTGTCTTCTGGTCAATCGTTGTCGCTGTGTCGCTGTGTGTCTTGCTCGTCACCGGTGCATTACTCGCAGACCTGCTGGCGACACGCGGACAGGTCCGGATCCCCCCCACGCAGGTGGATGCAGTTCGGGCGAGATTTGGCGAGTTGGTCATCCCTCAACTTCCCGCTGAAGACGATTCCGCGTCGACAGTGCGATTGAGCTCAAGTGGCATCTTGCCTGCCATCGTTCTTTCCGAGGGACGCGGGCCATGGGCTGCGATTCTCAGCCCGGCCTATCAGGCGATTCCGGGACTGGGTGACAATGTGTCAGCCATGTTGTATTTGCTGTCTTTTGGTGCGCTGTTCGCCGTGCTGTTCACCATCGCCCTTTCACGAGCGAAGGCAACGAGTTTGCAGTCGGCCATGCAAGTCGTCGCGACGCAACGGAAGCATCTGCATCGACAGGCGCTGCGCTTGGGGCCGGGGGACCTGCTGGGGCAAACGTCTCAGGAAGCGATGTCACTATTTACCAAGGAGTCCGAGGTCGTCCGCATTGGCATTGCAGACTGGATGCAATCATTTGTCCGCGATCTGGTGATGATCGTGCTGTTGTCGCTCCTGGCGTTGAGCGTCGATTGGCGACTGACACTCCAATGCTTCGTGCCTTTGGCTGCCTGTTGGTGGCTGGTGCACTATGAACGTTCGCAGGGCCGGGCTCGCAAGCGACTTGCGAATGCTCACGCCGACACAGAATTGCGACGACTGGCTGAATCCCTCAACAAGACACGGATCGTCCGTGGATACAACATGGAGGAATTCGAGCATCAACAGTTTGAAGCCTCTTTGGATCGCTACACGAGAGAGATTTCATCCGGACTGCGACAAGAGCGATGGGCGATTTGGATATCAAGAGTCCTGATGGTCGGTTGCATCGGGCTGGTCCTGTACATGATCGCCGTCAAGGTGCTTGCGACAGACAACCCGCTCTCGGTGTTCGGAGCCACGTTACTGTTGCTCACGTTTGGCAGCATGGTCGTTGTGGCTGAGTTCCTGTTGCAGTTGGGACGCCTGCGAAACGAGGTGGGAACAGCTGCCGACGCGCTTTTCCGCTATTTCAATCGGATTCCAGAAGTCGGACAGGCCGTCGGCGCGAAGTTCCTCGATCCTGTGTCCAAATCGATCATCTTCGAAACGGTCGACTACTCACTCAACGGGACGCCGATTCTCAAGGGGCTCGATCTGCGCCTGGCCGCAGGCACGACGACAGCCATTGTGTCACCTGACCCGCTTGGTGCACAAACGGTTGCCTATCTGCTGCCGCGATTCATCGAGCCGCAATCCGGTCGCGTCCTGTTCGACAGCGAGGACATCAACTGGGGCACTCTTGAGTCACTCCGTGCAGAGACAACATATGTGGGCGGGACTGACACCTGTTTCGCCGGAACGGTGCTGGAGAACATCTCCTGCGGGCAACAGGGTTACGGACTGCCCGAGGCAACAGAAGCCGCGAAGATGGTGCACGCTCACAAGTTCATTACCGGTTTGTCGCAGGGCTATGAAACACAGTTGGGAGAACACGCGGAACAGTTGGAGGATGGTCAGGCATTTCTCATTGGGTTGGCTCGCGCGGCACTCCGCAAGCCGGCTGTGCTGATCATTGAGGAACCCCGCACCAAGCTCGACAAAGACACCAAGGCGTTGCTGGACGATGCCTATACGCGACTCAGCATTGGTCGCACGGTTGTGTTCCTCCCCTCTCGTTTGTCGACCGTCCGCCGTTGTCAACAGGTCGTCTTCGTGCGGGGCGGCAAAGTCGATGCAGTCGGCTCCCACAACGAACTCCTCAAAAAGTCTGAGCATTACCGGCACTGGGAGTACGTGACGTTCAACCCCATCGACCGGGCGGATGAAAGCAAGGACGTCGTTGCATCGTGAGCCCCGGCGAGTCATCACGAACGTCTGCCTGCTGGTCCCCGATCATCGAACGAGCACTCCGCATCGCAGCGACGCATCACCACCCGCAGTCGCGAAAAGGGGGAGAGATCCCTTACATCACACACCCGTTCGGTGTGGCGATGCTGCTGCAGCGGTTCGGGTTTGATGATGACGAGCTTCTCGCTGCGGCCTTGCTTCACGATGTGGTGGAAGACACCGAGTGTACGCTCGATGATCTCGTCAGTGAGTTCCCGCATGCAGTCATCGAGTCTGTGGCGGTCCTCAGTGAGCAGAAGTACGACGAGCAGGGCGTGCTTCGTCCGTGGAAGGTACGCAAGTTGGAACATATTGAACATGTGAAAGCGGCCAATCTTTCGACCCGGGCGATTGTGCTCGCCGACAAGCTGCATAATCTTGCGACGATGCAATTCGATCTCGATTCCGGACAGGACATGTGGGGCCGATTCCGCGCAGGCCGCACAGAAGTGGAGTGGTATCACCGCACCATGATTGACGCCGCCTGCCAGGACGACGTGTCACTTCGCCCCCTCGCCGACACTTGCCTGAAGACACTGGATTCGATCCTGACCGCCTCGCCCTCGGTCTGACGGGACTGACCCGCATCATTCGCTACACTAGAGTGGGCAACGGTCTGAGGCCGTTCGATCTCCACGACTGCATCCCTTTTGAATGTACCGTCATGTCCTCGGCAACCGCTCCCCCACAAACCACGGTCTCGCTCACGATCGACGGCCAGGATGTGACCGTTGAAGAGGGAACGACGATCTGGGAGGCCGCTCGACTGGCTGGCATCGATATCCCGGCACTTTGTCACGACCCCAAACTCTCCCCTGTTGGCGTCTGCCGCATGTGTGTCGTCGACATCGGCGAGCGAGTGCTCGCTCCATCGTGCATGCGTGAGTGTCAGGCAGGGATGGAGGTCGACGCCTCATCCACGAAGGTCGAACAGCACCGCAAGATGCTCACCCGACTGCTGCTCAGCGAATACCCGGACGACGATGACCGCCAGCCGTCCGCGAGCCGGTGTGAGCTGGACGCATTGGGACAACGCTATGGGCTGATCGATGAAGTGAGAATGGAGAACGGAGCATGGAGAATGGAGCTGACTGACGTCACTTCCCCATCCTCCATGCTCCATTCTCCATTCGACAATACATCTCCCGTTATCGCGGTCGACCACGCCGCCTGCATCCTCTGTGACCGCTGCATCCGCGCGTGCGATGATGTGCAGAACAATCATGTGATCGGCCGCACCGGCAAGGGACACACAGCCCGCATCGCGTTCGATCTCGATCAACCGATGGGGCAGAGCACTTGCGTCTCATGCGGCGAATGTGCTGCCGCCTGTCCGACTGACGCGTTGACGCACAAGCCGATCACGCTGTCCATTCTCCCGAACGAAAACACGACATCGACCGAAACCGTCTGTCCCTACTGCGGTGTCGGTTGCTCACTGACGGTGCACTCGCGCGATGACAAGATCGTCCTCGCTGAAGGACGCGAAAGCCCGGTCAATCATGAGCGTCTGTGTGTCAAAGGCCGCTATGGCTGGGACTACGCACATCATCCCCAGCGACTGACGAAACCCCTCATTCGCATTGATGCAGCGTACCCCAAGGGGCCATTGTCGAGTGACGTCGCCGACGATAGGGACTCACGCGAAATGGGAGGGCGAGGCTCCTGCCGAGCCGCAGGCGCAGAAGCAATCGTTGATGAATGTCCGACGCATGCGGAAGCGAAAGCTCGCGAGGAACGCTTGTCGGATCAAGCGACATCTCACTCACGGCGCGGCTCAGCCGGAGCTTCGCCCTCCCGGAAAAAGCAGCGCAAACCGGGAGGTCTCGTCGACTATGACGAGGTCCTGCCGGCCTTTCGGGAAGCGACGTGGGACGAAGCCCTGGATCTGATCGGTCAGCGGCTGTGTGCGATTCGTGATGAGCATGGCGGCAATGCCCTCGCCGGCTTCGGCTCGGCCAAGTGCTCGAACGAAGAGGCCTATCTTTTCCAAAAGTTGATCCGCGCCGGCTTCGGCACCAACAACGTCGACCACTGCACACGGCTCTGTCATGCCTCATCTGTCGCTGCCTTGATGGAGACAATCGGCAGTGGGGCAGTTACCAATGTCTTCGCGGATGTGCAGAACGCAAGCGTCTGCCTTGTCACCGGCTCGAATGCGACTGCCAATCATCCAGTCGCAGCAACGTTCATCAAAGAGGCTGTCCGTAACGGGACGAAATTGATCATTGTCGACGTTCGGCGTCACGACCTCGCCGACTTCGCCACGCACTTCGCTCAAATCCAGCCCGGCAGTGACGTCGCCTTCTACAACGCCGTCATGCACGTGTTGATCACAGAAGACCTGATCAACCACGACTTCGTTCGAGAGCGAACCGAAGGCTTTGAAGACCTGAGGTCCCTCGTGCTCCGCGACTTCTCACCCAAGCAAGCCTCTCCTATCTGCGGCATCGACCCGGACGAGATTCGTGCCATCGCCCGCACGATCGGCGGGAGTCGTCGAATGGAGAATGGAGAATGGAGGATGGAGAAAGACTCAATTCTCGATTCTCCATCCTCCATTCTCCCTTCCCTCTTAGTGTTCTGGGGCATGGGTATCTCTCAACACTCGCACGGAACGGATAACGCGCGTTGTCTCATCTCGCTCTGTCTGCTGACCGGAAGCGTGGGCAAGCCGGGCACAGGGCTGCACCCTCTGCGGGGTCAGAACAACGTTCAGGGGGCGAGTGATGCTGGCCTCATCCCGATGGTCTATCCGGACTATCAATCTGTTAGCGACTCATCGATTCGCACGAAGTTCGAGGATGCCTGGGGCATCGAACTAGACCCGGAACCCGGTCTCACAGTCGTCGAGATCATGGCTGGTGCCCTCTCCAAAAACATTCGCGGGATGTACATCCTCGGCGAGAATCCGTTCCTCAGCGACCCCAACATCAACAAGGTTCGCAAGGCACTCGCGTCGCTCGACTTTCTCGTGGTGCAGGACATCTTTCTCACCGAAACAGCCGAGTTCGCAGACGTCATCCTGCCGGCGTCGAGCTACTTCGAAAAAGACGGCACCTACACCAACACCGACCGCCGCGTGCAGTTGGGCCGCCAAATTCTCGCCCCGCCCGGCGACGCACGCCCTGACTGGCAAATCATCTGCGACATCGCGGAGCGCGTGGGGCTGCCGATGACGTACGAATCGCCCGCAGAGGTGTTCGAAGAGTTCGCGGGACTGACCAACAACTATGCGGGTCTGACGCACCAGAATCTCGGTACAACGGGCAAGCTCTGGCCGTGTGCTAATCCGCAAGCGGAGGACGGAGAGCAGATCCTGTTTGGAGACCGCTTCCCGACCGTGTCAGGCAAAGGCAAGTTCGTCCCCTGTGACTATCTACCCGCTGCCGAACTCCCCGATGCCGAGTACCCCCTTGTTCTGACGACCGGCCGCGTGCTCGAACACTGGCACACCGGCAGTATGACTCGCCGCAGCCAAGCCCTCGATGCGATCAGTCCTTCCGCCTTCGTCAAAGTGCACCCGTTTGACCTGCAAACCCTGAACCTCACCGACGGCGAAATGGTCCAGGTGAGCAGCCGTCGCGGGCAGATTGAACTCCAGGCCCTCGCCGATCCGTCCATCGAGCCGGGCAGCGTCTTCATCCCCTTCCACTTTCGCGAAGCCGCCGCCAACCTGCTGACCAACGACGTCCTCGATCCAGACGGGAAGATCCCCGAGTTCAAATTCTGTGCAGTGCGTGTTGAGGGCATTGAACGGTGAATAACAGAAAATGGAAAAGCGGATTGAGCGGATGAGGCGGATTTATCCGGAAGAGACCAAGCGACATGTCTCAGAGAAACCGAGAGTCCTTGGAGTTGGTTTTGCTTCGCCTCGACGAGTGGCGAGACGATGTGATCCGTCAACTTCAGGAGATACCTGCTAATAATTTGAATTCACTGAAACTGGAGATCGAAGAGGCAATAGAGCTTCTGCTTGTCACAGATCAGCATCTGCTGGACTCGATTGCATGATCCATGAGTTGCCGAATCATGATTCTGGCTACGCGGATTACAGAGTCATCTGTGACCATGAATCCGATGATCGACACCTTTGGAGCGAAGTTGAGATGAACGGATCTCCAATTCATCTTTCGCCCGGTGACCTAGTCATCATCTGTCCCTGATCCGCCGCATCCGCCCAATCCGCTTTTCCTTTAAGACCAAGAAGCCCCCGCATGTCATTCGCCCGTCCCAACATTGATCGTATCGAGGGCTACATCCCCGGGGAGCAGCCTCAGAAGTCGGGGTGGGTCAAGCTCAACACGAATGAGAACCCCTATCCGTGCTCGCCGATTGTTATCGAGGCCATTGAGCGGGCGGCTCGCGGGCGGATGAACGTTTATCCCGATCCGGTGTCGACGGCGTTTCGGCAAGCGGTCGGTGAATTGTTCGACATCGACCCCGACTGGGTTCTGCCTGCGAATGGCAGCGACGAAAACCTGACGATCCTGCTGCGGACGTTCGTCGATCCCGGCGAGTTGGTCGCGTATCCGTATCCGAGTTACATCCTGTATGAGACGCTCGCCGATCTGCAGGGAGCGAAACACGAGCGTTTGCTGCTCAACGACGACTGGTCATGGAACATTGAGAAGGCAGGCGAGGTGACGAGTCGATCAAAGCTGGTGTTCGTGCCGAATCCGAACTCGCCGTCGGGAAACCGCTGGGACGACACGACTATCGGTGCACTCATTCCGCCGCAGGGGTTGCTCGTGGTTGACGAAGCTTACGGCGATTTCGCCGATGAGCCACACCGCATGGAGTTGCTCAAGGGCGAACACGGATCGCGAATCGTCGTCACTCGCACGCTGAGCAAGTCGTACTCGCTCGCCGGCCTGCGGCTGGGCTTCGCCATCGCACACTCCGAACACATCGCCCAGATGCGGAAGGTCAAAGACAGCTACAACTGCGACACGCTCTCCCTCGCCGCCGGCACCGCAGCGATTCAGGACCAGGAGTGGATGCTCGGCAACACTGCCAAGATTCGCACCACACGTGCCCGTCTGTCTGCTCAACTGACGGAGTTGGGTTTTGACGTTGTCGACAGTCAGGCCAACTTTGTCTGGGCGACGCATGCTGACCGCGAGCATCAGACGATCTACGAACAACTCAAGTCACGGAAGATTCTGGTCCGCATCATGCAGTTTCCGGAGGCGGGCGTCGACGGACTGCGGATCACGGTTGGCACCGATGAGGAGATCGATCGACTGCTGGACGCGCTCACTGGCATCGTCTAGGCTCGCCGCTGCAATCGTCATCCCGCCATGATCGCACAAAGCTCAGATCTGAGGTTTCAGATTTGAGATCTCTCATTTGAAATCTCTCATCGCAAGCATCACATGTCACGCACCGCCACCATCGACCGCAAGACCAACGAGACCGACATCTCCCTCACGCTCAACCTCGATGGCACGGGCGAGTCGGACATCGCAACGGGAGTTGGTTTTTTTGACCATATGCTCACGCTGTTTGCCAAGCATGGGTTGTTTGATCTGACCGTCAAAGCCGACGGCGATCTGGAAGTCGATCACCATCACACGGTCGAGGACACGGGCATCTGTCTCGGACAGGCACTGCTGCGATCCGTCGGCGACAAGGCGGGAATTACGCGGTACGGGTCGATGACGCTGCCGATGGAAGAGACGCTCGTCACCTCAGCTCTCGATCTCAGCGGACGCTTTTGGCTGATCGACGACTTCTCATTTCCGACCGAGAAGATCGGCGAGTTTGATGCTCAACTGGTCGAGGTCTTCTGGCAGGCGATGGCAGCGAACGCCCTGATGAATCTGCACCTCGTGCTGCATCACGGCAGCAACAGTCATCACATTGCTGAGGCGATGTTCAAGGCGACCGCACGAGCCCTGCGAGTCGCCGTGACGATTGACCCTCGCCAGACGGGTGTGCCGTCGTCGAAGGGTTCACTGTAAACGACCACTGCCTTGAGAGTAGCCATCACGCTCCGCATGATGAGCGGATGTAGTGAAAGCTCTCGATAAACTGGATGACACAGACCAAGAGAGATCACGGCAGAGCGACTCTGACCTCACACGGAGCGTGAGGACTACTTTTTTTGGCCGTTCAGAGCGGGGAACTCCACGAGTACTTTCTGGGCACCGTCTTTCTTGTCACGGAATGTCTCGTAAGCCGTCTGAATCTCACTCAGTGGGAACCGGTGTGTGAGCAGTGGACGCAGGTCGATGCGGCCTTCGGAGATCCACTTCATGGCCAGCGGGAAGTCACGGGTGAAGTCCGGGTCGACACTCGTGTAGATCGTCAGATTCTTGCGAAAGAGCATGTTCCAATTGACTTCGATGTTCTCCCTGGGAGGCACACCGAAGGAGAGGAGACGGCCGGCTTGCTTCACCAGTTCGCCACACAGGGTGAGTTGCTGGTTCTCATGTCCGATGGCTTCGATGACGACGTCTGCGAGTTGGCCGTCGGTGAGGTCCGCGACAATGGCAGCCGGGTCATCAGTCGCATTGCAGATGGTCGCTGTGGCTCCCATTTGTTTGCTGAGGGCGAGTCGGCTTTCAAGTTTGTCGATGCCGATGATCTGTCTCGCCCCGAGATTACTCAGGGCTGCATTAAACATCTGGCCGATCGGCCCTTGTCCGACAACGACAACCGTCAGATCAATGAGGCTGGGCAGCTTCCTGAGAGCAAAAAGGACAGTGCCAAAAGGCTGCGCCATCAGGGCATGTTCTTCCTCCGGTCGAGTGTCCAGAGGGATTGCTCGAAGTTCGGAGAGCGGGAATCGCTCGAACAAACCAACCTGATTGATGGGCACCGCGAGGACTCGTTCGCCCGTACGAAAGCGTTCGCCATTGGTGTCCACGACGGTGCCGATCATCTCATGCAGCGAATGGCCGACCTGATGGGGCTCGCTCGTGAGTTGCCCATCAAAGAATGGGAGGTCGGACCCGCACAGACAGGTCAGTTCCGGCTGAAAGATGATGTGCCCCGGCTCGTCCGGCAGCGTGGGCTCGTCAATGTCGAGCAGTTCTATCTGCCCCGGCTTAGTGATCTGTCCCGCCAGCATGAAGTTGCTTCTTTCTCTCTGGTGTTTACATCAACGTGAGTGCGGTGATGACCGCGACCATTCCAATCAGGCCGAGGATGACCCACCACATCGGTTTGTCCGCGAAGGCCGAGTTCGTGCGCACGATGTATTCGCCGCACAGGGGGCACTGCTCCGCTTCCTCGTAAATCTCTTCGCCACAGGAGGGACACGGACGGACACCCGTTTCGAGCTCGTTATCCAATTCGTCAGGCCACTCCTCGTCACTTTCGTCCCATTCATTCATGGCCGATACGTTTCACGACGGAGTCCGTGCTTAAGCTGTCTCGCCTGCGACGAAGCCGCACTCTTTGTGACTGCCGTCGCAGAAGGGACGATTCTTGGACTCTGCACAGCGGCAGAGGGCGAACGTCTCCTTGCCTTTCAGATCGAACTCGTTGCCCTGATGGTCGACCACTTTGGCGGGACCTGTCACAAGGAACGGACCGTTCTCCCGGACCTGGATCGTCACATCTGACATGGCTGCTTCCTGACGCTGGTGAAGAATGAATCAATGAATCCAGATCGCAGAATATCGATGGGCCGGGAGAATGACAAACGGTGCGGGTCGCTGCCAAAGGGGTCAGGCACCAATTCCGTCACATGGGAAGAGCAGGGTCATCGCGTCACGACCGTATCCCAGTTGCGCATATCCCAGTTGAGGAAATGGTGCCTGACCCATGACTCACTGTCAAAGAAGGACAAGAAGCCGGAAGGATGCGGGTCCTTCCGGCTTCTCAGGGGATATTAGAGGTGTGACTCTGGGGCGGGATTGTGGCCCTTTCTCAGGGGGCCGGAAGGGATTCCTCTCTCTTGGGTGCTCGTGGGCACCGGAAGAAACGTAATGCACGGATCGTGCCGATTGCACCGGGACTTGTGCATACGTGAGGGCTGCCATGCCGCAAGTTGTTGTCTATGAGCAGATTACGAAAGGCACGAATTCTCTGTGGTCGTGATAGGCAAGAATGTGGGCCTCTTGATGTTGCACAATTTACAGTCGGAATTGCTCCTGGATTGCAAGTTTGACGCTCTGACAGGCATCTGAGCACTTTGAGGCTTCTTCAAAGCTGGACAAAAATTGACCACAGATTTCACGGATTGCACAGATCGCTGTCGCGGAGTCGGTGACCTCTTTTTTATCCGTGTCATCCGTGAAATCCGTGGTTCAATTCCGTTTGGCTATTCGGTCGGCTCTCTGACAACCTTGATCGTCATCTTGCCCAGCGAACTCACGAGGGGGACGAAGGCGGTGATCGGGGCCGGGCCTTCGTCGGAGAGACTGGAGTCGGCAAACTTGATGTGACCCGCGCCGATGCCACCGTAGCCGAGCGTCCCATCCAACGGCACCCAGCGACCCTCCAGGAAGGCTTCGGTCCACATGTGACCGCCGAACGCCGACAGACGCTTGGCATAGACCAGTCCCACGACCACGCGGGAGGGGATGCCCTTCACGCGGAGCATGCTTGCCAGCAGTACGGCGTGTTCAGTGCAGTCCCCTTCGAGACTGACGGCGACCTCCGCCGCCGTCGCCAACGCCGTCGAAAAGTTCTTAGCCTTGAGGTTCTGGTGGACATACCGCTCCATGGCCACAGCGATGTCCGTGGGCGAGGTCATGTCTCCCGCAGCCTTGTCGGCGAGGTCAATGACAGAAGCATGTCCACATTCCAAGTAGCGGGACGATGCCAGGTATTCGTCATCGACGGTTTCTCTGGGAACCTGATTCGCAGGTGAAAGCGGCAAGGCTGTGACCGTGAGTCGCAACGTTTGATCGTCACGACTTTCAAGCGATTGTGTGCTGCCTTCCGGGATTAAAAGCAGCTGGAGTGGGCCATCAATGGTGATGTCGTAGACAATCTTCCGCTGCTTGTGTGCATCCTTGATGGGGTCGACTTTGACGAGTGTCTCCAGTGCCAAATCGAGTTGTGCTCCGGCAATTTCCTTCAGCGCTTCCTCGCGGGAGACTGTGTAGGCAACCATCCCCAGCAGGTTGGTCTCTGTTTTGAGTGTCTCGCCCGTCTCGTCTTGAAAGGCCGTCATCTTCATGACAGGGACAAGTGAGTGAGAGATTGTGACACGTTCCAGTTTCGGTGTGCTGCCATCAAGAAGTTCGGTCGATTGTGGTTCAAGTCCGGTGACGGTGACGGTGCCGACTTTGAGGAACTGAGGGTCGAAGACACGCATCGACCGCGTGTCGCCCGTTTCGACCGGGTCCGCCTCCAGCATGCGATCCTGATAGACGGGCGATTTGACGTCCGCGTCCCATGGTTGCGTCGATTCCTTGGTCTTTCCGGCTGCGGTCGTCGTGAGGTGCAGCGTGTCACCTTCAACGTCGCCAGAGACGACCGTGTGACTGATGGGCGGGTTGTTGGTGTCCAGCTTGAACGAGATCAGGTTGCCGTCCGCATCTTCCTGGGTCAGCTGCGTCACGGTCATCGTCAGCGAGCCGCCGAAGCGAGTGATCGACATCTGCGTGCGTGACTCCGACCAGATGCGGCGGGCCTCGCCCTCTCCGGTCTCCCAGCTCAGGGAATGGATGTAGCCCACGCGTTGCCCCTGGATGTAGACGACTTGCCAACTGTCGTCGAGAACGTTTTCGGGAGCTTGTGTTTCTTCAGCGGCGATGGTCAGAGCCATGCTGAGGATCAGCACTGTGAATTGGATCGGCATTCGGGTGGTTGCAAGCATGGGGGGATGAACCTTCCGTGGGTTTCCAAGGACGATGTCGCGTTGCCATCCGCCATCGACACTGCAACCGCGAGGATTGCACGGATCGATCAGACGGCGAGGGTCGCGCGGGACACTGTATCGATTATGCCTGTTCGTCGGCTCTGGGACCAGCAGGATCGGCACCTCTTCCCTAATGAAGGTTTCTGCCTAGTTGGCACGCCCCGAGCGGTACGCAATGTGCCTCGATGAATCTCAGATGTCCGGCCAATCGTCGGCCAGCAACTCCTCAATCACGAGGTAGAGTTGGCTGTCCTGGCAGCGAATGAATGAATTTCAACCATCGATGTGCCGTTGCACTCTGCCTTCCAACATCCTGTCTGAATTCTTGAGCATCAAAGTTGTGAGGCTGAGCCAGCCGCCCAACCAAGAGGGGAAATTGTCATGGGGTTCCTGAAGCGGTTCATCAAGAGCACCTTACGAGAAGAGCACCAGGCTGCGGACCACAGCAGCTTCAATCAAGTGACGGAGGTGCAACTCGAAGAGCATTTGAACATCGCCCGCTACGGAAGCTTCCTGCTGACCGACGCGGTTCGTCCCTCGTTCAATCTGGACGTCGTCCCCAGCGCGGGTTACCGCCGGGATGTCTACAGGGACAAGGAGACTGGTTCAGACGTGCCGGTACTCATGATCGCGGAGACGCGCGAGAAGTTGTTCGACTTGTTCATCGAACTCCTGGACCCTTTGGGGGATGAGGTCGACTTAGTGCTGGAGACCAGCCACGACACCGCAGCGGGAAGTCATCAGGATCTGTACCGAGAGCAGATGGATCTGCCCGTACTCAAGAGCACGCTCTACGACTACGAAAACCTGTTACTCGACGATGGCTGCACGGGTGTCGCGGTGCTCAACCCGCGGATCCCGTACGAAGTGCAGTTCGACGAGCACAAGTTGTTGATCGTGTATGGACAGGATTTGTGGCCCTTCGAGGAAGTGCTCTCGGACTACAATCTGCGTTGCAGCGATGATTTGCGATTCATCACCGAAGCCGAGCACGTGCACTCATCCAGTGACGAGTTCGGCGAGCAGTTCCAGGAACTGACTTATCGTCTGGGCGTTGAAGACGAGCCATATTGACTCGTCGAACGTCACAGCTTGATTTTCGGGTGGCGGGGTCAGGAGCGCAGCGGATGGCCCCGGTGTGAGGACGCGGAATCTCAGGGCCATCCCGTTGGTCTGACCCTGCCACCCAACCCGAACTCTTAGCCGTAACGCACTACGAATGTGTCTTGCTGCGACGATGACGGGCTTCCCATGCAGCCTCTCGGCCAGGGCTGCACGAATGTGATCGAGGTGCCATGAGTCTGTTTGACCGAGACCAAATGAGGCAATTCGCCCGAGCGTCGCTTGCGCTCCTGCTCTGCGGCTTTGCTGCGAGTCTGACAGGTTGTGCGAGCGGACAACGTCAATCGCTCTACGGCGGTGGGAGGTTCCCGTCTCTGTTTGGCCAGCCGCCGGCTTCGACACCAACTCCGGCCCCGACATTGACTCCAACACCGTCTCCTGCGATCACGCCGGGCACTTCACCACAGCCACCCAGCCAATCGGGACCAGTCATCCTGCCTCGCGACTCGTTCCTGAAGCAGCGACCGAACGCGTTTGTTCAACAGCGACGCTCACCATCACCGGCGAGATTGACAGCACCGATCATCGACCCCCGGCAGACATCGTCTCCGCAGTCACTCCCTTCGATCCGATATTCAGATCCTCCTGCGGCATTCAGCGGTGGGATTGAGATCGTCCCGAACTCGCCTCAAATTGGCTCGACGAGTCATCAGAAACACTTCGATATCATGCCCACAGAGCCTTCAACCAGAGATACGGACGACGAAACACAGTTCAATCTGTTCTCCAATGAGGGATATGTGGAGCTGCCGCCTCCGCCCGAGTGATCTGGCCTCAACATCAGGCAGACGTCACCTCAACCGGCTGCACGCGACTCGCGCTCAAGCTCACATGAGACGCAGTTACGGGCGTAGGGGATTTCTTTCAGGCGTGTCTTGGGGATGACCGCTCGTGACTTTGGTTTGCCCGCCGCCAGACAAGTCTCGCACAATCCATAGGTGCCCTTGTCAATCCGCGACAGGGCCTCATTGATCTCTTCGAGGATGTGCTGATCCGATTCTGCGAAACGGAGGGAGAACTCGCGTTCGTAGGCGTCAGTTCCCAACTCCGCAAGGTGTTGTGGACTGCGAGAGTCGCCGAAATTCTCAAGGGCTTCGTCCGTCAGATGCTCGTAATCGTCGCGAATGCGAGCCTCAACCTTGTGGAGCAGTTCGCGGAAGTGAGCAAAGTCGTCTGGCTTAAGCATAGTGTCATTTCCCGTTGAAGTCGTCTCCTCAATTTATGCGAGGATCGGGAAATGAATCAAGGATGCTTGGCATCGCGTGCCATAACGGGGTCAGGTACGAATGGCACGGATATTTTCTATCGGCTTTTGCGTTCTTGGGTTCGGGCTGTGGGGCGGGGTTGGGTCATGAGTTTGTAGGGTTTGGGTCTGCGTTTGCGTTGCCGGGGTTCGAGGCGGTCGGGTCGGTGACCGATTTCAG
>JAJDEJ010000065.1 GCA_029259815.1 Planctomycetaceae bacterium | reverse complement strand
AAAGCCTTACAGGCTGCCTGCTTGGCCGAAGAATTTTCGCACGGTCTCACTCGCACACAGCTCCCCCGAAAAATCCGCACCCTGCTCCAACGCCTGCTCCGCATCACCGTGTGAGCAACCAAGAACTCAGAAAGTGCAATTGGGGATTCATCATGTCCAAACTTCCCCTCATTGTGACGGCGTCTTCCCACTCACCGAGCTCCGCCCTCAATCGCGCCAAGTCGAATGCGTCGCGGGTTGAGAGACCACTCTGGATATAGACTGATTCGAGAATGTGCATGGCCTGACGTCGATTCACTCGGTCGCGACGCGTCTTCAGTAACAAAGCCTTCGCGATCAGGTCGCGGACGTTTTTTGGCGACTCTGCGAGGTTTTCGTCAATCAACAACAATGCCCGTTGATAATCCTGATACGGCCCTCTGAGAGCCAGGATTGTTGAGAGTTCACGCCGTGCTTCTAAACGAATCCTCTTGGGGGCGTCCCTGCCGATGAGCCGCTCCAGCAGTTCCGTGGCGGCGACAATCTCGCCGCGTCGCAGGTTGAACTGCACCAACTTCCACGCGATATCATCACGTGACGGATCAGATTCCAAGATCGCGTGATATCTCTGCTCTGCAGCTTCGAAGTTCCCGATTTCTTCGTAACACTGCGCCAATGCCAGAGCAGCCAGCTCAGCCGGAACGTGCTCTTCGACTGTCTCTATCACCTGCATCGCTTCTTCAAGCCGAGCGTTCCGTGCCAGCAATGCCACGAGGGTGACCCAGACTGCCGGATCCTGTTCGTCGAGTGCGACCGCATCACGAATCGTCAATTCCGCCGCCTGTGCATCGCCGGTCGCTGCCTGAACACGCGCCAGCCACAATCGCTTTTGCGTGCTCGCAGGGTCATCGTTGACTGCGCGCGTCGCCAATCGCAGAGCACGTGGGTAGTTCCGCGTCTGAAGCGACACGTCAGCTGCAATTTCACCAATTGAGAGTGGCAGCCCGGATTCGTGGTCAAGAATTCGCAACACACGTTCTGCATCTGCGTAACGACTCTGGATCGCCAATGAATTGATAAGCTCAAAGATGAACCCCGTGCCTCGTTGTCCGAATTCCACGGCCTCCAGAAAATACTCGATGGAGTCATCGTCGTTTCCCAACAGTCGTTCAATCCGACCTAGAATCGTGGCAACAACGGGTGAGTGCGGTGCAGTCTCACGGACTTCCAGAGCAAGCATTCGTGCAGCAGGAAGCTGGAGAGGATCATCCTTGGCGACGATCAGATCTGCTTCAGCTAAACGGCGATTGATTCCTCCTGCACCCTCAATGTTCTGGATTTCAGCAATCAGTTCGCCGCCCCGGTCGAAATCTCCTTGTCTGATTGCAATCGAAAACAACATCATCAGGAGTTGAACGTCATTCGGCCGGTCTCGCCTCAGTTCTAGCAGGAGACGTCTGGAAGCATCGAGATCGCCGACATGTTCATAGCCAACTGCTAACTCGGACAGAAGCGAAGGCTGAGCCGACTCTGGGTACTTGCCTCGAGCCGCTTCCAGTTTTCCCATTTCCTGTATTGAATCTTGATCGCCGCTGGCTGCGACAAGCTGAATGGATGCTCGGAAGAGTTCCACCCGTCTCCCCATCTTGTTCTCGGCTTCATCCAGCAGTTGTATCGCGACATCCTGGTCGCCGTGGCGGGAGGCTAATCGCGCGCGCAACCCAGAGCTTCACGTCACCTGGGTCGCGACGGGATGCATCGTCAAGGAGCCTCTTGGCCTCGCCTGATTCGCCGTTGATCAAATGCACTTCAGCACGCAGCAACAGCACGTCTGTCATGCGATCTTCTTGCTGAACCACACTGTTTAATATCTGGTTGATTTCATCCCAATTCCGCTTGCCATGTTTCAACTCAAGATTCTTTTGGATCAGTAACTGAGCAATCTGAAGCGGCACAACCTGGACATGTTCAATCTGGTGGTATGCCGCGAGGGCCTCGTCAAGTCGACGTGTTTGTGCCAGAACTCTGGCCAGATCCAATCTCGACTCAACTGAGTAGGGATTCAGGCGCAGCGCGTCGCGAAATGTCTTCTCTGCAGATTGCACTTGACCCATTTCGAGATAGCACTCACCCAGCCGGCGCAACACCAAACTGGGAAGCGCGACGTCGTCCAAAAAAAGCGAGCCGCCAAGAGATTCCAACTTGCGTTGCGCTTCCAACCAGTGACCCTGGGCATGCAGAAGCAACCCTTCTGCACAGGTGATTCGTTCAGAGAAGGGATCAAGAGATTTCAGTCGCTCCAGGCTAACTCTTGCCTTGACAAGTTCGTTGCTCGAAATCAGTACGACAACTCGTTTCCACAGCAAGACAGGCTCATCCGGACGTTCTCTGAGACTGGCATCAATGAGCTGCAGCGCCGATTCCAGGTTCCCGGAGCCCACAGCTTAGAAACAGGGAATCAATTACTTCCCGTGTTGTTTGGTTTGAGTGAGTAGTTCCATTGTGAACAGGATTTCGTGCGGTGGAGGTTGAGTTGTTTCATTTGGCGGTCAGTCACTTTGATGCCCTTGGGGTAGACACGCTTGTCAAGGCG
>JAJDEJ010000064.1 GCA_029259815.1 Planctomycetaceae bacterium | reverse complement strand
CATCAACAGCGCCGGAGGATGCCCGGCGTTGGCGTACTCCATTCGCATGTGGCGTCCGTCGACGATCGCACAGAACATCGTCATGAACTGATGAGCATTCACGATCCCGTGCAGGACGGTGTTCAACCGGTGGAGAACTTCGTGCGGGGCCGGTGTTGCAGCGGAATCGCCACTGAGAGTCGATGGGTCGAAGAGAGCCCGAATGGCCCCGCGGACACTCGCCATCACCAGGGCAGCGGGAATGCTGTGCCCCGCTGCGTCTCCGATCGCCACGAACAACCGATCATCGGGCAAAGAGATCACTTCAAACAGATCGCCGCCCACTTCCTCGCTCGATTCAGAGTGACCCGCCAGTTCACACCATCCATCGATGCCTCGGTGTTGGATTTTGGCCGCAGGTTGTGAACGCGCGGCGACCTGTAGCTCGACACGCAATCGCTGACTTCGCTCACTCTCATCCAGCAGGTGAGTGCGTTCGATGAGTTCGCCGAGTCGTCCCGCAACCGAGGCGATGACGTGTCGTTCACGAAACGTCAGTCGGCGATGCCGGCGATCGTACAACCACAGTGTCCCCAAAGGTCGACCGGCGACAGCGATGCCCTGACAAACGCCGATTGCGGCCTGGGTGGGCAGCTGACTCCCATCGTGACTGGAATTCGCTGATCGATGCACGACATCGAGTCCGCCTTTGAGACAGGCCGCATCCACTGATGAGTTGCTCAGCTTCCGCGTCGGATGAAGAACGCTGAGCCATGCAGGCGTTTGCTCCGCTTGCAGCCGAAGTTCTTCATTGCCCGGCTCCTGAATGAACAGTGCAGCTGCCGGGAATCCCGAGAGTCGGACCGCCATGCGGAGTAAGCGGTCGACATACGTCAGTGGTTGATGCTCTATGTGTGGACGCTCGATAGTCACCGAGACACCTGTGCCGGATGGTCGTTGCGGCGCGGTCTTGCGACTGACTCGAAGCAACTCGTTCGAAGCTTGTTCGGTCAACACCCGTTCGATGAGTTGTGCAGTCAGTTCGGCCAGCTCACAGGCTTGCAGGTAGTGCTCGTCTCGTTGGCGTCCCTGCAGTTGTCCCAGTCGCAATGTGCCGACCATCTCCGTGCCATTGCTGACATTGGATCGCCACTGACTCCGTTCATTCAGCGCAGGAGGTGCCTTCTCAGCGGACATCTCTTGCTCCACGGCATCAAAGACGAGCGGCCAGCCCGTCGCCTGTGTGGACCGCCTGCAAATGTTGTCGATCCACTCGCGTCCTCGCTCATTGGCTCCCATGATCTTGTTGCCCGACAGGAATTCTCGCTTCCGAACCAATCGGCAAACTGCCCTACTCTGGGAGTCGGCAGGTCGCGGCTGTCGATGACTCCGGAACTTCGGCACACAATCAATTCGTTGGCAAACTCAGCCTGCGTCACCAACCCTGCCGGTTACTCCGGGACAAGCACCGACCAGCGATTTCGATCACGTCGAGTCTGCGGATCGCGCTGACTCGCGGGGTCAGGTGAGCTTCACGTCCACATCGAGGATGTCGAAGCGACCCGTTCCGATCGGAGCGCCTCCGTTGTGAAACGTCAAGCCACGGTAGCGGTAGTCTCGCAAGGGGCGATGCGTGTGACCGAAGCAGACCTGTTGCACCCCCTTCTCTGGTCCATGACCAATGTGTTTCAGATAGCTCACAATTCGACGCGCGACCAGCCGCCGTGGGTAGACGGCACGCGGCACCAGCAGATGCATGCGGCTCTTGACCACGAGATCGTACGCGTGGCTGTGGTATCTCGCCTTCTGCTGATGTCCCAGTGAACGTTCCCGTCGCTTTCGCAACCCCGCAGCCGTCATCTTGCGATCTGCAACGTCACCGTGAAGAAAGATCGTGTTCCCTTCTCGAATGTAGAAGCGATGCCACTCAAAGTTCGGCACTTGATGCGACAACTCGGGCAGCCTTTCGATCAATGCCGCATGATAATCGTGATTGCCGAGCAGAAACTCCACGCGGCTGTTGACCGCAGACCGGCAAAGCTCATACAGCCACTCGACCGCAGCGTCGACGGTCGCTGTCGTGGAGGGCAGCGTCGACCAGCGAAAGTCAAAGATATCTCCCCCGAGGACACAAAGATCGGCCTGATCCGCAGCACGCTGAATGGCATGCAAGTGATCATCACCCCGCGACCGATTCGCAAACAGGTGCAGATCAGAAATAAAGCACGCCCGTTGCATGGGTCGATCTCGGGACAGGAGTGACTACCGTGAGTGCAGAAATCTACCATGTTATCTGAGATTTGCACTATTGGGCATGAGCAGATCTACCGATCTTCGGTTGCTGACCCCTTTGCTGATCGCTATTCTGCAGCATTCGTGTGAGATCACAAGGTTGTCGAGAAATCAACAACTGCACTCGGTCCCAGCGTAGATGCCCTTCGGACTGCTGTGTGGAATTGTCGGAGAAGAGATCGTGGCGATTGACAAGAGTCTCAAAAGAGCTGGACGGCTCAACCGTTCCCGCAATGTCCTCAAACGTGAGGAGCGCATTGCCCAGATGAAGTTTAACGATCGTTGGGAGGACGACCGCAGCCCCTTCGGTCTCCCGAAAATCCGTGTCGTGCGAACGGTCATTGGCAAAAAGAAAAAGAAAAAGTCCGCTGAGGACGAAGACGGCGCCGACGCACCAGCCAAGACTTAGGGAGGCTGGATTCCCAAGCCGACAGCTCTGCTGTCGTTCGACATCGGTGCCGTCGTTGGAGATTCTACACTCCCCTGTCTCCACGCTGTAACGTCCATTCTGTCGCATCACCTCAGAGTGCCGTTATCATCTCGTGATGAACGGCACCATCTCAGAGAGCACCGAAGTCGCCATTCGTCTTGGCTGCTTCGCCGGTGTGCTGATCGTCATGGCGATCTGGGAACGGATCGCCCCCCGACGAAAACTGACGGTCGCGAAGCCTTTGCGGTGGACGAGCAACCTCTCCCTCGTCGCGATCAACACGGTGATGGCCCGGATCGTGATGCCCGTGTCGGCCGTTGCAGTGGCGATCGCCGCTGAGTCTCATCGCTGGGGCCTGCTATCGCTCATCGACTGGCCCCGCTGGTTGGAGACCATTCTCGCTGTGATCATCCTTGATCTGGCGATCTACCTGCAGCACGTGGTGTTCCACGCGGTCCCCCTCTTCTGGCGACTGCACAAGGTGCACCACGCCGACCTCGATTTGGACGTCACTTCCGGCGTGCGTTTCCACACGCTGGAGATCCTGCTCTCAGCGGTGATCAAACTCGCCGCGATCGCCGCCCTCGGTCCGCCTGCGATTGCCGTGATCATCTTTGAGGTGCTGCTGAATGCGACCAGTATGTTCAACCACAGTAACGTCTCCATGCCCTTGTGGTTCGATCGCATTCTGCGCCTGCTCGTCGTCACTCCCGACATGCACCGCGTGCACCACTCCATCATCCGCCGCGAGACCGACAGCAACTACGGCTTCAACTTCCCTTGGTGGGACCGTTTGCTGGGCACCTACCGCCCCCAACCCGAGGCCGGCCACGAAGGCATGACCATCGGCCTCCCCACTCTGCGAGACGAACGCGAGACCGAGAGACTCCCCGCAATTCTGTGGCTGCCGTTTCGTGGATGCAGCAGAGAGAATTGAACCCTTAAGAGATTAGCGATGGCACAAGATCGATATTCATCTTTTACCGAACTCATGGACGATGACGAGCGGAACACATTGCCTGACGAGAGGCTTGACGATCAACTTTGGATTCTGATGATTAAGCGAGTGAAGTCTCCATTTGATGTGGTCTCACTTCCAGAACCGGCGTGGGTCTATTACGCCTCAAGAAAAATGGAATGGGAAGTGGGCAACGGTGGCTTTGCCCAAGCTGCATTCAACATCCCGGAGTGGTTTCCAATGGCGGAGGTCGCGTATCGCAAACTTGGATTGGAGAAAGCTGCCGAGTTGATCCGTTCTGCCGGACGAGGTGTCAGCGAGGCGAGAACATGGCGAGTAAGACTTACCGAGTTAACGATAGGGCCTCTCTTCCAGCTGTTTCGGGAGAGTAAGCTCGCCTTTTTGGACTCAAAGATCAATGACGTCGAATGGTGGGCGGATGGCGTCCGAATACCTTACGTACGATCTCATCGAGATGAATTTCGATCCATTGACTCCATTGGGTGACCCTCACATGCTGCTTCGTCAGGAAACTGCCATTGATCAAGAGGCGATTCATGCAGTGCATGTCGAGTGCTTTCCCACCGATTCCGAGGCTCGCCTGGTCGATCAACTGCGTTACGCCGGACGACTGGCCGTCTCAGTCGTGGCCGAGGTCGAGGGCGAGATTGTCGGGCATGTCGCGTTCAGTCCGGTGACGTTGGCGTCGGGCGAGACCGGCATCGGACTCGCGCCGGTCACTGTGCTGGAGGCGTATCGGCGACAGGAGATTGCTGCGAGGCTGATTGAGGCCGGGTTGGATGCGTGTCGTGAGGCAGGCTTCGGTTGGGCCGTGGTCCTGGGCGACCCGGCGTACTACGCTCGCTTTGACTTCCGCCCCGCATCCGAGTTCGACCTCATTGACGAGTACGGCGGCGGCGATGCGTTTCAGGCGATGGAGTTGATGCCTGATGGGATGCCAATGGGACGTGGGCTTGTCAGCTATGCACCTGAGTTTGCCGTCTTCGAGTAGCCGCTCTCACTCACCAAACGTGTGATCCAGGCGGGCCCGGTGATAGGCCAGTCGTTCGTCGCTTGTCATGCTTGCAAAGTCCGGTGACGCTTCTGTGATTGAGACTGGCGAGTGACTGTTGGACGCAGCCGACACCGCTTGCGGCTTAGCGCGACCGGGCAGACTGACCATCGTCCCATTGCCGGCATAGCTCATCACGCTCGTCTGCAGTGTCAGATCCTCATCCAGCGACCGCAGCGGGCGGATGTTCAACTTGGCAAGCACCGCATGATATGCACGCACCGCCTCGATCGGCTCGATCACTCCGTCGGCGATCAGTCGCAGGAACTCGATGAACGCGAGTTGGTTCTCAGAGTGGTTGATCTTACGACCGAACAGCGCTGCGCGAGCACCATACTTCTGCGCCTCAGACAGCAGCATGAACGCATCCAGCGTAGTGCCGGAGGAGCCGCCGAGCACTCCGACGACGAGATGCGGGTCATACGCGACCAACTCCTCCATCGCCGCCGGTCCGTTGTAGACGATCTTGAGGAACACGGGCCGTCCTGCATTGGGCACACCGGCAAGCGTGCGAGCGATCACATCGTTGATGAACTGCGGCATCTGCTCTGGAGCGACGGCGTCCGGCAGATTTGGGTTGAACACCTCCAGAAAGTGTCGAAACCCTTTTCGTTCCGCCTCCTCGCGGAAGGACTTGTATGTTTCCAGGGTATGGAGGTCGAGTTGCCGATCGTTGTTAAACGTCACTGAGTACAACCCGAGGTCGACGCCCACTGTCCGTTCGACCGATTCGCAGTCGATGTGTCCACACTGTGCGTGATCGAGCGTGAGCGTCCGGAACGGCTGAGCCGCCTCGCTCGGGATGTTGCTCCCCCGCATGACATGGATGTCGGTCGCATCGTTCGCGCGCACGGCTGGCGTGATGGGGGACTTGTCGAACAAGCGTTCCTGCAGCGTGAGTTGCTCACTCGTGCTCCCGGACATCAGCATGATGTCCACGATGCCCTGGCGCACGATCTCGCGGATCTGCTCACGGTACTCGGCCAGCGACTTGAACCGCTCTGTGCCATCGTCCGCCCGCACGACACCTGTCGACGGCACGCCGAACCCCATGTCGGCGTCCTTCGCATCAGCAATGATAAAGTCCCGACACCCCGACGGATCGGCATGAATGGCGGCGAGCTTTCGATCGAGCGATTTGTGCATACTTGAGACCGGTCTCTCAGTTAACGTGGTGTTCAAGAAACGTGGTCACTTCTGCCTTCGACATCTTCCCCTCGGCGACTGCCATCGTTACCTCTTCGAGTTCATCGTTGGAGGTATCGAGTAGCTGGTCATTGACGAGGATGAACAATTCGGCAGCGGCAAGAGCCGTTCGTTTGTTGCCGTCCACAAAGGGATGATTGCTGCAAATGTGATAGAGGTAGGCGGCTGCCATCGCAGGCAGACCCTTGTGGAGATATTCTCCACCAAATTGCGATTGAGCCATCGAGACGGCCGATTGCAACAATCCTTGATCGCGAACTTCGGCGGTCCCGCCAAATTCTTTGATCATCCGCTGATGCACCTGAAGGACGACCTCAACGCTCAAAAACTGAATCGGCTCACTCATTGGGCCAGCCGTTGATACACGTCTCTTCGTCTGTCGACCAATTGATCGAGTAACTGACCGACCTTTTCCTGGTCGACCGATTGTGGCTTCACCGGTGTAATGATCAATTTGCCGTTTTCCACTGTCAGTGACACTTCTCCGTTTTCATTCAAGCCGATGGCAGCACAAACCTCCTGACTGAGATGCAAGATGTTGCATCCGTCCCCGGGGACCAAATGCGTGACAAACAGCGGCGCTGCTTCGACTCGCGTGGGCGTAACATCAGTCATGTCTGCTCCTCCCTCCATCGGTCGGCGACAGCGAGGAGTTTGTCGAGTGAGAGTTGAAAGCCAGGGAGCAGCGGCGTCTCGCATGTCTCGCCCTCTTTCACAACGCGGGTGACTTCCTCGCCCTTGCAGATGGTGAGTGTGCGGCGGAATCGGTCGAAGACCCAATACTCCTTGACGCCGAGATCGGAGTATTCGGCCCGTTTATGCTCGTAGTCCCGCCTTTGATCACGACGACGACGGGAGACGATCTCGATGACGATGCTGGGCACGTCGGTCTGGGTGTTCGGCTGCCGTCCGAGTCCGGCCCAGATCACGCGGTCCGCCCGCCGGATGCCGACGCTCGTCTCAATCTCCTGCTCTGGAAGCGTGTCGTCGAGCGCCTTGCCCTGCGGGTGATCGTCGTGATAGTTCCACAGCCAGTGGGCCAGTCGTTCGTTGGGACCGCGTTCGCCTTCTGCGGGTGGAGGAACCACAATGACGACTCCTTGGATCAGTTCGTAACGGTAATGCTCATCGCAGTCCTCGACTGCCAGAAACTCCTCGCGGGACATCGTGAGTCCGGCCGACTCCGGTCCGAGACGAGTGGTCCCAGCGGGTGCCTCGAAGACGGTCTCGGCGATCAGGTCATCGGTGGATACGAGTTCGGCTGTGCTCATGGCAACACCTGGGGGCATGTCGGAAGTCAACAGCCGCGATTATAGCACAAGCTGACGACGCCTTGGGATTCATCCTTGCAGCACTTTGTTGATTGTCTCACTCAGCACGCTGCCGGAACGTTGTAGGCCAGCGAGTTCCTTCGGCCAGAGTTCGACTTCAATGTGCTGCATGGCTCCGCTGCGTCCAACGACAGTGGGGACGCTGATGCAGACGTCGTGCAGGCCGTAGGCTCCGTTTTGCTGGGACGAGACAGGCAGGATGCGTTGTTGATCGAGGGCGACGGCGTGGATGACATCAGCGATCGACGCACCGACCGCAAATCCCGCTCCGCCCTTCTTGCCAATGACTTCGGCACCCGAGCCACGTGTTTTCTTCTCGACCTCAGCAATCAGACCCGGAGTGACGCCGGGGTACTTGTCGAGCGGCAGACCTGCGATCTGAGCGTTCGACCAAATGGGGACCATGCTGTCGCCGTGCTCACCGAAGATCGTGACTTGCGTCTGCGACGGTCGTGCTCCAATCTCCTGAGCCAGCATGCTGCGAAGCCGTGTCGTGTCGAGCACTGTGCCGAGTCCGATGACCTGCTGCGGTGGAAGATCAAGATCCTGCACCGCGAGGTACGTCAGCACGTCGACCGGATTCGACACCACGAACACGACGGCGTCCTTCCGGTAGCCGTGTGTCTTCAGGTCGCTGAGGATGCCCTTGAACAGAGACACATTGCGGTTGATGAGATCGAGGCGGCTCTCGTCCGGCTTGCGTCGCAGCCCGGCCGTGATACAGATCACATCGGCATCACTCGACAGTTCCGCGCCGCCAGCGGTGAAGACCTGATCGCTGGTCAGCGCCGCCCCGTGCAGCAGGTCCAGCCGTTGCCCTTCGACAAGATCCTCGTTGACATCGACGAGCGCGATCTCATTGACGATCCCGCCGTACTGGAGTGAGAGGGCCGCACACGAACCAACGAGTCCGCCGCCGCCAATGATGGAAATTTTCATGAGTTGATCAGTTGATAAGATGACAAGTTGATAAGTCCCCCAAGCCCACGGGCTACGCCCCGTGGGTCACGCCGCCGATGGTGTTATTTGAGTGCCGCCAGAACCTGATCGGTAATCGCCTGCACAAGTGCCTCCGTACTCGCGCCATTCGTTCCATTCGCGGCCCCCCCACTTCCCTGCGAGAGATATCCGGGGAACGTTGGCGCCGGCTCGAACGCCCGACTTTGAGGCTGTGAGACACCGGCCTCTGAGTAACCTTCACGAAAGGCCGTGTTGCCGCAGAGGTCGCAGTTGTCGATGTGGAATCGCGGATCGTCGAAGCCCAGCTTCTGCTTGAGGTCGAGCAGTTCGCGTGACTCTCGCTCATCGAGGTACGTCACGCCGCCGAGTTGCTTCGACAGAATCAGAATGCGGCAGTAGGCGTCAAGAATCTCCGTCTTCCAGTACGCTTCTTCGAGCGTCTTCCCGAAGCTCACCGTGCCGTGATTGGTGAGGATCATCGTGTTGGTCGCCTGGAGGAACGGCTTGACCGTATCGGCGAACTTCTGACCGCCGGGTGTCTCATACGGTGCGAGCGGTACCTCACCCATAAAGACCTCGATCTCCGGCAGAATGCACTGCGGGATCGGCTCACGCGTCACTGCAAATGCCGTCGCATGGGGCGGGTGACAATGCACAACCGACTTCACGTCATCCCGTTCCTTCATGATCGTCAGGTGCAACAGAATCTCACTCGTCCGCTTCTTCGTTCCGGCCAGTTGATTGCCATCAAGGTCGACCATGCAGATGTCGTCCGGCGTCATGAACCCCTTGCAGATCATCGTCGGCGAACAGAGCACCTCATTCTCGCCAATGCGATACGAAATATTGCCATCGTTCGCAGCGGCGAACCCCTTGTTGTAGACACGCCGACCGATCTCGACGATCCAGTCCTTGATGTCCTTGGCTTCTTTGGTGTTGAACAATGGGTGGTAGTTCATGGTCGTTGAATCCGTATCTCGGGTTTGTGGTTCTTAATGTCGAATGACGAAATCAGAATGAGGAAGGAAACCCGAAGGCCGAATGACGAAAGCCACCTTCGGGTTTCGGTATTCGTCATTCCTTCGTCATTGGGTGTTTCGAGTTCGTCATTCCAGTTCAATGTGATCCAACAACGCTGCACAGTACGCATCGAGCGGCTTCTCTTCCGGGTAAAACGGTGCGACTGCCTCACCGCCCTCGCTGATCGCCACGATCGATCCGTCACCGCTGCCGAGTTCGTCGAAGGTGACGAATGGCTCGCCGCGCCCCTGCTTGTGGTCCCGCAAGCCGTGCTGATCCAACGGCACGACGACTCGCCATGTCGCCCCTTGTAACGAGGGGTGACAGCGAGAGAGCGTCACTTTGCCGATGACTTCGCAGATTCGCATGTGTGGGAGTTCTCAGTTTTCAGTTGTCAGTTGTCAGAAATTGCACGCACAAGGTTTCGCAGTTCGAACCACGAACGGCCCGTTGGATCAACGCACCAGACATTGGCTTTGAACTGACTGTGGACACGACGGACATCGCCAGGATCAACAATAGCGACGGCTTGCACTTGCTCGTTGCGATTCGCGAGACACGCCGTCTGATGTGTTTGTTCCACGAATATAACAATCGTCGACGCCTCGCCTCGACAGATCGCACTGATCGCACAAGACGCTGCTTCATCAGGATTGCTATTGAGTTCACGTCGCCATGTCGCTGCAAGGTCGCCTCCCAGTTGTTCGACCGCGTTCGTGCCTCGCACGACAATCAACAACAATTCCAAGCCCACGGGCAACGCCCCGTGGGACTCGCCGTTTAATCTGTGATCCGGATCCCTCTGTGTCGCAGACCCACGGGGTGTAACCCGTGGGCTTTGTTTGATGATCTCCACACCCCGTTCCCGCGCGGCATCCCACGCAGCAGGAGTCACGATCGCCCGCTCGGTAACGAGAATCCGTGACTCACCCTTCATGCACTCCAACAGCACATCCGCTGTCACCACGTTGGCATCAATCGCAACTCCCTCTGCGCTCCCTCCGCGTCTCTGCGTCTCCGCGGTGACATGACCTCGCGCACCCTCCCCACCCGTGCCGAGCTGAGTCAGCACGCCGGCAACGATCCGGTCGATGATGGAGGTGTCGATTTGCATTCGTGGGTTGCACGCATCTGCGATGCGTCGCTAATCAGATGTCGTCAATTGTCCGGTTGGGCGATGACCATCCATCGCACGGGGGTGTTGTTCGTGCCCATTGACTCGCGGACGGACTTGCCGTCGGATGTGATGATGACTTCATCGCCAATGCCACTGCCCAGGTTGTCGATAGCCACGAGGGGCGTGCCGTCATCGCCACCGTCAACAAGCAACGGCTGCACGACGAGCATCGTCCACCCGTTAAGGGCGTCGTGCTTGATCGTGGCAGTCGTCGTGCCGATGACTTTTGCGCGGTTCATTTGTGATTTCAAATTTGAGATTTCAAATTCAAACAACCCTGAGTTCATCCACCATCACACAGCGTCGCGACCGCGTGAACGTCAGTGGATTCGTGACTCCTTCTCCCGTCGGTGTCGCAACGCTGAAGGACAGATACCCTTCGCCACCGAGACCAAGACCCGCCATCGATGGACCGTTCTTGACGAACAGGGTCGTGTTCATCAGGCGGCCCATGACCGTCATGTTGTGGACGTTGCGGGAGTGGATGATGCCCGTGTGACCGAAGCCGTGCTCGAATTCGTGGGCCAGTTCGATCGCGTGCATCGCATCGCGGCAGCGGACGAACGGCACGAACGGCATCATTTGTTCTTCGGGGACGAATGGATTCGACGTGTCAGTCTCGCCGTACAGCACTTCAGTGCCGGCGGGGACTTGCACGCCGATCGCCTGTGCCAGCACGGCTGCGTCCTTGCCGACAAGGTCCCGGTTGAGGACCGCATGTCCGCCCGGCTCCTTGGGTGGCGAGAAGGCGGCTCGGGTGAGGGCATCGATTTGTTGGGGATTCAGTCGGAAACCGCCATGCTGACCCATCGCGTTCATCAGGCCGTCGAAGATGCTGTTGACCGCGAACACCTCCTTCTCGCCGATGCACAGCAGGTTGTTGTCGTACGCTGCTCCGGCGATGATCGACTTGGCCGCATGCTCGATGTCAGCCGACTCGTCGACGACGACCGGCGGATTGCCCGGCCCGGCGACGACGGCTTTCTTGCCGCTGTTGAGCGCGGCTCGTGCGACAGCCGGTCCGCCCGTCACGCACAGCATGCGGACGCCGCGATGTTTGAAGATCTCATCGGCTGACTCGATCGTCGGGTTACCGATGATGGTCACGAGATTGTCGATGCCGATCGCCGCCTTGAAGGCCCGGTTGAAGGCTCGCACACCCTCACAGGCGATGCGGGCACCGGCGGGGTGCGGGTTGACGACCATCGTGTTTCCCGCCGCGACCATGTTGACCACATTGCCGGCGAGCGTCGGCAGCGAGTGCGTCACCGGCGTGATGGCACCGATGACGCCGAACGGAGCGTACTCCTCCAGCGTGATGCCTCCGTCGCCACTCCAGGCGTCCGTCTTGAGATACTCTGTGCCCGGCACCAGCTTGATAATCTTGAGTTTCTCGATCTTGTGATCGAGCCGTCCGATCTTCGTCTCTTCCAGTTCGGCCCTGCCCCACGCTTCAGCATTCTGCTCACAGAGGTCCTTCACGATCTGTACAACTTGAGTGCGATCAGCGATTGGCCGGAGCGAGAGTTGGCGAAACGCATCTGTCGCCGCTGCGACCGCGTCGTCGACCGTGTCGAACACGCCGTCGGACCCACTCTGAGATTTGAAATCTGAAATCTCAGATTTGAAATGGCCGTTCGTCGCTGACATCACAGGGATGCCGTGACCGTTCGCAGACGGCTGATGGCCATTGGTTGGCGACGTCGAACTCTTGCCGAGTTCGGTCAGGACTTCTTCAACGATGGTGCGGATAGCGGTTGCGTTCATAGGGGTTCTCACTCGGCTCCCGATTGCATGAGTTGTGTCTCGACCCAGTGTTCAACTTTGGTCGTTGATGGAAAGGCAGACAGCATCCAGAAGACGAGTCCACCTGCGATGGCCAGTGACCACCAGTTGTGTTCGATGATGAGGGCAACAATGTTGAAGAACGCGGCCCCCTCCAGCAGGGCGAGTCCCACGATCGTTTTGGCTCGATATGCTCCGTAGAGTTGTTCGCGATTCCCACCTCGGCTCAGCTGTCTTGTCATGATCGCTGGAACGACCAAGTGCATCACAAATGCGAGGGCAGACCAGACGAGACCAACTGCACTGACAATGACACCGCTCGATTCTTCGTTCATCGCACCAACCACGAACACTGCGATGGCAGCAAAGACCACCACTCCCAACACGAGTGCAGCCGTGATGATCTGCATCCCGCGAACGGTCTGTTCCAGGTTGGATGTCTGTTGCGACACGGTTGTTCCAGTCAGTTGGCACTGTCGTAAACGTCCACATCCGCGACTCGCACGTTGTCGACGATGCCAATGATGGCACAATCGATTGGCAGTTTGTTCGTCTCATCCGTGAAGCGGGCACTGGACCCCTGCACGATCATCACGACTTCGCCCTCGCCGGCTCCGACCGTATCGACGGCGATGAACGTTCGACCCGTCGGTTGCAGATCCTTCTTTGATTTCTCATTAACTCGTAATGGCTCCACGACAAACAGTGTGTGACCCGTCATGACGGGCACCTTCTGCGTCGCGGTGACATTGCCGGTGATGCGTGCGAGGAACATGTTGGTTAAGGCTCAAAATGTAAGTGACAAATTTCAAACAAGAACCAAAAGGACAAGGTTCAAATGATCAGGGAGTGGACTTGTTGATGATGGCGCTGAGGATTTTGAGGAGTTCGGTTGATTCCTGGATCAATCGGTCGCGTTCGCGGTCGAGTGCTTCGTCTTCGTTCGTGTTGAGCAACCGCAGCCAGTAGCGAGATTCTTTCGCCTCCTTGCGAGCGATCCTCGCACGCATTCGGAAGTCTTTCTTGCTGAGTGATTCCTGAGACTCGATGTAGTTCGCACCAACCGAGCCCGATGACCTGACGACTTGCTTCACGTCTTCTGCATTCGAAATCGTATGGGGCAGACGCTTCACGAAGGCCCGCACTGATTTCGCAAACTCAAATGTCCGTTCCTCCAAGTCGTAAGTCGGTTTGGCATCTCCGGTCGCCATCACTCACTCCTTGGAGACTTGTTCATTGTGACTTGTTTGTCATTTGCAACTTGATGTTTGCTACTTCACCACCGCCACTGTCTGCCGTGCGACGACGATCTCTTCGTTCGTCGGCACGACCCAGATGTCGATACGGCTGTCACCCGCTGAGATCCGTCGTTCGCCGTCCAGTAACTCCACACTGGACTCTGGACTCTGGACACTGGACTCCGCCAGCTTCAGTCCGACGAAGTCCATGTCGGCACACACGTCCTGCCGCACTCGCTCACTGTTCTCACCAATGCCGCCGGTAAAAACGATTGCGTCCGCTCCATTCAGCACGGCGAGGTATTGGCCGATGTATCGTTTGATGTCTGCCGTGTAGACCTTGAGGGCCAGGTCGGCTCGTGGGTTGCCCTGCTCCGCCGCTTCCTCGATGTCACGTGCGTCGTTGGAGACGCCGCTCATGCCGAGCAAGCCGCCTTGCGTGGCGAGTTCGTCCAGGAGTGTGTCGTAATCTTTTCCTGTCAATCGTTTGACCAGTCGCAGTGCATAGGGATCAAAGTCACCCACACGGTTGTTCTGTGGGAGGCCCGACTGTGGCGTCATGCCGAGTGAGTTGGACCGTGATTCGCCCCCTTCCATTGCACAAATACTGCTGCTGCCGCCGAGGTGGCACGAAATGACCTTGAGGTCGTCCCGCCCGGTGATCTCCGCCATGCGTCCGCCGATGTAGCGATGGCTCGCTCCGTGAAACCCCCATCGCCGCACTTCGTACTGCTCCTGCCATTCGTAGGGCACCGCATACGTGCGATACTCGGGTGCAATCGTTTCGTGGAACGCCGTCTCCAGTGCGGCGACCAAGGGGATCGTCGGAAAGGCTGCTCGCAACTGTCGCATGGCTTTCGCATACGGCGGGTTGTGAGCTGGTGCCACGTCCGCGAGGGCCTCCATCGTGTCGAGCAGATTGTCATCCACAATCCGCACGCCACTCAGTTTGCCAGCGAACACCGCCTTGAATCCAATCGCCGCAACATCCTCAACTGACGACAGGCATCCGTGTTCGCTGTCCGTCAACTGTTCGAGACACATTTGCACCGCCGCCGCATGGTCAGCAATGCGTGTCTGCACTTCCTGGCGATTGTCTCCAATCTCGACGAAACAGTTCGAATCCGCATCCTCGCCGATCCGATCAATCCCCCCCCGAGCCAACTGCGACTCCGTCTGCATATCGAACAGCCGATACTTGAAGCTGGTCGATCCGAGATTGGCAACGAGAACGATCACTTTGTCTGCTCCATTCGACGAGATCCGTGAAGTGTCAAACCTCAAGTCGCAAATCTCAAACAAGCTCAAAATGACAAGTCTTCAAGATTGGTCCTTGATACTTGTTACCTTGTTTGATGTTTGACACTTGCCGATTGAGACCTTTTCCTCAGAAGTTCTCCATCAATCCGTCGGTCGGGCGAGGGATCAGGTGGGCGCTGACGAGTTCACCGACTTTGCTGGCGGCACTGGCACCGGCATCGACTGCGGCGCGGACGGAGCCGACGTCGCCTTTGATGATGGTGGTGACATACGCACCGCCGATTTGCACCTGTTTGACGAGCGTAACGTTGGCTGCCTTGAGCATGGCGTCAGCCGCTTCGATCTGGGCGATGAGGCCCTTGGTTTCAATGAGTCCGATGGCTTCGTTCATGATTGGTTTATCGTTGATGGTTGATAGTTGATGGTTCAAGCCCACGGGCTACGCCCCGTGGGTCCAACGTGACGTGTCCCTACTTGCCAGCTTTCATGGCCGGCAACACGCTGACGAGTTCTTCGTGCGGACGCGGAATGACCTGCACGCTGACGACCTCGCCGATCTTGCTGGCGGCACTTGCCCCCGCATCGACGGCTGCCTTCACAGCGGCGACGTCTCCATACATGAAGATGGTCACGAGACCGCTGCCGACCTTCTCCCAGCCGTTGAGCTGAACATTGGCCGCTTTGAGTGCTGCGTCAGCAGCTTCGATCATACAGACGAGCCCTTTCGTCTCGATCATTCCGAGGGCTTCCATTGTTTTCGCCATCTTTCAGGTCTCCGGTAAGAGTGGAATTAAGTTGCAAGTCACAAGTTGCAAATCTCAAACAAATCTCAAAACACAATGACTCAAGGCAGGGAGCATTGTCGTTTGGAAGTTGAGTTTTGTTTGGGATTTGACACTTGCTGTTTGTTACATTCCGCATGCACAACCGTGCGGCTTAATGAGCTCCACGTTCGTTGCATTTTCCAGGTTGATTGCGTTGCCCTCGTCTGTGTCGAGATGGACTTCGAGTTTGATTTTTTCGTCGCCGCCTCGGACCGAGACGTTCTCTAACAGGGTCGTGCAGCCGGGGGATTCGATGCGGAGGTGCATCAGGTCTTTGTCTTGGACTCCGTGGTGGGCCATGTCGGCGGGCGACATGTGGACGTGTCGCATGGCGCGGATGACGCCCTGTTTGAGTTCGAGTGAGCCGGCGGGGCCGACGAGCAGACAGCCGGGCGTGCCCTGGATGTCGCCGCTGATGCGGACCGGGATATCGAGGCCGAGCGAGATGCTGTCAGTGAAAGCGAGTTCGACTTGTGAGTCGCCGCGGCAGGGGCCGAGGACGCGGACCTCCGGGAGGATGCGACGTCGTGGGCCGACGATGGCGACCGTCTCTTCGGCGGCATAGTAGCCGTCCTGATAGAGATCCTTGACCGGCGTCAGCGTGCGACCTTTGCCGAAGAGGATCTCAACGTGCTCTTCAGTGAGGTGGCAGTGCCGCGCGGAGATGTTGACGACGAGCGGGTTCGGCTTGTTCGATGCCGGTGGTCCATTGAGCGAGACGCGTCGCGAGAGGATGTCTCGGACGACACGTTCGACGTCGGCTCGGGCGAGGGTCGTTGTCATGAAGGATTGGACCCACGGGGTGTGACCCGTGGGCTTAGTTGGCGATGATCAGTTCGATGCCGTGGTCCTTCACGATCTCCTTCCATTCGTCCGTGATGCCTTTGTCGACCACCATGCGGTCGACGTCTTTTAATGGGCAAAGGTGGGCGAGTTCTGAGTGCCCCAGTTTGCCGCTGTCGGTGACGACGATGACTTCGTCGGCTGCCTCCATCATCTGCCGCTCGGTTTCGACGAGCAGCGAGTTGCTGTTGAACAGCCCCGCCTCCGTGATGCCCCCCACGCTCATGACGAGCCGGCGAGCATGCACTCCTTTGAGTGCCTCAACCGTGAGACCCCCGAGAGCGACCCCCGTCTTGGGATAGACGTAGCCGCCCAGAAAAATGAGTTCGATATTGGATGCTCCCACCAGCATGTTGGCTGTGGGGAGTGAGTTCGTCACAACTTGTAGGTGTTTGCTGCCCAGATGACGGGCGACCTCCAGGGTCGTGGTGCCTCCATCGAGGAGGACCGTCTCTCCTGATTCGATCAGCGCGGCCGTCTTTCGACCGATTCGTTGTTTCTCTCCTGTCGCCTGACTCTGTCGAACATCGAATCCCGTGAGGGACTCGCCGACGTAAGTGGCTCCGCCTCTTGTCCTTCTGATCTGACCGATCCTGTCAAGATGCTCCAAATCCCGTCGAACGGTTGATTCGCTGGCTCCATATTCCTCGACAAGCTGCTGGAGAGACACAAACCCTTTTGATTCAACTGTTTCCAGAATCATGTCGCGTCGTTGATCGACGAGCATGGGGCATTCTCCAATCGCTCCTAGTATCTCTGTGTGTGAATTATGGCGTCATAATACGTCAAAAGCAATCAATATCGATCACCAATCTCAATTTTCGATCACATTCGCCAAAGTCAGCGCAGACTCTCCGGTTTGACACATGAAGGATACACCCAGAACGCGGGGGTGCTGGCAGTGAGAGGCGAGAACGTTGCCTTTGAGCAACATGTGATCGTTACGAACCGGAGGAGTCGTACAATTGGTGGGGGTCTACGCGATGTTGTTTTTCACCGCGGAGGCGCAGAGACGCGGAGGAAGCGCGGAGAGTCTTTTATGGATTCGCAGCCAATTTCTTTGAGCAACGTCTCTGTGTGATGATGAACTGATCGAGAAGCTTTTCAGACACCAATTGGCCCTCCGCGTCATCTCCGCGACTCAGCGTCGCGGTGAAAAGAACCTGCCGAACAAGTGAGAGTTCTCACGATGCGTCTTTGGGCAGCCTGCGGAGCATGGTTTTGGCTTTGCGTTTCCAGGCGGTCTGCTTGCGAGCGATGGCGGAGGGGCTGGCTTCGATGTCCATGATCAGGGACTGGAGTTGCTCGCGGGCAGCGGCGGTTTGGCCGTTGTCGGCGTAGAGGCTGGCGAGGAGGTGGAGTGCTTCGGGGTGTCGCCAGCGTTTGATGTGGCCTTCGAGGTGAGCGCGGGCTTCGTTCGAGCGATCCAAGGCGTGGAGTGTCTTGCCGAACAGCAGTGAAACGTCGCCGAACTTGTAGGCGGGGTCGATGGCGAGCAGCTTGGCGAGGTTGTCGTGGGCCACCTCGAACTGCTTGCTGCGGAACTGACCGCAGGCGGCTCCCCACAGGGCTTGGGGATTCTCCGGGTCTTTGTTGAGAGCTTTGAGGTAGGCGTTGAGGGACTGGTCCCACTGCCCCGTTTCGCGGAGCGCGTCGCCCAGCTCGATGAACTGATGCGGGTTGCCGATCTGCTGGGCGGCGATCTGTAGTCGGTTGATCTCACGCTTGCGGGTCAGCTTGTGCATGAAGCCGGGAGCCTTGACGTTCGCCCCGGGGAGCCAGCGGGCGAAGAAGTAAATGATGGCTGCGATGGGCTTAAAGATGATGATCAGCCACAGCCAGATGAAGCGATCCGGGTCATTTCTGTAGCACGAAACGGCCATCCAGATGACGAACCCCCAGACAACCAAATCAAGAAACAGCCACGGTGACGATCCATAGACGAGAAAGTCCCAGAGGTTGAACCCCGGCTCCCAGGAATCATAGGGGGCTTCGACTGGTACGTAGTCGTCAGCGAGTAAGTAGGGAGCCATCATCGCGGGGTCGGTTGGATATCGTGTTTGCCGAGCGGGCGGAGGACTCCCGGCATTGTGGCAAAGTCATGCTGAGATGTCATCTCTTGTGTCGGGCACCTTGGCAGGCGGGTGCATCCGCTCGATGGTGGTGGCCGGGGACGCTCGCTTTTTCGGCCCGCACCGCAGTGCATGACCTTGCAAGGTGACTGCCGAAAAAGCGGGTGGACCCTCGGGGCTGTCCCGAACTCGGGAGGGTCCACCCGACGTTTTCGCAGCGACCACAACTGACATCCAAGTCCCCACGGGCGAAAACGTCGAGCGTCCCGCCACCGACGAGCACATCCATCGGGCCACATCGAATCGGGATGAAACCAATCGGATGATCGATACATTCCGCACTTTCGTCACGTCTTCTGCCAACTGGTGAGAGACTGCTGGGAACGAACAAGAGTCGTGGACTCAGGTCGCCTCTGGTCCCTCTAATTGTTGGTGACGTGAGTCCCGCACCAACGAATCCGTGATCTTCTTCATATCGATTCGTCACCATTGGAGTTGTCCCATGACCCTGAAAGTTGTTTCAAAATCGATAACGGTGGTGGCCAGGTCTGACCGACGGGCAGGCCCGGTCCTGTGTTCGCAGGGCCATCCGTTTCGCTCCTGACCCCGCCACCCTCGATAACTGGTCGTTTTGAGACCACTCTGGAAATCCTGATGGAAGTGGTTGAGCGAGGAGACATGGTGAAAGCCGACTTTGACGACTTGGAATTCCGACTGGATCAACTGGCGACGCGTCGGGAACGTCTGGCCGACCATCTGGAGGCGGTGGCTGAGCGTCTGACTCGCTATGGCGAACGTCCCCCGATTCGGCTGCTCAACGACTTGGCGACATTTCGGTCTGAGTTCTGTTCTGTCGCGTGTGACTTGGGTTTGATCGAGACAGACGTTGAGTCTGAAAACGGGGAATCCGGAGACCTGTCGCTGGACGATCTGCGTCGGCGACTGGACTGGGGGCGTCGGGTCGAGAAGTCGTTGAGCGTGCTCGACCAAGTGCTCAAGCTGCGTCGGCGAGATGGTTCGGTGTCGGAGGATTTGCATGCTGTGTTCGATGACGCAGAGATCATCAAGCAGCGGCTGTCGTCCTGGCCGGACGTTGATCTGCAAGTCGTGAATGAATTGTCTGCGGGAGTACACCCGTTGTCTCAGTTGGTGCAATTGGCCGGTGCCACGGAACAGCTGACTGATCAACAGTGGCATGAGTTTATGGAGAATTTGTGTGATGCGTATGGTCGAGAGGTTTCGATCGTCGCTGCACGGGGACGGCTGACGTTCGATGCGGAGACTTCGGCGATGTGACTTGGAAGACCGGGTGAGGACGGATTCCCTCAGTGGGAGATTGATTGACGCAATACGGCCTTCAGGTCCCCTGCCCCACCAGGCAGCTTTCGAGACAATTCGCTAGACCTGATGTCACTAGACCTGATGGTTTCACGTTCGAGGACACGATGATGAGCTCTCACAAGTATCGCAAACTTCTGACCAACCTGCCGTCGATGGCAGCGGTGGTGAATTCGTTCCAGTCGCCGGAAGTGCAATTGGAGGTTTACAAACTTCTGGTGGACCAACTGGAGGAAGCGACAGCCGAAGGCTCAGCGCCACTGTCGAACTCGGCGTCGGCAGGGACAAATCCGCCTGCCGTAGAAACCACTGGGGGAGAGCTGGCTCATCAACTGGTTGATGGGGAGAGCATCCACTCGATCTCGGCTGAGGACGAGGAAGATTGAGGACATTGCGAGGCAAGGTTCTCGCCTTTGAGGGGAATTGGCAACGATGGCACAGGACTACGTCACAATGCGGCTGGAATTCATCCGGCTCCAGCAGGACGCGGAGCGTCTCGCGGAACGGCTGAACGATGTGGGCAAGGAACTCAAGAAAACCGGAGCCCTCGATGGAGCGGTCGAAGATCATTTGTCACAACTTCTGCATGACTGGGACACACTCGATCGACACTTGTCCTCCGACGATGCGGACGTCAATGGGGCGAGTTCGTCGGAGTCCCTGAAGCTACATGGACTGGCCGAAAAGCTCGAATTCCATCAGAACCGAGAGCAGGCCAAGGTTATCTTGCACAGGCTGCAGGAGATTCAGTTGGCGGATGGGACCGACTCGCCCGAGTTGCGGAACATCCACCGCGAGATGCGGGTTCTCGAAGACATGCTGAATAATCCAGAGGCCGGTCCGGTAGTCGATCAACTGGTGGAGGGGACGCATGCCGGCAATGCTCTGCTGTCGTTGATTCGTGATGGAGACCGATTGTCAGACAGGGATTGGGCCCAACTTCAGGAGAGGGTTGCCAAAGCCTACGGGACATTGATCGCCACAGCCGCGGTGCGAGGACGTCTCACGATCGAAGGCAAGCAACATCTGCCTGCTGTGAAGATTGCTGAAGAAGCGTCACATGAAAACAAAGTCACGGTCATCACTGTCACGCGGGACGGAAAAGTTGTCGCGGACACACCGGCGGAGAACGATAGCGAGGCCGATTTGCTGCCGATGGATGACGGGTATCAACCGATGAACGAAGTCGTGACACTATCTGTCGAGAGAGACGACACCGAGGAGAGAAGTGAATTCGAGTCCGATCACAGTGACTCATTTTACAGTGACTCGCCGCGATTGACTCTCTTGAAGTCTGGGATTCCGGAGTTGGCCCTGCATGATGAGTCGGTCGATGAGAGGTCGGACGAGTCGATCTTTGATGCTTCCGAAGCGGTGGTCGAGTCACAAGGGCCGGCATTGATTAAGGATCAATCAGCTGAGTGGCAGGAACTCAAATCTGCCGTCTTCGATGACGTCGCGGAAGACGAAGATTCGCGTGACGAAACCGTGTCTGAGCGATCGGAGAACGTTGACGCGATGCCAAAGACATCTCTGCACGATGGCGGGCCGGTTCAAGTAGCTGCTCGGGCGGTTCGCTCCGAAGCGGCGCTGTACCGCGATCGGCATGTGTCCGATGTCATTTTGCATTTGGCAGCCGATGATCGTCTGGGGTTAGCAACCTATGTCGCGCGCGGCCAAGAGGCTCGTGGTGAGTTGCAGGTGCCCTTTCTGCCATCGTGGTTACTGGAGGCAATGACGATCGCTCCCCATGTGACGTTCGTGCGCGGACGGCTGGCGGCAATGATCGAAGAAACGTTGTCACACTGTCACGAGCGTATTTGGCACGACCTCTCGAATGACCGGCGAGAAGGGCTCGGTTTCTTTGTGCGAGCAGCGACACTTCGCCCCTCAGTCGTCTCGCCGGGGACACGGGCTGCGGCGATCCTGAGGTCGTTCACGCTCAACACGGACTGCATCGAGTTGGACAACTACTGTGCGCGCATTGCGACGTTTGGAGAACGTTTGCAGGGGTTGATGCCGGCGTTGTTCACGAAGCGACAATCAAATCTCAGTCGAGAAGATCACTTATGTGCCCTTCAGGCTGAGGTTCGTCAGTGGAGCGAGTTGCTAGCGGAACGCACGATCGAGTACGCGCCGGTCAAGCAGCTGTTTCTGCATGCGAATTGGAGCGTGAAGACCGGGTCGGCGGTTCGTCATTCCCTCCATGTTCGCCGTTGGCAGAAGTGGCAACAAACTCTGCGTCTATCCGAGAAGATCATCGGGCCTGTGCGAGACGGGGAGAGCGAAATGGTCCCCGAGGTCAAAGCCGAGGTGCGCCGGTTGTCGGGCAGTCTGCGGGAAGGGATATGGGCAGAGAGTGATGGCGATACGGACAGCGACGGATTGATCCGACTGCCGCATCCCGCGATGCGAAACGTGTTGCGAGAGGCGATGGCGTATGCTCAACGGTGGGTGGGACTCCATTCCAGCTCAGCTGATGAGGCAGACTTTTTCCTTCCACAGGCCGCTGAGGAGTTGCGATCTGAAGTGTTGGATCGACATGAAGCCGTGGTCCGTGAGCTTGAGGGAGTGAGGGAACAGTCGCAGTCAACTGTCGTGGCGGCAGGTGTCACCTGCTTGTTGCGAGCCGTGCATCAACTGCGAGAGATGGTGGACCCCACAGAGCCAGTCGATCCGTCGGAACCAGATCCACGACATCTGTTGAGTGCAGAACTTTTCAAGATTCCCGGCATGCGTCTGGATGAACGTTGGGAACCGCCGATGGACGCAGTGACTGTTCAGGGCCGCATCCTCCAATTTCTCGCCGACCCTCAACCGGATTGGCAGACGGCATTTCAGGTTCGATGCGAGTCGGGCGATCGGATTGCAACCGATCGACTTTTGGAGTTGGACGTGTGGGACTCCAGCGAGCAAAGGGACTTGTTGAGAGATGTTCGTGAGCAGTACATTCAACCCACTCGGGCGTCCCTGATGTCGGAACTCATTCAGTTCGAGAGACGGTTGCAGGAGATCGCTGACAAGGAGAGTCTGCCGGACAATCAGGAAGAACTGGAGAAACGCATCAGGCGGCTGCGGGACTCGTTGGGTTCAGAAGCCTCTCATTCTGAATCGGCATCAACGATTGAATGGTGTCGTGTTGAGTTGTCCGCCCTGAGAAACGGCATGCGCGCATTGCAGTCGGGAGAGCCACCCGAGCCGTTCCCGACGTTACCCGAACCAGAGAATGGACTGCCAGATGACCATTTGCTGCATTGAACGTCTTCCCGCTCTGCCCTGCTCTGCGAGATGATTCAGGGAGGATGTCTCGATTGTGGCAGCGATCCTGTTGGGAGACCCTGCCTGTTCCCGTTATCATGAGTGGTACGGCCACAACTGATCCGTCAGACTCCAATCCGTTGTTTCCTTCATGCACGTTTCAGATCGTCCTGTGGTGGGCCGCGATCAGCTGTTGTCGCAGATGCGGCAGCGGTTGGTTCAGTCGGGGCGCGTCGTGCTTGGGCAGCCGACTGAGCATGCTGGTGATGGACGCACCACGCTTTCCGATCAATATGCCGATCGTTACGGAGACGACTACGGGTATACGTTCCGCTTACGGTGTGATTCAGAGAGTGTTTTTCGTGGTGGGCTCGTCGACATTGCGACCACGTTAGGACTAGCCGAGCGATTCGTCCGTCAACCGGGTGACCCGCTTTCAGGTGTGCTGCTGTGGCTGGAAAGAGAAGACGATTGGCTGCTCATTTTGGACGATGCCCAGCATTGGGAGTACGCCGAACAACTCACCAAAGAGAGTCTGCGAGGGCATGTCGTCCTCATCCCCTCGACCGTTGCACCGCCTGATCTCAAGCTGGGTGAATCCCTGGCCATGCCGAGGTTTTCCTTCGATGAGTCGTTCACATGTCTGGCTTCTGCGGTCTGCGAGGGTGCGAAGATTGATGAGAAGACCGTGCATCGCGTGATCGACTATTGCGGACGACATGCACTGACGGTCAGTCTGATGGCGGGTGCACTTCGTGGAACTCAAAGAGATCCGGCTGAGTTGCTGCAAGAATTGATTGAAGTCGCGACTTCGACGACCGCCGAGATCCCATCGACAGAACAAACGGCAGCCGCCCGGATCAAGCGTCGGAATTGCCGTATCGTGGAGTATTCCGTGGCCCAATGCCGTTCGTTATCTCCTCAGTCGGAGTTGCTGCTGCGGGCCTGTTCGTTCCTGGATGCCGAGCGAATCACCGTTTCCCTGCTGGCCAAGCTGCTCGCTCGTGATTTGGCAGCCAACGATGAATCACTCCGACGCAGCCTGTCACTGCTCAACGACTTTGGATTGCTCGTCGAATCTCCCGACGCAAGCGAATACTCGATGCATCCTCAGGTACAGTTGGTCCTCAGGGAACAATTCAAGGGAACCGCAGAACGCCGCAAGATCATGCCCTCTCTTTTGGAAGGTCTTGTCGACGCCCTTGAACAAGCAGAGGTCGATCCGGGTGACCGCCATCCGGAGCAAACGCTTCACGCCCATGCAGTTTGCAGTCGTCTGACTCGAAGTGAGCAACCCGAACTGGCAGCCCGGCTGCTATCGCTCACAGCGAATCGGTGTGCTGGAATTGGTGCGACGGGATCTGCGATTTCCATGAGTCTCGCAGCACTTAATCTGCATTGGTCGATCAAGGGAGAAGACGATCCACTGGTCGCGGATGAGTTGGAACGAGTCGCCGACTTCTATCGGCAACATCAACAGTTCCGCCACGCCCGCCGTGGCTACCGGCAGGCGTTGGCGGTCCTCAGAATGTTGCCCACGCTCCAGTCGCACCGTGTCCTGCATCTGACGATGCGGATGTTAGAGACCGATCTTGCGGAAAGTCTGCTCGATCGTGCGCGGACACGTTTGGCAAGAGCCGAGGTTCAGTTGCAGCGGCTGGATCACGCCACTGAAGAGGAGAGAGGAATCTTACTGTCATTGCGTGGCAGTTACCTCCTCGGCATCAATCAGGTCGAGGAAGCCCTCTCGACGCTGGAAGAATCGTTACAAATACTCTCAAGCGTTCTCCCGGAGGATGATCCTCAATTGCTGAAAATTCGTACCGTGCTCGGGCGAGCGTACTTCTCAGCTGAGAAATACGGCGACGCTGAAAGGATCTTGTGCGAGGATCTCCGGATTCGAGATGAGTCGGAGTCGATCGGCGAGTCCAACACGGCTGTCCCCACGAATCTGCTGGGCGAACTCTATCTCGGACAAGGTCGCTTTGCCGAGGCCGAGCCCTTGTTCGCACGTGTGCTGCGAGTGAGAGAGGCGACGCTAGGTCCGCATCATCGTCTTGTGGGCGAAGTGGCGAATCGACTGGCGGTCGTCAAAGGCAGTCGTGGCGACTACCTCTCAGCCGAGCCGCTGTTCCGTCGGACACTCACGATCTACGAATCAATCTATGGGGCTCATCATCCCGAAGTCGCCCGAGTGCTGAATGATCTCGCGGAGATGCTTTACGCACAGGCGAAACACGATCCGGCTCGGCGATTACTCGAGAGAGCGTTGATGATTCAACAAAAACGGCTGCGGCACACGGACGCACAACTCGCGCGCACGCGGAACAATCTGGCAGCTGTCTATGTCGCCAAGGGGCTCTACGAGGAAGCCGAGTTCCAGTTCCATCGTGACCTCGATGCCAAACGACAGGCCAAGGAGATCAACCGACCAGGCATTGCGACTGCACTGAACAATCTGGGAGATGTGTGGCGCGCACAAGGCCGCTACAGCGGTGCAGAAGATTCGCTGCGAGAGGCACTCGCCCTCCGTGAAGAGTCGCTGGGAGATCAGCATCCGTTGGTGGCCCAGAGTCAAAGCAATTTGGGGTACGTTCTCCTGCAGCGCCGCAAATTCGATCAAGCAGCCAAACTGTTCGAGAAGTCGTTGGCCATCCGTGAGCGATGTCTCTCGGCGACGCATCCCCACATTGCAGCGACCTTGAACAATCTGGCCGAGGTGCGACTTCGTCAGGGAAGCTTCGAAGCAGCGAAGGATCTGTTGGATCGCTCATTGGATGTCTGCCGGAAGGTGTATGGTGAGCAGAGTGCTCAGACGGCTGCTGTCTATACGCTGCTGGGACGGGTCGAACTCCAGGGCGGCAGCCGAGCAAAGGCCGAGTTGCTGCTGCTGAAAGCACGGGGCATCCAGAATCTCAAGCTGGTCCCTCATCACCGCCACCGAGCTCGCAATGCGATGGCCCTGGCTGAACTCTATCTACTCGAAGGGAAACGAAATGAAGCTGAAGAGTTGTTGGTCGCTGCGACGACAGCCCTGCGGGATCAATCGGGCGGGAATCCTCTGGAGAACGCGGAAGCCTCGCTGTTACTGGGGCGGCTGTATTCTCAGACAGGCAGAAACGAATTGGCAGAGCCCTTGCTGCGGGAATGTCTGACCGCCCGAGAGCAATGTCATGGGGCGGATCATCCGCAGGTCGCCGAATGCCTCAGCGAGTTGGGAGCCGTCCTTCACAATCGCCGCGCATCAAGTGAAGCCGAACGTTTACTGACTCGGGCCCTCTCCATCTGTGACATCCCTGGAGGCTGGGATCGACCGGCGGTCGACATCGATTTGTATGGCGAAACCCTGGCCCGCATGGCTGATGTTTGTTGCGAGCTCAAAGATCCCAAGCGGGCGGAAGAGTTCCTGGCAAAACAGCAGCGTCTCATTGAGGACAATTACGGAGAAGACAATGACCGGATGGCACCCGTGCTGAGCCGATTAGCATGGGTGTACTACCTCCTCGAGCGATACGACGATGCCGCACCATTACTGGTGCGCTCACTCGAATTGACCGAACGCAAGTACGGGCCCGACAGTCCGGAAACTGCCAAACACATTGAGAGTCTGGCAGGTGTTTACGCCTTGCAGAATCGTTTCGATCAGGCGGAGAAGTTGATGCAGCGGTCCGTTCGTATTGTGGAGGACACGTACGGTCCCATGCACGACGACGTCGCTTCAGTCTTGGAGAAGTACGCAGACCTGCTCCACAAGGCCGATCGACATCAGGAGGCCGAACATCAAAGCGAACGCGTCCAGCAAATTCGCGGTCGCACGTCGCATGTCCTCGACGACCTCTTTTAGCCTCCGTCATTCCCGTGGCCTCTGTCATTCCCGCGCAGGCGGGAATCCAGATGGCGTCAGCACCGGGACTCACTCAAATGACTTACCCGCCGTTGCTGGATTCCCGCCTGCGCGGGAATGACGTGGTGATGGGTGCGGGAATGACGTGGTGATGGGTGATTGATCATGGCGATCATCAATTGACATCGTGACACCACTCAATTGATTACACCACCCAATTGACATCGCGATGCAGAGACGAATCTGAAGTCTTCACCACAGAGTCATTCTGATCGGCTCATCAATGAAAATCGCCGTCTTAGTGCTGTGACGGCTCATACCCGACGATCTCGACTTCAACCACCAGCGTCTCACCCCCCAGAGGATGATTGGCGTCGATCACGGCTTCCTCTTCCCCCATCCGCTGGACCCAGACGTCGAGTCCGATGCCGTCGACCGTCGCGGTGAGTTGGTCTCCCGCCTGAAGGTCTTCGGGGAGAAGAGACAGTGGTGTCGCTTGAATCAGATCGGGATTGTGGCGACCAAACGCCTGCTCAGCCGGCACAGTCAGTTCTCGCGATTCACCGACGGCCATGCCGATCACGCCCCCACTCAGCCCTGCGATGACACCCTCTCCGCCTGCTGTGAATTCCAGAGGCTCGCGATTGCGAGACGTTTCGATCACACTTCCCTCCAGAGACTTGGATGTGTAGTGGACACGGACGCGATCCCCTTGCTGGACGATCGTCATGGATTCCTCTCCGAAAGAACAGTGCTGTCCACTCTGTGATACTGCCTCAGGAGACGCCCCGGAATGGAGGAACGTTGAACCTTCGCCCGTTCCACACGGTGTCGATCAAGGCTGTGACGATTATTCCTGCCAGAGCGATCCTAACACGTACCCTTCATCAGGTTTGACGTTAATCCGCGTTGCAATGGGTTGTTGACGGAACAAACAATGAGACGAGAATCAACGTCGGTCTCACGAGCGACACGGGCGATCTGCCGGCCCGGACGGTGTCGTGATGATGACAATGGGTGAGAGATCACTCGCTGAAACGGTGTGAGATGGCCATTAAACTGACTCCCGACTCGTTCCTGTCCGGCATCCGCCGAAGCGGGCTGGTCGACCTCGATCGGCTGGACGCAGCACTTCATGATTTGCGGTCGACCGATGTCGACATGCAGAGCTCCGAGGCCATCGCAGACGCGTTGGTCGAACGCGAGCTTGTCACCCGGTGGCAAGTGGCCAAGTTGCTGCAGGGAAAGTTCAAAGGTTTCATCCTCGGGCGCTATCGCCTGCAAGACTTGCTGGGTCGCGGCGAGATGAGTTCGGTGTATCTGGCCCAACACGTGATGATGAAGCGCCGCTGTGCGGTGAAGGTGCTGCCCTCGCATCGAGTGAAGGACACATCTTATCTGGGCCGCTTCCATCGAGAGGCCGAGGCGGTCGCAGCCCTTGATCATCCGAACATCGTCCGCGCGTATGATGTCGGCCAGGAAGACGAGGCGGGGACAGAGATCCACTTCCTCGTGATGGAATACATCGAAGGCAAGAGTCTGGAGAAGCGGCTTGTCGAACAAGGTGAGTTCTCAATCGTGGAAGCGGTCGAGTACATTCGGCAAGGGGCCGAAGGACTGGCTCATGCACACGAGAACGGCCTCGTGCACCGCGACATCAAGCCGGCCAACCTGCTGATCAGCGAAACGGGCGTCGTCAAACTGTCCGACCTGGGCTTGGCGCGTTTCTGCAATGTGACCGACGAAGAGTCACTGACCATCGTGCATGATGAGAAGGTGCTCGGCACAGCGGACTATCTCGCCCCCGAGCAGGCCGTTGACAGCCATGTGGTTGACGAGCGGGCCGACATTTACAGTTTGGGATGCACATTGTACTTCGCCCTCACCGGGCAGCCCCCCTTTACGGAGGGGACGCTCGTTCAGCGATTGTTAGCCCACCAGACGAAAGCACCGCCGCCGGTTCAACGACTGCGTGAAGGCGTCCCCGACTCGCTTGCGGAGATTCTTGCCAGGATGATGCAGAAGCAGCCCGAGGATCGTTACCAGACGGCTGCCGGGGTCGCTGAGAAACTCAGTCAGTGGCTGATCGACAACGCTGACGAAGATTGGAAGCACACTCATCCGGAGATCGTTGCACGACTGCAGGGAATCGAAGCCGTCTTGCCGCCGGTTGTCGCCGCACCAGCGATCACCACATCCAGTGCTGATCTCGATGAAGCACTGGCAGAGACCAATTTGCCGGACCTTGTAGCCGTCAGCGTCGCCCACGAGATCGCGACTGATATTCCGTCGCGAGAACCGAAACGAGGTCGCAAGAAATCCCGCCGTCAACAGCAAGAGGTTGCCGCCATCGCAGCTGTCGAGCGCACCCGACTGGACGATGACGTTGAATTCGCCGCTGCTCAGAACCGCGATGGTGAGTGGGACACGCTCCCCTCGAGCGATACGGCGATTGACGATCGACGTTTCATCCTGCCCGACTGGAATCTGGCAGGCATCCCCCTCAACGCGAAAACGGCTTTGATCGCCGCCACGTTGCTGGCGGGTATGATGCTCGTCTTCGGATTCGGATATCAGATGATCGCGCAAGAGGGCACGAACCTCACCGTCCCCAACTATCAGGGCGAGTTCAATTTGCCTGGCGGCAATGACGCTCCATACCTCACCGAGCCCAATCGTTGATCCATGTCTTACCCTCTCCCTCAAGGGGAGAGGGACAGATTCTGAAGCGCCAGCGAAGAATCAGGG